>NZ_JAJSRC010000048.1:0-23565 GCF_021283245.1 Pseudomonas sp. NMI760_13 | reverse complement strand
CGGCCAAGCGCTGAGCGTTCCTGTAGGAGCGGCCTTGTGCCGCGAAAGGGCTGCAAAGCAGCCCCAGGATCTCAGCAGCAAAGCAGATATTGCCGGGGTCGCTTTGCGACCCTTTCGCGGCACAAGGCCGCTCCTACAGGGATCGCGCAAGGCTTAAGCCAGCCGTTGCCCCGAATCCGGTACGATCAGGATCCCGGCGCGCAGCCCGTTCTTCACCTTGGGGTTGGGGAAGATGATTCGCGCGCCCTCCTCCTCCACCACCCAGCGCGTCTCGGCCAGGTCTTCGGCCAGCAGGTAGCCCTTGCTGAGCTCGGAGAAATTTTCGATGTCCGCCGGCAGGTGCAGGTGGAAGCTGTCGCTGTGCTTGATGATCTCGCGGGCGACGCTGAACAGCTTCAGGCTATCGAGCGAGTCGCCGGTCTCAGGCTCGGTACCTTCGATGATCTGGATGAGGCGTTCTTCGAGCTTGTCGAGATTGACGCCTTCGTTCTGCCCAAATGGCCGCGCCTTGCCCAATTCGAGGGTAAAGGCCTCGGCCTCCAGCTGCTCATAGGTGAAGGCACTGAAAGTAATCGAAGACTTGCTCTGCAACAGCACTGCCTCCATCCCTGCCGCAGCCAGGCGCGCCAGTTCACGTCGGGAATGCGTGCGGCCCTCCTTGTAGGGATACAAGGCGAACTGCTCGATCTTGGACCCGCGGATGGCAGTATGCAGGTCGTAATGCAAACGAGTGCGCTCAGGCTTGCTGAAGAACACCCGGGCGAACTGCTCAAGCTCCGCGGCGCGCAGCGCCTCGAAGCCACTGGAGAGTTCGTGGCGGCCATTGAACAGGCGGTTGATGTCCTGCTCGATGAAGCGCTCGCCCTTGCGGATCGCCGCCGGGTTGCCGAACAAAAACAGCACCCGCGCACGCGGCTTGATCTTGCCGTTGGCCACGCCGTGCAGCAGCCTTTCGAGCAACTCGATCGGCGCCGTCTCGTTGCCATGGATACCGGCCGACAACAGCAGGTCGAGCCCGCAATCCTCACCTTCGGGCGGGCGCACTTCCAGTGCGCCCTCCCCCAGCCAGCGCAAACGCACGCCCCGGGTGGTCACTTGGGTCTTCTCGGCCGGTTCGTGATCGGTCAGGGTCAGCTCAAGCAGTTTGCCGAGGGCGAGCATAGGCGCTTCCTTAGTGGTGGTGGCCGCAGTCCGGGCCGTGGACGTGGTCGTCGTCACCGGCAACGTCGGCCGGTTCCATTTCCAGTTGCAGGCTGACCAGGTTGGTGGCCATCGGGCGCAGCAGCAGGTTGGCGTACTCGGTGTCGTCTTCCTCGACATCGACGCCGATCAGCAGCTGGCCGCGGCCGTCCTGCTGGATCCACACTTCCTTGCCTTGCCAGACCACGGCAAAACGGGTGCACGAGGTTTCCAGTTGGGTGCCGTCTTCATCTTCCAGGATCAGGCGCAGGGCGTCGGACATTGCAATTTCTCTCTATCAAGGTTGGCGTTGGAACGGATACACCGAGCCCAGCTTGAGGATCTGGGTCAGGTCATCCAGGGCCGTGCGGCATTCCACCAGCAGCTGCGGGTCGGCCAGGTCCGCTTCGCCGAGGCGATCGCGGTAGTGCTTGTCGACCCACTGCACCAGGGTGTCGTACAGCGAGGCGGTCATGATAACGCCTGGATTGACCGCCGCCAGTTCGTTTTCCTTCAGCGCCACGCGCAGACGCAGGCAAGCCGGGCCGCCACCGTTCTGCATGCTCTGCTTGAGGTCAAAAACCTTGACCTCCTTCACCGGGCCGCCCTGGCTGGTCAGCTGGCTCAGATAAGCCCAGACGCGCTCGTTGTTGCGGCACTCCTCCGGCACCACCAGCAGCATCGAACCGTCTTCGCGGCTGAGCAGCTGGCTGTTGAACAGGTAGGAACGCACCGCGTCCTCCACCGTCACCGCCGCGCGCGGCACGCAGATACCCTGGAAGTTGCCGCCCTTGCTGGCCAGTTTAGCCTGCAGCTGGCCGAGCACGGCGTCGGTCTCGAGGAACGCGTCCTCGTGGTAGAACAGCACCTCGCCGTTGCCCACCGAAATCACGTCGTTGTGGAACACGCCCTGATCGATCACCGCCGGATTCTGTTGAGCGTAGACCACGCCTTCATCGCTCAGCCCATGCAGGCGAGCGACGGCCTGGGAGGCTTCCAGGGTCTGGCGCGCCGGATACTTCTGCGGCGCGGGATAGCGGCTGTCGAAAGCGCTGCGGCCATAGACGAAGAACTCGACGCCGGCCTCGCCATAAGCGCGGCAGAAGCGGGTGTGGTTGGCCGCGCCTTCGTCGCCGAACTGGGCAACCGCCGGCAGCGCCTCATGGTGGGCGAAGACCTTGTCATCGCTGAACATGGCGCCCAGCACGCGGCTGGTGGTCGGGTGCTCGATGCTGCGGTGGTACTTGCAGTTGAGATTGGCGGCGGTGAAATGCACGCGACCATCGGCGGTATCGGCGCTGGGGCTGACGGTGGCGGCGTTGGCCACCCACATGCTCGAGGCCGAGCAACTGGCGACCAGCAGCGGCATGGCGTCTTTGGCCGCACGCTGGATCACTTCGGCATCGCTGCCGGTGAAGCCCAGGCGACGCAGCGCGGCCACGTCCGGACGTTCCTGCGGGGCCAGCACGCCCTGCTGGAAGCCCATTTCCATCAGCGCCTTCATCTTCGCCAGGCCCTGGCGCGCCGCCTCGCGCGGGTTGGAACCCTGCTGGCTGTTGCTCTGCGAGGCCACGTTGCCGTACGACAAGCCGCCGTAGTTGTGGGTCGGCCCCACCAGGCCATCAAAATTCACTTCAAAGGATTTCATCGGCAAGGCTCCGAGACCTGTTGTTATAGGGTGACGCCCGGCGTCAGGGTCGCCGGCAGTGCAAGGCTCGCGGTCTCCAGCGAAGCCACGGGGTAGGCGCAGTAGTCCGCCGCGTAGTAGGCGCTGGCGCGGTGGTTGCCGCTGGCGCCGACGCCACCGAACGGCGCGCTGCTGGCGGCACCGGTCAGCTGCTTGTTCCAGTTGACGATGCCGGCGCGGCTGCGCAGCCAGAAGTGCTGGTAGCGGGCGTTGGAGTCCGACAGCAGCCCAGCGGCCAGGCCGTACTGGGTGTTGTTGGCCTCCTCGATCGCCGCGTCGAAGTCGGCGTAGCGGATCACCTGAAGCAGCGGGCCGAAGAACTCTTCGTCCGGGCGCTCGGCCACGGCGCTGACATCGATGATGCCCGGCGTGAGCAAGGCAGCGCCGGCCTGTGGCTGGGTCATCTCCAGCAATGCCACGGCGCCCTTGCCGAGCAGCTCGGCCTGGGCCGCCAGCAGTGCGCGAGCGGCCTGCAGAGAGATCACCGACCCCATGAACGGTGCTGGCTGCTGATCGAAGGCGCCGACGCTGATGCCACGGCTCACCTCGACCAGGCGCGCGATCAGTCGGTCGCCCCAGGCTCCCTGCGGCACCAGCAGACGGCGGGCGCAGGTGCAACGCTGACCGGCGGAGATAAAAGCCGACTGGATGATGGTGTACACCGCCGCGTCCAGATCCTTGACCTCGTCGACCACCAGCGGGTTGTTACCGCCCATTTCCAGGGCGAGGATCTTGTCCGGGCGGCCGGCGAACTGCTGATGCAGCAGGTTGCCGGTGCGGCTGGAACCGGTGAAGAACAAGCCATCGATACCCGGGTTGCCAGCCAGCGCCACGCCGGTTTCGCGGGCGCCCTGGACCAGGTTGAGCACGCCGGCCGGCAAGCCGGCCTCGATCCAGCACTGCACCGTCAGCTCGGCGACCTTGGGGGTCAGCTCGCTGGGCTTGAACACCACGCAGTTGCCGGCCAGCAACGCCGGAACGATATGGCCGTTGGGCAGGTGGCCGGGGAAGTTGTACGGGCCGAACACCGCCACCACGCCATGGGGCTTGTGCCGCAACACGGCGGTGGCATCGGCCAGCGGGCCGCTCTTCTCACCGGTGCGCTCGCGGTAGCTCTGCACCGAGATGGCGACCTTGTTGACCATGCTGGTCACTTCGGTGGCCGACTCCCACAGGGGCTTGCCGGTTTCTTCGCCGATGCAGCGCGACAGCGCCTCGGCATTGGCCTTGAGCTTCTCGGCGAAGGCCTCCAGCACGCTGATGCGCGCCTCCAGGCTCAGCGATGCCCAGGCCGGGAACGCCTGGCGGGCGGCCTGCACGGCGGTTTCGACCTGGGCGGCGTCGGCGCCCTGCCCTTGCCAGATCAGCGCCTGGGTGACGGGGTTGAGCGACTGCAGGGTTTCACCCTGGCCGGCCAGCCAGTGGCCTGCGATGTAATGCGTGTTCATTTACTGGGCCTCCCGACCGGCGGACAGCGGCACGGCGCGGACATTGTCGCCGGCGCCCAGGCGCAGGCGCTTGGCGGTCTGCGGATCGACCACCAGGGTGCCTGCCGCCAGGCGCGCCGGTGCGGCGGTGATGCGGCAGTCTTCGCGCTTGCGGTTGTGAATGATGTAAGGGGTGGCGTCGTCACCCGGGGTGCCGACGGCCAGTACCAGGGTCTCGCTGTCACGCACGGCGCGGATCTTCGAGGTCTCGCACTCGATGGCGGGACCTGCGTCGAAGATGTCGACGTAGCCCTGGTAGTTGAAGCCTTCGCGCTTGAGCATGGCCAGCGCAGGCTCCGTGTCGGTGTGCACGCGGCCGATGACGCTGCGCGCCGCTTCCGAGAGGAAGCAGGTGTACAGCGGGAACTTGGGCATCAGTTCGGCGATGAACGACTTGTTGCCCACGCCGGTGAGGTAGTCGGCCTGGCTGAACTCCATCTTGAAGAAGTGCCGGCCCAGGCTCTCCCAGAAGGGCGAACGGCCTGCCTCGTCGGACATGCCGCGCATCTCGGCGATGATCTTGTTGCCGAACAGCTGCGGGAACTCGGCGATGAACAGCATCCGCGCCTTGGACAGCAGACGGCCATTGAGGCCACTGCGGTAGTCGCTGCGCAGGAACAGCGAGCACAGCTCGGAGTTGCCGGTCAGGTCGTTGGCCAGGAACAGCGTGGGGATCTCGCGGTAGATGTTCAGCTCCTGCGAGGCGCTGACGGTCAGGCCGACCCGGTAGTTGTACCAGGGCTCGCGCAGGCCGACGGCACCGGCGATGGCACTGATGCCGACCACCATGCCTTCGTCGTTCTCCAGCACGAACAGGTAGTCGGTGTCGCCGCGCTCGGCTTCGCCGCGAAAGCTTTTCTCGGCCCAGCCGACCCGTTGGCCGAGGCGCTCCTCGTTGGCCGGCAGCGTGGTCAGGCCGGTGGTGCCGGTGCTGCGGGCCAATTCGATCAGCGCGGGTAAATCGCTGCTGCGTACAGGACGAACGATCATGCTATCTCCTTGTGCGGCGGTCTGTGCCTGCCGCGAAACTCTCTGTTCCGGCGGTTCAGACCGCGACCAGGCGCACGCTGGCGCCTTCGCCGACACCCAGGGCCTCGGCGGCTTCGCCGCTCAGGCTGACCGGCTTGCCCGGCACCCAGTCCAGCTCCAGCAGCACGGCGCGGTAATCCTGCAACTGGCCGTTGCACACCAGGTACGGACGGCCGCCCTTGACTGGCGTCTCGTCGAGCTTGACCGGCACCACCCGGCTCTGGGCGATGGAGCGGATGCCCGAGGCGCGGGCGTGCAGGGTCGGGCCGCCGTCGAAGATGTCGATGTAATGCTCGGTCTCGAAGCCTTCGCGCATGAGGATGTCGAAGGTAATCTGCGCCCGCGGGTGCACCTGGCCCATGGCCTCCTGCGCCTCGTCGGCCAGCAGCGGCACGTAGATCGGGTAGTGCGGCATCAGTTCAGCGAGGAAGGTGCGGCTCTTCAGGCCGCACAGGCGCTCGGCGTCGGCGTAGTTGAGGTCGAAGAAGTTGCGGCCGATGGCGTCCCAGAACGGCGACTCGCCCTGCTCGTCGCTGTAGCCGACGATCTCGGTCACCACCGACTCGGCGAAGCGCTCGGGGTGCGCGGCCATGAACAGCAGGCGGCCCCGTGAGTTGAGCTCGGCGAAGGCGCTGCTCACCAGTTCCGGCACCACGTAGAAACTGGTCAGCAGGCTGTTGCCGGTGAGGTCGTGGCACAGCGACAGGACGTGAATCTTGTTGTGGATCTTCAGCTCGCGGGAGGCGTGCACGAAGGTCTCGTTGCGAAAGCTGTAGAACGGCTCGGAGTAGCCGGCCGAAGCGACGATGGCCGAGCAGCCGACCAGCTTGCCGGTGGCGCTGTCCTCAAGCACGAAGAAGTAGCTCTCTTCGCCATTGAAGCTGACCTCGGCAGCGAACGAGGTTTCCGAGGCGGCGATCTTGTCGCCCAGGCGGCCGGCGTCATCCGGCAGCGAGGTGACACCAATGGGGCTGTCGGCAGCCATGCGCTGCACTTCGTTCAGATCAGCCATTTGCGCGGGGCGCATCACCAGCATGGTGTCACTCCTTTCGGGAAAGCGGGCCGATCACATCGGCACGGAAAAACGGCGGGCACGCGCCACCACCTGCAAGCAGGTGCCCGCACTGGAATTCGGGTATCGCCAGCCCCTTCTCGGGGCCGGCGAAGGGCGATCAGCCCTTGATCAGTTTTGCCACGGCGCGTTCGAAACGATCCAGGCCTTCGTCGATGTCGGCATCCTCGACCACCAGGCTCGGGGCGAAGCGCACCACGTCGGGACCTGCCTGCAGGACCATCACGCCTTCTTTCTCGGCGGCGTTGAGGATGTCCTTGGCCTTGCCTTTCCAGGCCTCGCTCAGCACGCAGCCGATCAGCAGGCCGACGCCACGCACCTGGGTGAACAGGCCGGTTTGCTGGCCGATGTTCTCCAGACGAGTCTTGAAGCGCTCATGCTTGGCCTTGATGCCCGCCAGGGTTTCCGGGGTGTTGATCACATCCAGCACCGCGCAGGCAACGGCGCAGCCCAGCGGGTTGCCACCGTAGGTGGTGCCGTGGGTGCCGACGGCCAGGTGCTTGGCCAGGTCGCTGGTGGTCAGCATGGCGCCGATCGGGAAGCCGCCGCCCAGGCTCTTGGCGCTGGTGAGGATGTCCGGGGTGACGCCGTAGTGCTGGTAGGCGTACAGCGAGCCGGTACGGCCGACACCGGTCTGGACTTCGTCGAAGATCAGCAGGGCGTTGTGCTCGTCGCACAGTTTGCGCGCGCCCTCCAGGTAGGCCTGGTCGGCCGGGACCACGCCGCTCTCGCCCTGGATCGGCTCAATGACCACGGCGCAGGTCTTGTCGGAAATCTGCGCTTTCAGCGCTTCCAGGTCGTTGTACGGCACATGGCTGATGCCGGTGATCTTCGGACCGAAGCCGTCGGAGTATTTGGGCTGGCCACCGACGCTGACGGTGAACAGGGTGCGACCGTGGAAGCTGTTCACGGTGGCGATGATTTCGTGCTTCTCGGGGCCGAAGCGGTCGTGGGCGACGCGACGGGCCAGCTTGAAGGCGGCCTCGTTGGACTCGGCACCAGAGTTGCAGAAGAACGCACGCTCGGCGAAGGTCGCGTCCACCAGCTTGTGCGCCAGGCGCAGGGCCGGCTCGTTGGTGAACACGTTGGAGACGTGCCAGAGGGTGTTGGCCTGCTCGGTGAGCGCCTTGACCAGCGCCGGATGGCAGTGGCCCAGGGCATTAACCGCGATGCCGCCGGCGAAGTCGATCAGCTCGCGACCGGTCTGGTCCCAGACTCGGGAACCCTCGCCTCGCACAGGAATGAACGCCGCCGGGGAGTAGTTGGGAACCATGACCTGGTCGAAATCGGCACGTTGCACCGGGGCTTGCTCAACGGACATCTGAGTCTCCTGAAGAGGAACGCTGGCCTGGAAGTGGCGAGCGATGAAGGGATTGTAAGGACTGATCGGCGCCTGTCCTTGCTGCCAGGCGACAACTTGTTACAGCGCCAAACCGTGTTTTCACGCGGTTTTCGGCAATGCGACAAACAGTGTCGCAATCGCGCAGTGTAACGGGAGATAGGAATCGGGTGAACGACCGTTCACATATGAAAAGAGGTTGCCTGCACCGGCCTCTTCGCGGGTAAACCCGCTCCCACAGGATGGCACCGTACCTGAAAACAGCAGATTACCTGTGGGAGCGGGTTTACCCGCGAAGAGGCCGGCACAGGCACTAGAGAAATCAGCCCCGCTCGACCGGCGCCGAACTCAGCTCGAACGGGCTGCTGCTGCGCCGCTGGTTACGGTCTTCACGCGGTGTGGCGCCAAAGAAATTGCGGTACGCACTGGAGAAATGCGGCCCCGAGGAGAAACCGCAGGACAATCCGATCTGGATGATCGACTTGCTGGTCTGCATCAGCATCTGCCGTGCCTTGTTCAGGCGCAGCTCCAGGTAATACTGACTGGGCACGCGATTGAGGTACTGCTTGAAGATCCGCTCCAGCTGGCGACGGGACACGCACACATGCTGGGCGATCTCGTCGGTGGTCAGCGGCTCCTCGATATTGGCCTCCATCAGCAGCACCGCCTGGGTGAGCTTGGGATGGCTGGAGCCCAGGCGATTCTGCAGCGGAATGCGCTGGCGCTCGCCCCCTTCACGGATACGCTCGACCACCAGCTCTTCCGACACCGCGCCCGCCAGCTCCGCGCCATGATCGCGCGCAAGCACCGCCAGCAGCAGGTCGGTCACCGCCATGCCGCCGCAGGCAGTCAGGCGATCACGGTCCCAGTCGAACAGGTGGCTGGTGGCGATCACCTTGGGGAAGCGCTCGGCGAAATCATCCTGCCAACGCCAGTGCACCGCGGCGCGGTAGCCATCAAGCAGGCCCAGCGCCGCCAGCGGGTACACCCCAGCAGACAGGCCGCCGATCATGCAACCGCTGCGCGCCAGCTGCTTGAGCGCGGCGGACAGCGACGAGCCGATGGCCGTCGGCGGCTCGTCGGCCAGCAGGAACAGCTTGTGGCAACCCTCCAGACGACCGTTCCAGGCCTCGCCCGGCAGGCGCCAGGCACCCTCCTGCACGGCTTCGGCCTGCAGATAGGCCAGCTCGTAGACCACGTCCGGATGCACCCGCTGGGCCACCTGCAGCACCTCTTCGGCCAACGCCAGGGTCAGCGGCTTGGTGCTTGGCCAGATGAGAAATCCGATTCGCTGGGTGGTCATAGGGCGTGGTCCGAAACCTGGAAGGAAAGGTTCGCGCTTGTGGCGCCAGGGCATGCCGCGCGGATGGCGCAGCATGCCCCATTATGGTGCAAATTTGCAGCGATTACTTCAGGCTGCCGGAAAGGAACTGCTTGAGGCGCTCGGACTGCGGATTGACCAGCACCTCGCGCGGGCAGCCGCGCTCCTCCACCAGCCCCTTGTGCAGGAACACCAGCTGGTTGGACACCTCGCGGGCAAAGCCCATCTCGTGGGTGACCACCACCATGGTGCGGCCTTCCTGGGCCAGCGACTGCATGACCTTGAGCACATCGCCCACCAGCTCCGGGTCGAGCGCCGAGGTCGGCTCGTCGAACAGCATCACCTCAGGCTCCATGGCCAGGGCGCGGGCAATGGCCACGCGCTGCTGCTCGCCGCCGGACATGTGGCCGGGGAAGGCATCCTTGCGATGGGACACGCCGACCTTGGCCAGGTAGTGCTCGGCCTTCTCCAGCGCTTCCTTCTTGTTCACGCCCAGCACATGCACCGGCGCCTCGATGACGTTCTCAAGCGCCGTCATGTGCGACCACAGGTTGAAATGCTGGAACACCATCGACAGGCGCGAGCGCATGCGCTGCAGCTGTTTCGGATCGGCGGCCTTGAGCGCGCCGTCCTTGCCGGCCACCAGCTTGAGCTCTTCGTTGTTGAGCAGGATCTTGCCCGCGTGCGGCTGCTCCAACAGGTTGATGCAGCGCAGGAAGGTCGATTTGCCCGAGCCGCTGGAGCCGATAATGCTGATCACGTCGCCTGCCTTGGCTTCGAGGGAGACGCCCTTGAGCACCTCATGGCTGCCGTAGCGCTTGTGCAGGTCTTGGATTTGAAGTTTGTACATGCTGTCGGATCTCACAGAGCGGTCAGTGCTTGCGCGGCGCCAGGTAGCCGAGCCAGCGGCGTTCGGCCATCTTGAACAGGCGCACGAGGATGAAGGTCAGGCACAGGTAGAACACGCCCGCCGTGATGTAGGCCTCGAAAGGCAGGTAGTACTGGGCGTTGACCGTGCGCGCGGCACCGGTGATGTCGATCAGGGTGACGATCGACGCCAGGCTGGTGGTCTGCAGCATCATGATCACTTCGTTGCTGTACTGCGGCAGCGCCCGGCGCAGGGCCGACGGCAGGAGGATGCGGCGGTACATCTTCATGCGCGACATGCCGATGGCCTTGGCCGCCTCGATCTCGCCATGGGGCGTGGCCTTGAGGCTGCCAGCGATGATCTCGGCGGTGTAGGCACTGGTGTTGACGGCGAAGGCCAGGCAGGCGCAGAAGGTCGCGCTGGACAGCCACGGCCACAGGAAGCTCTCGCGCACTGCCTCGAACTGGGCCAGGCCGTAGTAGATCAGGAACAACTGCACCAGCATCGGCGTGCCGCGGATCACGTAGGTGTACAGCCAGGCACTCATGTTCACCAGCGGCTGCTTGGAGACGCGCATCAGGCCCAGCGGAATTGCCGCCAGCAGGCCGAACAGCAGCGACAGCGCCAGCAGCTTGAGGGTGGTCAGCAGGCCGCCCAGGTACAGCGGCAGGGCCTCCCAGATGACGTTGTAGTCGAAGATCATAGTTCAGCCGCCTTGACGCCCACCGAGTAGCGCTTCTCGAGATACTTCAGCGCCAGCAGCGAGACACTGGTCAGCACCAGGTACAACGCCGCCACCGCGAGGAAGAAGGTGAAGGGTTCGCGGGTGGCGTCCGCCGCCTGCTTGGCCTTGAACATCATGTCCTGCAGACCGACCACCGAAATCAGCGCGGTCGCCTTGGTCAGCACCAGCCAGTTGTTGGTGAAGCCCGGGATCGCCAGGCGGATCATCTGCGGCACCATGATCCGGAAGAACACCTGGACACCGCTCATGCCGTAGGCCGCACCCGCCTCGGCCTGCCCCTTGGGAATCCCCAGGAAGGCGCCGCGGAAGGTTTCCGAGAGGTAGGCACCGAAGATGAAGCCCAGGGTGCCGATGCCGGCGACCAGGGGGTTCAGGTCGATGTAGTCGTCATAGCCGAGCAGCGGCGCCACCCGGTTGATGATGTCCTGGCCACCGTAGAAGATCAGCAGGATCAGGACCAGGTCAGGGATGCCACGGATCACCGTGGAATACAGATCCCCCAGCCAGGCCAGCCAGCGCACCGGCGACAAGCGCAGCGCCACGCCGATCAGGCCGAGGACGATGGCCAGGGCCATCGACGACAGGGCGAGCTGCAGCGTCAGCCACGCTCCGTCGAGGATGACTGCCCCATAGCCTTTCAACATGATTCGAATTCCTCAGGGCTTGGGAATGAAAAATGGTGCAAACCTCAGAGCTTCTGCTGTTTGCACCATTGCACAGGTGAAACTCGATGGCTTACTTCGAGTCTGGACCGTAGATGTCGAAGTTGAAGTACTTCTTCTCGATCTCTTTGTATTTGCCGTTGGCACGGATCGCGTCGATGGCGGCGTTGATGCGGTCGGCGTTGGCCTTGTCACCCTTGCGCAGGGCGATGCCGATACCGTCACCGAAGTACTTGGAATCGGTGAAGGCCGGGCCTACGAAGGCAAAGCCCTTGCCGGCGTCGGTTTTCAGGAAACCGTCTTCGAGCAGGGTGGCGTCGGCCACGGTACCGTCAAGACGACCGGCGGCGACGTCCAGGTAGATTTCGTTCTGGGTGCCGTAAGGCACGACGGTGGCGCCTTGCGCGCCCAGGACTTCCTTGGCGAAGCGATCATGGATCGAGCCGCGCTGCACGCCGATCTTCTTGCCCTTGAGCTCAGCCAGGCTGTCGCTGACGGTGGTGCCTTCCTTCATGACCAGGCGCGCCGGGGTCAGGTAGTAGCGCTTGGTGAAGTCGACCGACTTCTTGCGATCGTCGGTGATCGACATGGACGACAGGATGGCGTCGATCTTGCGCACTTTCAGCGCCGGGATCAGGCCGTCGAACTCCTGCTCGATCCAGGTGCACTTGGCTTTCATCTCTTCGCACAGGGCGTTGCCGATGTCGTAGTCGAAGCCGGCGAGGCTGCCATCAGGCTGCTTGAAGGCGAAGGGTGGGTAGGCGGCCTCGATACCGATCTTCAACGGCTTTTCATCGGCCTGCGATACCAGGGAAAACACGGAAAGCGCCAGGGCGCCAAGCAGTGCGAGCTTCTTCATCAGGTAACTCCATCGGTACGGGGCAATACAAGGCAGTTGTAACGGCTGCCCGATATGCGAATGGGTACAGCGCGAGCCGCGCAGGTTTCGACCAAGGTCGCAGACCACGAGCGAGTGAGTGGCATTCTAGCGACAGCCCGATGGTCGATATTTCTTCAAAGCGACAACTAATTACAGAAGCGCCAGGAACCGCGGCGGGCGATATTGACAGCTCCTGCGAGATATGCAAGAGCAAAAGAGAAATAACCTATACCCAAAGCAATAAGCGGGCCCATTATTGGCAAAGCCTTGTATTCCGGCAAGCGCAGCGTGCGACCCTGCACAAAATGCTCGCAGGAATGCACTCAAATGGCACATGAATGTTTCCACAAGCCCCGCATTTGGGCGAAATCGGTGACAGCCAGGGTTACCGATGAATGTCGGAGTAACAGTCTGCATCAGTAAAGCAAAAACCCCGCCGGGTGTGGGCGGGGCTTTTACTGATGGCCTGATCGCGGGGCAAGCCCGCTCCCACGACCTTCAGGAGCCGACTTGCCGCGACGCTTCGACTCAGGCGGTGGCCAGGCTCATCGCCTTGTGGGTGTCGATCAGGTGCTGCACCACCCCTGGGTCGGCCAGCGTGGAGATATCACCCAGCGCGTCGTACTCGCCGGTGGCGATCTTGCGCAGGATGCGGCGCATGATCTTGCCCGAACGGGTCTTCGGCAGCCCCGGCGCCCACTGGATCACATCCGGCGAGGCGATCGGGCCGATTTCCTTGCGCACCCAGTTCTTCAGCTCAAGGCGCAGTTGCTCGCTCGACTCCTCGCCGGCATTGAGGGTGACATAGACATAGATGCCCTGCCCCTTGATATCGTGCGGCACGCCCACCACCGCCGCTTCGGCGACCTTCGGATGCGCCACCATCGCGCTCTCGATCTCGGCGGTGCCCATGCGGTGTCCGGAGACGTTGAGCACGTCGTCGACGCGACCGGTGATCCAGTAGTAGCCGTCTTCGTCGCGACGGGCACCGTCACCGGTGAAGTACATGCCACGGAAGGTCTTGAAGTAGGTGTCGACGAAACGGTCATGATCGCCGTACAGCGAGCGCGACTGGCCCGGCCAGGAGTCGAGGATCACCAGGTTGCCCTCGGCGGCGCCCTCGATCAGGTTGCCCAGGTTGTCCACCAGCGCCGGCACCACGCCGAAGAACGGGCGGGTCGCCGAGCCAGGCTTCAGTGCGGTGGCGCCTGGCAGTGGGCTGATCAGCACACCGCCAGTCTCGGTCTGCCACCAGGTATCGACGATCGGGCAACGCTCCTTGCCGACGGTCTTGTAGTACCAGTTCCAGGCCTCGGGGTTGATCGGCTCGCCCACCGAGCCCAGCAGGCGCAGGCTGGAGCCATCGGCACCGACCACCGCCGCTTCACCTTCGGCCATCATGGCGCGAATGGCGGTTGGCGCGGTGTAGAGGATATTGACCTTGTGCTTGTCGACGATCTTCGACACCCGGGTGATGTCCGGGTAGTTCGGCACTCCTTCGAACAGCAGCGTGGTGGCGCCGTTGGCCAGCGGGCCGTAGACAATGTAGCTGTGACCGGTGACCCAGCCCACGTCGGCGGTGCACCAGTAGACCTCGCCCGGACGGTAGTCAAACACGCGCTCGTGGGTCAGCGCGGCATACACCAGGTAACCGCCAGTGGTGTGCAGCACGCCCTTGGGCTTGCCGGTGGAGCCGGAGGTATAGAGGATGAACAGCGCCTCCTCGGCGCCCATCTCTTTCGGCGCGCAGTGGCTGGAGGCAACCTTCATCAGGTCTTCGTACCAGATGTCGCGATGCTGGTGCCAGGCGATGTCGCCACCGGTGCGCTTGCACACGATGATCTTCTGCACACTGCTGGTTTCAGGGTTGGTCAGGGCCAGGTCGACGTTGGCCTTGAGCGGGGTACGGCGGCCGCCGCGCAGGCCTTCGTCGGCGGTGATCACCACTTTCGACTTGCAGTCGATGATGCGACCGGCCAGCGCCTCCGGCGAGAAGCCGCCGAACACCACCGAGTGGATCGCACCGATGCGGGCGCAGGCCAGCATGGCGACCACTGCCTCGGGAATCATCGGCATATAGATGGTGACCACGTCGCCGCGGTGCACGTCCTGGCCACGCAGGGCGTTGGCGAACTTGCAGACCTGCTCGTGGAGCTCGCGGTAGGTGATGTTGCGGTGTTCGGAAGGGTCGTCGCCCTCCCAGATGATCGCCAGCTGGTCGCCGCGCTCTTCGAGGTGGCGGTCCAGGCAGTTGTAGGAAACGTTCAGAGTGCCGTCGGCGAACCACTTGATATCGACATGGTGGTCGTCGAACGAGGTCTGCTTGACCTTGGTGAAAGGCTTGATCCAGTCCAGACGCTGGGCCTGCTCGCGCCAGAAGCCGTCCGGGTTGATCACCGATTGCTGGTACATGGCCTTGTAGGTGGCCTCGTCGGTCAGGGTACTGGCCGCAACCTCGGGACGAACGGGATACAGTGGAGCCGCACTCATCTGTGTTACCTCGGTGTAATAGTTGTTTTTGTATGGAACCGTTTGTAACTGTACCAGAGCGGCCAAGGCCATTCGACGTTGGTAGTAACACGACGGGCCGTCGACTCACCAATCAGGCGCGACCGCTCTAGTACATGGCATGCAGCCATCTCCGAGAGGAAAAGACAGGGTTTCGACGGGGATTGTTACAGATTCTGTCAAAAGACTTTATCAAAACCCCCTCTGTTTCAGCCGTGGGCGCCTCCCTAAAATTCATCTCGCCAGCAACGGCAACGCGATTAACTTGGTAACAGCCCCCACGCAGGCAGCGTTAATCCGTACCTCATCCCGATAGTTGAAACTTGCTGTACTCGCGGCGCCATAAGCGCCGCGTGCCCCCTCACGACCTTAGACAGGTAACTTGAAAATGAAAGCTTTACTGGTATTGGTACTTGGCGGTTTTTGCGGCGCGGCATTGGCCGGCGAAGCAAAAGATGTCGAGCAGATTCCGGTTGAACAGTACAGTTATTCGCAGCACCTGGACATCGCCCGCGTCATCTCCATGAGCGAAGTGCCGAACGTCTGTGAAGTGGTGCCGGCCCGCATGACCTACGAGGACTCCCAGGGCCAGAAGCACATTCTCGAATACCGCGTGATGGGGAACGGTTGTTCCAACGGCTGAGGCCATAGGTATATCGCGGGGCAAGCCCGCTCCCACTCCGACCGCGCCAACCTCAAGCCTTGCGCGATCCCTGTAGGAGCGGCCTTGTGCCGCGAAAGGGCGGCGTAGCGGCCCCGGGTTTTCAGCAGCATGCCAAGATCGTCGGGGCCGCTTTGCGGCCCTTTCGCGGCACAAGGCCGCTCCTACAGCGACAAGTGTAACTTTCAAGGTAGTTAGCCACCCTCACTCCACCGACTTGTTCAGCGAATAATCCCGCAACTTGTTGGCAATGGTCGTATGGGAAACTCCCAATCTTTTCCCCAACGCCCGGCTACTTGAAAACTCGCTCATCAAACTTTCCAATACCGCCTTTTCAAACCGCCCGACAATTTGCGAAAGATCGCCCTCCAGGGAAAACTCGCCCAATGGCTGGCGTGCGCCATAATCCGGTAAACGGATATGTTCGCTCTTCACCACCCCGCCCTCGCACAACGACACCGCCTGGAACAGCACGTTCTCCAACTGGCGCACGTTGCCCGGCCAATGATATTGAGCAAGCTTGTCCATCGCCGCCGGCGCCAGGCGCGGCATCGGGCAGCCGATCTGCCGGCTGGCCTGGTCAAGGAAGTGCTGCACCAGCCCCTCCAGGCCATCCATGCATTCGCGCAGCGGCGGAATGTGCAGCGACAGCACGTTGAGGCGATGGTAGAGGTCCTGTCGGAACTCGCCCCGGGCGCACAGCTCGGACAGATCGACCTGGGTCGCGCAGATCACCCGCACATCCAGGTACACCTCCTCGTCACTGCCGACCCGGCGGAAACAGCCATCCTGCAGGAAGCGCAGCAACTTGACCTGCAAGCGCGGGCTCATCTCCCCGACGCCATCGAGGAACAGCGTGCCACCGGCGGTAAGCTCCAGCAGCCCCAGCTTGCCTTCGGCCCGTGCGCCTTCGAACGCCCCTGGGCCATAGCCGAACAGCTCGGTCTCGGCCATCGACTCCGGCAGGCCGGCGCAGTTGAGCGCCATCAGCGGCGCCTGGCCACGAGGGCTGGCCAGATGGCAGGCGCGCGCCAGCAATTCCTTGCCGGTACCGGTCTCGCCCTCGATCAGTAGCGGCGCATCCAGCGGCGCCATGCGCCGCGCCTCGCGCACCACCGCAGCCATCACCCGCGAGCTCTGGAAGATGCTGTCGAAGCCACGCAGCTCCTGCTTGCGCACGTTGTAGATGCGCTCGCCGATGCGATCGGCGCGATGCAAGGTGATCACCGCGCCCGCCAGGGCCTCGCTGTCATCATGCTCCGACTGCAACGGCGCGATATCGGCGAGGAACACATCGCCCTTGACCTTGATGCGCAGGCCGTTGATCCGCGACTTGTTGGCGCGGATCAGCTCCGGCAGGTCGAAGTCCTCGACATAGCGCGACAACGGAATGCCCGGCACCTCGTCCACCCGCACCCCGAGCAACTGCGCCGCGCCACGGTTGGCGGCAACGATGCTGCCGCCCATGTCGATCGACAGCACCGGGAAGTCCAGCGCGCCCAGCAGCGCATTGAGTTCCATGTGCCGGCGCTCGCTGGGCATCAGGCCGACGCGCTTGACCCCGAACACCCCGGCGATCGACTCGAACTTCGGCCGCAGGGCCTGGAACTGCAGGTTGATCAGGTTCGGGCAATGCAGATAGATGGCGTTGCCGTGATCCCCCCCCACCTCGCCGCGCAGCACGTTGATGCCGTACTCCACCAGCAGGTTGAGGATGTCCCGCAGGATGCCGATGCGGTTCTGGCAGTGCACTTTGATACGCATGAAGGCTCTCGAAGCGGCCAGGTTTTTACCCGGCGCGCGGAAAAGTCGTAAAGATAAGCTGACAAAATCAACCTTCTGCCCAGCTCGACACCCGTGATTTTCCGGGATAAGGGTATTTTTGTAAAATTATCGTTACGAATTCAGGATGAGCGGCGACGATTAACTGCCCTTCACCCCAGTGCAAAGCAGCGTTTGTAGGGATATTCCTAAGGTATGTCCTGTACATAACAAGAACGCCCTCACCAGGAGAGCCACATGAAACAGACGCAATACGTGGCACGCGAGCCCGATGCGCATGGTTTTATCGACTACCCGCAGCAAGAGCATGCGGTGTGGAACACCCTGATCACTCGCCAACTGAAAGTGATCGAAGGCCGGGCATGCCAGGAATACCTGGACGGCATCGAGCAGCTCAAGCTGCCCCATGACCGCATCCCCCAGCTCGGCGAAATCAACAAGGTGCTGGGCGCCACCACCGGCTGGCAGGTCGCCCGCGTGCCGGCGCTGATCCCCTTCCAGACCTTCTTCGAGCTGCTGGCCAGCAAGCGCTTCCCGGTCGCCACCTTCATCCGCACCCCGGAAGAACTGGACTACCTGCAGGAGCCCGACATCTTCCACGAGATCTTCGGCCACTGCCCGCTGCTGACCAACCCCTTCTTCGCCGAATTTACCCACACCTACGGCAAGCTGGGCCTGGCGGCGACCAAGGAACAGCGTGTGTACCTGGCGCGCCTGTACTGGATGACCATCGAGTTCGGCCTGATGGAGACCGCGCAGGGTCGCAAGATCTATGGCGGCGGCATCCTCTCCTCGCCGAAGGAGACCGTCTACAGCCTGTCCGGCGAGCCGGAGCACCAGGCCTTCGACCCGATCGAGGCCATGCGCACGCCGTACCGCATCGATATCCTGCAGCCCCTGTACTTCGTCCTGCCGAACATGAAACGCCTGTTCGACCTGGCCCACGAAGACATCATGGCCATGGTCCACCAGGCCATGCAGCTGGGCCTGCACGCACCGAAGTTTCCACCCAAGGTCGCCGCCTGAGCGCCCCTGTCGATAACAACTCAAACCGGAAAACACCCATGAATGCCTTGAACCAAGCCCACTGCGAAGCCTGCCGCGCCGATGCGCCGAAAGTCAGCGACGAGGAACTGCCGGTATTGATCCGGCAGATCCCGGACTGGAACATCGAAACCCGCGACGGCCACATGGAGCTCGAGCGCGTGTTCCTGTTCAAGAACTTCAAGCACGCCCTGGCCTTCACCAACGCCGTCGGCGAGATCGCCGAAGCCGAAGGCCATCACCCGGGCCTGCTGACCGAGTGGGGCAAGGTCACCGTGACCTGGTGGAGCCACTCGATCAAGGGCCTGCACCGCAACGACTTCATCATGTGCGCGCGCACCGACGAGGTCGCCAAAACCGCCGAAGGGCGCAAGTGATGCACTTCGCGGCCATCGGACGGGTCCCTGGCGACCCGATCCTGGGGCTGATGGAGGCCTACGCCCGCGACGACAATCCGGCCAAGTTCGACCTGGGGGTCGGCGTGTTCAAGGACGCCCAGGGCCTGACGCCGATTCCCGCAGCGGTCAAGCAGGCCGAGCAGCGCCTGGTCGAACGCCAGGCCACCAAAAGCTACATCGGTGGCCATGGTGACGCGGCGTTCGGGCGCCTGATCAGCGAACTGGTGCTGGGCAGCGAATCGCCGTTGCTGGCCAGCCAGCGCGCCGGTGCCACCCAGACCCCGGGCGGCACCGGCGCCCTGCGCCTGGCGGCGGAGTTCATCGCCCATTGCCTGCCGGGGCGTGGCATCTGGCTGAGCGACCCGACCTGGCCGATCCACGAGACGATCTTCGCCGGCGCCGGGCTCAAGGTGTCCCACTACCCCTACGTGGGCAAGGACAACCGCCTTAACGTCGACGGCATGCTCGCCGCGCTGGAACAGGCACCGGAAGGCGACGTGGTGCTACTGCACGCCTGCTGCCACAACCCGACCGGCTTCGACCTGGGCCAGGACGACTGGCGCGCGGTACTCGACATCGTCAAGCGCCGCAACCTGCTGCCACTGATCGATTTTGCCTACCAGGGCTTCGGTGACGGCCTGGAGGAAGACGCCTGGGCGGTGCGCCTGTTTGCCGCCGAACTGCCGGAACTGCTGGTCACCAGCTCCTGCTCGAAAAACTTCGGCCTGTACCGCGATCGCACCGGCGCCCTGCTGGTGTGCAGCCACGATGCCGAGAAACTGCTGGATGTGCGCAGCCAATTGGCGTTCATTGCGCGCAACCTGTGGTCGACGCCACCGGACCATGGTGCCGCAGTGGTCGCCGAGATCCTCGGTGATCCGGCGCTCAAGGCGCTGTGGGTCGAGGAAGTGAACGCCATGCGTCAGCGCATTGCCGAGCTTCGCCAGGGCCTGGTGCAGGCGCTGGCGCCACACGGCCTGGCCGAGCGCTTCGCGCACATCGCCGCGCAACGCGGGATGTTCTCCTACACCGGGCTGAACCCCGAGCAAGTGCGCCTGCTGCGTGAACGGCACAGTGTGTACATGGTCGGTACCGGCCGGGCGAACATCGCCGGGGCGGATGCACGACGCCTGGAGCAACTGGCGGCGGCCATCGCCGACGTCTGTCGCTGAAATCAGGCAGTTGTAGCGTGGGAGCGGGCTTGCCTCGCGATAGTGCTATCGCGGGGCAAGCCCGCTCCCACGCCCCCTCCTGACGTACCCCTTGACCGATATCCGCCCGCTAAAACCGACCAGCGCCCGGCAAAAATCTCAAACTGTCATCCAGACTGCTGTATCCTGCCCCAGCTTTTCGAAGCCACACATGCGCCCTGGCGCCGCCTTTTCACTCACACTTGCGAGGAACGACGAGATGCATGAAATCCCGAATCTTCCCTTCCCAAGCCTGAACCCCGAAGAGCAATCCGTTGCCGCCCACGCCGAACCGACGCCCGCCGTCGACCAGGACGGTGACGATCAATCCAGCGCCGACCAGGAATAATCGCGCACCCCACCCGACTGTGTGAAAACGGCTGACCTGCGGGACATCCCCGTCATCGCGTTTTCACACCGTCCAGAAGCCCTACCGAAGACTTCCATACCCGACTTACCGCACCCCCATTGCGGTCACCCTGCAAGTCGTTTCCATCAAACCCGCTCCCACAGGTACAGCACCGCCATCAAAGGCAGCGACGATCCTGTGGGAGCGGGTTTACCCGCGAAGAGGCCTGCACCGAATGACGCGCCTCAGCGCTGCGCGTACTGCAACACCACCTCCAGCGGATGGCGCAACTGCTTCTCGGTCATGCGCTTGACTTGGCTGCGACACGAATAACCGGTCGCCAACGCCTCGCCCTGCTTGTCCAGCTTGGTCGCCCAGGACTGCTCGAAGATGGTCCTCGAGGTTTCCTGGTTCCGCGCTTCATGCCCATAGGTACCGGACATGCCGCAGCAGCCGGTGGCCTCGGTGACCAGCTTCAACCCCAGGCGGGCGAACACCTGCTCCCACTGCCGGGTACTGGCCGGCACATTGGTCTTCTCGGTGCAGTGGGCCATCAGGCGGAAGCTGTCGGCCTTGACCGGCGCCTGCTCGGGCAGCACGTTCATCAGCCATTCCTGGGGCAACAGCACCGACGGGCACTCCACGCCATCGACCTTCTGGTACTCCTGGCGATAGACCAGGGTCATCGCCGGGTCCAGCCCCACCAACGGCACGCCGCAGTCGGCCAGGGTCTTGAGCTGGGTGGCGTTGCGGATCGCCGCCTTGGCGAAGGCACCGAGGAAACCCTGCACGTGCAACGGCTTGCCGTTGGCGCTGTAAGGCGCGAGGAATACCTTGTGCCCCAGGCGATGGGCCAGCTCGATGAACGAGGCCAGCAGTGGCGTCTCGAAATAGCGGGTGAAGGCGTCCTGCACCAGCACGATGCTGCGTTCGCGCTGGGCCGGGGTCAGCTCGCGCAGGGCCGGCACGCTCGCCACCTGGACGCGGCAACGGGTCAGGGTGGCCTGGAAGTTGAAGCGGCTGATCAGCGGGCTGTCGACCATGCCGATCTTGTCCGCCAGCAACCTGCTCACCCACTTCGAGCCCATCACCGCGTTGTACAGGCCCGGTGCATGGGCCAGGTACGGGATGGTGAATTCCAGCGAACCGATCAGGTAATCGCGCAGCGGACGCTGGTAGCGGCCGTGGTACAGCTCGAGGAAGCGCGAGCGGAAGTCCGGCACATTGACCTTGATCGGGCACTGCCCCGCGCAGGACTTGCACGCCAGGCAGCCGGCCATGGCGTCGTACACCTCGTGGGAGAAGTCTTCCTGGCGCGCACGGCTGTTACGCAAGCGCGCCGGCAGCCTTTTGAACCAGGACGCCTTGCGCTGGGCGGCGGCGAGCACATCGATGTTCGCTTCGCCCTGCAGGCGCAGCCATTCGCGGATCAGCGAAGCGCGCCCCTTGGGTGAGTGCTGGCGTTCGCGGGTGGCCTTCCACGACGGGCACATGGCGTCGTTGGGATCGTAGTTGTAGCAGGCGCCGTTGCCGTTGCAGTGCACGGCGCTGCCGAAGCTTTGCCAGACGCGTTCGTCGATACTGCGGTCAAGGTCACCGCGCAGGGTCACGCCATCCACCGGGGTCAGGCCTTCGGCGCTGTCCGGCGGGGTGCAGATCTTGCCCGGGTTGAGCTGGTTGTGCGGATCGAAGGCGCCCTTGAGGCGCTGCAGTGCCGGGTACAACGCGCCGAAGTATTCCGGCACGTACTCGGAGCGCAGGCCTTTGCCATGCTCGCCCCAGAGCAGGCCGCCATAGCGCTGGGTCAGCGCCGCCACGGCATCGGAGATCGGCTTGACCAGCGCGGCCTGGGCCGGATCCTTCATGTCCAGCGCTGGGCGCACGTGCAGCACGCCGGCATCGACATGGCCGAACATGCCGTAGGCCAGGCCGTAACCGTCGAGCAGCGCGCGGAAGTCGGCGATGTAGTCAGCCAGTTGCTCCGGCGGCACGGCGGTGTCCTCGACGAACGGCTGTGGCCGCACCTCGCCTTCGACGTTGCCCAGCAGCCCCACCGAACGCTTGCGCATGGTGTAGACCCTGGTGACCGCCTCGGCGCCCTCCGCCAGGGTATGCCCCAGGCGCTCGACGCTGGTGTCGCGCTGCAGGTGCGCGACAAACGCCTCGACCCGGGCATTGACCTCGGCCGGCTCGTCGCCGCAGAACTCCACCAGGTTGATGCCCAGCGTCGGGCGCTCGGCATCGGCCGGGAAGTACTCGGCGACGCTGTGCCAGACGATGTCCTTCATCGCCAGCATCAGCACCTTGGAGTCAACGGTCTCGATCGACAGCGGCTTGTGCGCCATCAGCGCGTTGGCATCGCGCAGGGCGTCCATGAAGCTGGTGTAGCGTACGTTGACCAGCACCGCGTACTTCGGGATCGGCAGCACATTGAGCTTGGCCTCGACCACATAGCCCAGCGAGCCTTCGGCGCCGCACAGCACGCTGTTGAGGTTGAAGCGGCCCTGCTCGTCGCGCAGGTGCGCCAGGTCGTAGCCGGTCAGGCAGCGGTTGAGCTTGGGGAAGGTGCTTTCGATCAGCCCGGCCTGGGTTTGCTGGATCTCGCGGGCCATGCGGTACACCTCGCCGACCCGGCCGGGCGCGGCGCAGGCCTGCTCCAGGGCCGCGTCGTCGATCGGCAGGCTGTGCAGGCGCTCGCCACCAAGCAGCACGCTGTGCAGCTCGAGCACGTGGTCGCGAGTCTTGCCATAGGTGCAACTGCCCTGGCCGCTGGCGTCGGTGTTGATCATGCCGCCGACGGTGGCGCGGTTGGAGGTCGAAAGCTCCGGCGCGAAGAACAGCCCATGGGACTTGAGCGCGGCGTTGAGCTGGTCCTTGACCACGCCCGCCTGGACCCGCACCCAGCGCTGCTCGACGTTGATCTCGAGAATGCTGTTCATGTGCCGCGACAGGTCGACGACGATGCCGTCGGTCAGCGACTGGCCGTTGGTGCCGGTGCCGCCACCACGCGGGGTCAGCTTGATGTCGCGAAAGCGTGGCTCGGCCATGAGCGTGGCAACCCGCGCCACATCGTCGGCATCCAACGGGAACACCGCCGCCTGGGGCAGCCGCTGGTAGATGGAGTTGTCGGTGGCCAGCACGGTACGGGTGCCGTAGTCGGCACTGATCTGGCCACGGAAGCCGCTGTTCTTCAGGGCTTCGAGGAATTCAGGGTAATGGGCGGCGGGCGCGCGGGGCGGCAGCTGGGCGATCATCGAAGGATGGCCTCTATTCGATATTGGCTAGTTCACGGGTTCCAGGCATTGCAACATCTCGTGGGAGCGGGCTTGCCCCGCGATGGCGCCATCGCGGGGCAAGCCCGCTC
>NZ_JAJSRC010000047.1:0-24814 GCF_021283245.1 Pseudomonas sp. NMI760_13 | reverse complement strand
TCTTGATCTTGATCTTGATCTTGATCTTGATCTTGATCTTGATCTTGATCTTGATCTTGATCTTGATCTTGATCTTGCTTCTAAGCGCGCGATAGTTCAGGCACCGCCAATTGCGACTTCAGGAGGCCGAGCGGAGTTCTTGCGGAGGGAGGTGACGGCCATGGATGGCCGTCAAGCGCTGCGCCCCAGGATGGGGCGTTCAGCGCGGTCCTCCCGGGAGCAAGAACGGAGCGAGGGGACCCCGGAGCGAAGCGTAGGGGCCGGATGAATGGAGCGAGGATTTTTTGCTTACTTTTTGATCCTTCAAAAAGTGAGCCGCCGTAAGGGCGGAAAGGTGACTATACGTCGCCATCGCAAATGAATGCGCATATAACTTTCAAAACACATGACTCTAAAAGTCAAAGTCAAAGTCGGTCTGTGCTAGTTTTAATAGTTGTAAGTGCATTCATTTGCGATGTCGACGCATAGTCACCTTTTCGCCCTTACGGCGAGTTCCTTTTTGAAGGATCAAAAAGGAACCAAAAAATCCTCGCTCCATTCATCCGGCCCTCCGCTACGCTCCGGGTCCCCTCACTCCGGCCTTGCTCCCGGGAGGACCGCGCTGCAGGGCCCATCCTGGGCCCCAGCGCTTGACGGGCATCCATGCCCGTCACCTCCCTCCGCAAGGCCTGCGTTCGGCCTCCTGAAGTCGCGAAGGTACGGGCGGCGCCTGGGCTGACGCAGCTGTCGCTAGTTGGGTTTGGCGCTAGACTTTTGATCGGCAACGGCAACGGCAACGGCAACGGCAACGGCAACGGCAACGGCAACGGCAACGGCAACGGCAACGGCAACGGCCAAAACGATAAACCGGCAATCGGCCTCCCGTTTTTTCCGCGAATTGGCCGTTTGCCCCTCACCACCCTGGGCTTAACCTGCAGGCAGATACCCCTCAGGAGAAACCCGATGCGATCCATCCGTCTACCTATTGCCCTGTTGACATTAGGCCTGCTCGCCCCGTTGTCACCTACCTGGGCCCACGGCGAGAAGCCCGACCAGGTCAAGATTCTCCAGGAACAACTCCCCACCAACGCCCCCGGCAAGAAAGCCGTGATGCTCACGGTCAGCTATGGCCCCGGCCAGGCATCGCCCGCCCATCAGCATCCGGGAGCGGTCATGGCCTATGTACTGGAAGGGGCGGTGACCTCCAAGCTCAACGACGAACCGGAGAAAACCTACAAGGCCGGCGAGTTCTGGTACGAGGCGCCGGGCACCGTGCACAGCGTGTCGCGCAATGCCAGCAAGACCCAGTCGGCCAAACTGCTGGTCTGGAGCCTGGTGGACGAGGGGCGGCCAGTGACCGAACCCCTGTCCCAATGATTAACCGAGGGGGTTACAGCGCGCCCTTCGCAGCCTGGATCAAGGCGTCGTCCAGCACCTGGCTGGGGGCGACCTGAACGCTCTGGGTGTAGAAGGGCGGCAGCTTCTGCGCCAGCTGCGCCACGGCCTGCGGCGTCACACCTGGGTGCAGCAGCACATATTGCAGGTTGGACGGGAACGACTGCGGCACAGGCCCCTCCATGGTCGAGCCATACGCACCGAAGGTCATCACTGCTTCACTGGTGCGCGGATCAGGGATGTACAGGAAGACGAACGTGCCGTACTTGGGATGGGTGAGGTACTGCTGCGCCTCAGCGCGGACCTGCGGGTCGTTGCTGTTCATCAACTGCCAGCGCATCAGGGCATAGCGGCGTGTGGTTTCCATGAACGCCGTGCGGATGGGCGACTGTTTTTCCTGGCCGCCAAGGCAGGCCAGCAGGTTGCCGAACGGATCCAGCAAGGCCACGGCATTCATCGTGTCGGCATGGCGAGCGGTTTCCGTCAATGGCTTGGCCAAGGCCGCGCCCGGCATGCGCGGGTCGTCGAACTTGACCGTCAATGCCCATGGGCTGAGTTCGGTCAATGCCTTGCGCACCGCGCTGTTGGCCGGCAGCGATGCCGGGTTCTTCAGTTTGTCAGGCGCCAGGCCACTATTGTTGCTCGCATCGCGTACCGTGTTGACGCTGGCGTCGAAGATCGAGCCGGTCAGGCTGAATACTCGCGAGTCGATGGTTTCCTTCGCGAAGACGGGGCCTGTCGAGCCCTGGTACTGCCGATCGATAGGCTTGTCTACCGCGTAGTAGCCCCAGGTTTGCTGGGCTTTCTGGCGCACTTCCGGCGGCAGGGTCGGGAAGTCGAACTGACTGTTGTAGTTGACCCCGGCATAGGTGTCGATGGCGCTGACCGCCACATTGAAACCGGCGGTCAGCAGCGAGCCTGCGCACATCGCGCAGGGGTCCAGGGTAGTGACCACGGTGAGCGCGCCGGGCGGCGGCAGGTTCAGGGCCTGGCGATTGTCGTAGTACCACTGCACCAACTGGCGTTCGCCGTGGGCTGTAGGATCATGAGGCAGGAACGGGGGTTGCGCGGTGCTGTCGGGGTAGGGCATCAGCACATTGTTGTGCATGGCCTTCAATACCTTGCCGGTGGCATTTTCGATGATGCAGCCGCCTACCGCGAACGTCTTCTGCAGTGCGGCGAGGATGGATTGATCGGCGACCACTTCCACGGCTTGCTGGGCATTGCGAACGGTGTCCATGTTGACTCCCTGTCGTTGCTGCGCGAGGTGCGCAGGCAGACGATAGTCCAGGGCAGTCGGAAAACAAGCGGCGGATCCTGAAAAGAAAAAACCTCCAGTGCTTGCGCATCTGGAGGTTTTCAGTGTTTGGCTCCGCGACCTGGACTCGAACCAGGGACCCAATGATTAACAGTCATTTGCTCTACCGACTGAGCTATCGCGGAATCTGCGCGTATCTTACTGACTGCTTGGGGGAAGTCAAGCTTCCCCCAAGACAATCAAGCAGTTACAGCACTTCGACGATGGCCTTGGTGACCACGTGAATGTTGCTCTGGTTCAGTGCGGCGACTGCGATGCGGCCGGTGTCCAGGGCGTAGATGCCGAACTCGTTCTTCAGGCGCGCCACTTGCTCAACGGTCAGGCCCGAGTAGGAGAACATGCCGCACTGGCGACCGACGAAGCTGAAGTCGCGCTTGGCGCCGTATTCGGCCAGCAGCTCGACCATCTGCTTGCGCATGCCGTGGATGCGCTCGCGCATCTCGGCCAGCTCGGTTTCCCACATCTGGCGCAGCTCGGGGCTGTTGAGCACGGCGGCGACGATGCTGGCACCGTGGGTCGGCGGGTTGGAGTAGGTGGTACGGATTACCCGCTTGACCTGCGACAGCACGCGGGTGCTCTCGTCCTTCGAGGCGGTGACGATCGACAGCGCGCCGACGCGCTCGCCGTACAGCGAGAACGACTTGGAGAACGAGCTGGAAACGAAGAACTCAAGGCCCGATTCGGCGAACAGGCGCACGGCGAAGGCGTCTTCGTCGATGCCGGCACCGAAGCCCTGGTAGGCCATGTCGAGGAACGGGATGTGGCCCTTGGCCTTGACCACTTCCAGGACGTTTTTCCAGTCGTCCAGCGACAGGTCGACGCCGGTCGGGTTGTGGCAGCAGGCGTGCAGGACGATGACCGAGCCGGCCGGCAGCTTGTTCAGGTCTTCGAGCATGCCGGCGCGGTTGACGTCTTGGCTGGCGGCGTCGTAGTAACGGTAGGTCTGTACCGGGAAACCGGCGCTCTCGAACAGGGCACGGTGGTTTTCCCAGCTCGGGTCGCTGATGGCCACCACGGCGCCCGGCTGCAGGCGCTTGAGGAAGTCGGCGCCGATCTTCAGCGCGCCGGTGCCGCCCACGGCCTGCACGGTGACCACGCGGCCGGCGGCCAGCAGTGGCGACTCGGCGCCGAAGATCAGCTTCTGCACGGCCTGGTCGTACTGGGCGATGCCGTCGATCGGCAGGTAGCCGCGCGAAGCGTGCTGGGCGGCACGGGCGGTCTCGGCTTCGATTACCGCGCGCAGCAGCGGGATGCGGCCTTCCTCATTGCAGTAGACGCCCACGCCCAGGTTCACCTTGTCGGTGCGTGGGTCGGCGTTGAATGCTTCGTTGAGGCCCAGGATAGGGTCGCGGGGTGCCAGCTCGACAGCGGAAAACAGGCTCATTGTTACCTTGGCTCTGATAGGAGAGTGATAGGGGTCGCCACGCTCCAGCCGAAGGCACTGAAGCGGTGCACAAACGGGGAGTCAGTATAGTGATACCGACCGGTCACTGCGACAGTCTGGCGCAGCTTTTCCGGCTGTTTGCGCAAATATTTTTCGACCATTGGTCGAATTGCCCGGTCCATAGACATGAACGTTCACAGGTCGGGCTTGAATCCCGCGCCCGGGGCGCGCATTTGGGTATAGACTACTGGCTAAATTTACAGTTGCCGCGACATCCACGAGGTCCGTCATGTCCGAGTTCCAGCTCGTCACCCGATTCCAGCCGGCCGGCGACCAGCCCGAGGCCATCCGCCAGATGGTCGAGGGCATCGACGCGGGCCTGTCGCACCAGACCCTGCTCGGGGTGACCGGCTCGGGCAAGACCTTCAGCATCGCCAACGTCATCCAGCAGGTGCAGCGCCCGACCATGGTGCTGGCGCCGAACAAGACCCTGGCAGCCCAGTTGTACGGCGAGTTCAAGGCGTTCTTCCCGAACAACGCGGTGGAGTACTTCGTCTCCTACTACGACTACTACCAGCCCGAGGCCTACGTACCGTCGTCGGACACCTTCATCGAGAAGGACGCGTCGATCAACGATCACATCGAGCAGATGCGCCTGTCGGCGACCAAGGCGCTGCTGGAGCGGCGCGACGCGATCATCGTCACCACCGTGTCGTGCATCTACGGCCTGGGCAGCCCCGAGACGTACCTGAAGATGGTCCTGCACGTCGACCGCGGCGACAAGCTCGACCAGCGCGCCCTGCTGCGGCGCCTGGCCGACCTGCAGTACACCCGCAACGAGATGGACTTCGCCCGCGCCACCTTCCGCGTGCGCGGCGACGTGATCGATATCTTCCCGGCCGAATCGGACCTCGAGGCCATTCGTATCGAGCTGTTCGACGACGAGGTGGAGAACATCGCTGCCTTCGATCCGCTGACCGGCGAGGTGATTCGCAAGTTGCCGCGTTTCACTTTCTACCCCAAGAGCCACTACGTGACCCCGCGGGAGACCCTGCTCGACGCGGTGGAGGGCATCAAGGACGAGCTCAAGGATCGACTGGAGTACCTGAACACACACAACAAGCTGGTCGAGGCCCAGCGCCTGGAGCAGCGCACCCGGTTCGACCTGGAGATGATCCTCGAGCTGGGCTACTGCAACGGCATCGAGAACTACTCGCGCTACCTTTCCGGGCGCCCGGCCGGTGCGCCGCCGCCCACGCTCTACGACTACCTGCCGGATGACGCGCTGCTGGTGATCGACGAGTCCCACGTCAGCGTTCCGCAGGTCGGTGCCATGTACAAGGGTGACCGTTCGCGCAAGGAAACCCTGGTGGAGTACGGCTTCCGCCTGCCGTCGGCACTGGATAACCGGCCGATGCGCTTCGACGAATGGGAGGCGGTCAGCCCACAGACCATCTTCGTCTCCGCCACCCCCGGTACCTACGAGGCCGAGCACGCCGGGCGGGTGGTGGAGCAGGTGGTGCGGCCGACCGGTCTGGTCGATCCGCAGGTCGAGGTGCGCCCGGCACTGACCCAGGTGGACGACCTGCTTTCGGAGATCGGCAAGCGCGTGGCTATGGGCGAGCGGGTGCTGGCCACCACGCTGACCAAGCGCATGGCCGAGGACCTCACCGACTACCTGGCCGACCACGATGTGCGGGTGCGCTACCTGCACTCGGACATCGACACCGTCGAGCGGGTCGAGATCATCCGCGACCTGCGCCTGGGCACCTTCGACGTGCTGGTGGGGATCAACTTGCTGCGCGAGGGCCTGGACATGCCCGAGGTGTCGCTGGTGGCGATCCTCGATGCCGACAAGGAGGGTTTCCTGCGTTCCGAGCGCTCGCTGATCCAGACCATCGGTCGCGCCGCGCGCAACCTCAATGGCAAGGCGATTCTCTACGCCGACAACATCACCGGCTCCATGCAGCGGGCCATCGACGAGACCGAGCGGCGTCGGGCCAAGCAGGTGGCGTTCAACGAAGCCAATGGCATCGTGCCCAAGGGCGTGGTCAAGGACATCACCGACATCATGGAAGGCGCCACGGTGCCGGGAGCGCGGAGCAAGAAGCGCAAGGGCATGGCCAAGGCGGCGGAGGAGGCCGAGCGCTACGAGGCCGAGCTGCAGACCCCGGCGCAGATCACCAAGCGCATCAAGCAGCTAGAAGAGAAGATGTTCCAGTTCGCCCGCGACCTGGAGTTCGAGGCCGCCGCGCAGTTGCGCGACGAGATCGGCAAGCTGCGCGAGCGGCTGATCGCCAGTTGAGCGGCGTCTATCAGTGCCGGCCCCTTCGCGGGTAAACCCGCTCCCACAGGATTCGCGTAGACGCTGAACCTGTGGGAGCGGGTTTACCCGCGAAGAGGCCGGCAGCCGCACGACAGATTTTGCTTGTGGGCTGTGTCAGTGAGCCTCGCCCGCCTTCAACCCCTGCGGCAACGTGCGTGTCAGCAACACCGCCAACATGCTCACCGCCAGCCCGATCCCGACAAAATGGAAGGCATCGTTGTAGGCCATGATCAAGGCCTGCTGGTGGGTAATCTCGGACAGCTTGCCCAGCGCCGCGCTATCGCTGCCTAGCCGCTCGGCCAGCTGCGCCAGGCGCTCCGCCACCTGTGGGTTGCTCGGCACCACCGCCTCGCGCAGGTAGTCGAAGTATTCCTTGGTCCGCGCATCCAGCAGCGTCGCCAGCAAGGCAATGCCGATGGCGCCGCCCAGGTTGCGCAGGATGTTGAACAGGCTAGACGCTGAGCCCGCGTCCTGGGGCTGGATATAGGCCGTGGCGATCAGCGAGATGGTCACCATGATCATCGGCTGGCCAAGGGCGCGGATCACCTGGATCTGGTTGAACTGCGGGCCGGCGAAGTCCGGGTTGAGCACTCCGGAGCCGAAGCTGGCCGCGCCGAACAGGCAAAAGCCCAGGGCGCACAGCACCTTGGGCGGGATCACCTTCATCAACTGCGGCACCAGCGGGATCAGGAACAGCTGCGGCACGCCCATCCACATGATCACCTCGCCGATCTGCAGGGCGTTGTAGCCCTGGATCTGCGCCAGGTACAGCGGCAGCAGGTAGATCGACCCGTACAGGCCGACGCCCATGCCCAGGCTGGCAATGCTCGACAAACCGAAGTTGCGGTTGCCGAGAATGCGCAGGTTGATCAGCGGGTGCGGACGGGAGAACTGCAGGATCACGAACAGGATCAGGCTGAGCAGGGCGACGCTGCCCAGGCTGACGATCAGGTTCGACTCCAGCCAGTCCTTGCGATGCCCCTCCTCGAGAAACACCTGCAGGCAGCCCAGGCCCAGGCCGAGGGTGACGATGCCAGCGTAGTCGGTGCTCTTGAGCAGTTCCCAGTGCGCTTCCTTCTTCTCCAGCCCGTAGAGCAGGCCGGCGATCATCACCAGCCCCGGCGGGATGTTGATGTAGAAGATGTATTCCCAGCCCCAGTTCTCGGTCAGCCAGCCGCCCAGGGTCGGGCCGATGGAGGGGGCGAAGGTGGCGGTCATGGCGAACATGGCCATGCCTTTGGCGCGGTGGTGTTCGGGCAGCTTGATCAACGTCAGGGTGAACGCCAGCGGGATCAGCGCGCCACCGGTGAAACCCTGCAGGGCGCGGAACACGATCATGCTCTCGAGGTTCCAGGCCATCGAGCACAGCAGCGACGACACCAGGAAGCCCAGCGACACCCACACCGCCAGGCGCCGGGCCGAGAGTAGCTGCACCAGCCAGGCGGTCAGCGGGATCATGATGATCTCGGCCACCAGGTAGGAGGTGGAGATCCACGAGCCTTCCTCCAGGGTCGCCGACAGCGCGCCCTGGATGTCCTTGAGCGAAGAGTTGGTGATCTGGATGTCCAGCACCGCCATGAAGGCGCCGAGCATCACGCTCATCACCGCGATCCAGTCGCGCCGGGTCGGCTCCGCGGTGGGGCGCAGCAGCGCGTCACCGGCCATCCGCATCCCCATCGCGCAGGTCGACCGTGGCTGTGACCGACATGCCCGGGCGGATGCGCCCATGCAGCGGGTTGTCGGCGGCGAAGGTCAGCTTGACCGGAATGCGCTGCACCACCTTGGTGAAGTTGCCGGTGGCGTTGTCCGGCGGCAACAGGCTGAACTGCGCGCCGGAAGCGGCGAACAGGCTGTTCACGCGGCCCTCGATCGGGGTGTCGGGGTAGCTGTCGAACAGCAGTTCGGCACGCTGGCCGGGGTGCATGCGGCCGATCTGGGTCTCCTTGAAGTTGGCCTGCACCCAGATGTCCTCGTCGGGGACGATCGACAGCAGGTAGGCGCCGGCCTGCACCACCTGGCCGTTGCGGGCGTTGCGCTGGCCAATGGTGCCGCTGATCGGCGCGTGGATCGCGCAGCGGGTCAGGTTCAGCTCGGCCTGGGCCAGGTCGGCGCGGGCGTTGGCGATCTGCGCGTCGAGGCGCTTGAGTTCGGCGTTCAGGGCGTCGACCTGCTGGCGCTGGCCCTTGAGGTCGGCCTGGGCCTTGTCCACCTGGGAGCGGGCGACATGGCTTTCCGCCGACAGGGTGGTGACCCGCTCTTCGGAGACGAAGCCGGGCTTGCGCAGGGCCTGGGCGCGGTTGAGGTCCAGCTGCGAGCGGTCGAGGGTGGCCTGGCTGGCGGCGACCTGGGCCTGGCCGGCCGCGATCAGGCTGCCTTGCTGGGTCAGGCGGCTGCGCGCCTGGGCCAGTTCCGCCTCGCGGGTGGCCAGGGCCGCGCGGGCGCGCTCGACGGCCAGCTCGAAGTCGGCGGCTTCCAGGCGCACCAGCAGGTCGCCCTTGCTCACATGCTGGTTGTCCTCGACCCGCACCTCGTCGATGCGCGCGCCCAGTTGGCTGGAGATGCGGGTGATCTCGCCTTGCACATAGGCGTTGTCGGTGCTCTCGTAGAAGCGCCCCTTGAAGTACCAGTGGGCCAGGAAGGCAAGGCCGACCAGCAGTACCAAGGTGATGAAGACCAGCAGGCGACGTTTGAGTGGAGTGGGCATGGGAGGCTGTCATTGCGAAAATGTAAGCAAATTTAACAGCGCCCGGCAGGGCGCTCACAAGTGGCGATCGCGCCATTGCTGGAGCCCGGTGCCCGCTCCCTGCTAACATTCCGCCTTTGTTTCTCTTTGTCCGAGACTCTCCATGACCACCGTTCGCACGCGCATCGCGCCATCGCCCACCGGCGACCCCCATGTCGGCACCGCCTACATCGCCCTGTTCAACTACTGCTTCGCCAAGCAGCATGGCGGTGAGTTCATCCTGCGGATCGAAGACACCGACCAGTTGCGCTCCACCCGCGAGTCCGAGCAGCAGATCTTCGACGCCCTGCGCTGGCTCGGCATCGAATGGAACGAAGGCCCGGACGTCGGCGGCCCGCACGGCCCGTACCGGCAGAGCGAGCGTGGCGAGATCTATGCCAAATACGCCAAGCAGCTGGTCGATGCCGGCCACGCCTTCTACTGCTTCTGCACCGCCGAAGAGCTGGAGCAGATGCGTGCCGAGCAGATGGCCCGCGGCGAAACCCCGCGCTACGACGGCCGCGCCCTGCTGCTGAGCGACGAGGAAGTGCAGCGCCGCCTGGCCGCTGGCGAGCCGCACGTGATCCGCATGAAGGTGCCGAGCGAAGGCGTCTGCGTGGTGCCGGACATGCTCCGTGGCGACGTCGAGATCCCGTGGGACCGCATGGACATGCAGGTGCTGATGAAGAACGACGGCCTGCCGACGTACTTCCTGGCCAACGTGGTCGACGACCACCTGATGGGCATCACCCACGTGCTGCGCGGCGAAGAGTGGCTGCCGTCGGCGCCCAAGCTGATCAAGCTGTACGAGTACTTCGGCTGGGAACAGCCCAAGCTGTGCTACATGCCGCTTTTGCGCAACCCCGACAAGAGCAAGCTGTCCAAGCGCAAGAACCCGACCTCGGTGACCTTCTACGAGCGCATGGGCTTCATGCCCGAAGCCATGCTCAACTACCTGGGCCGCATGGGCTGGTCGATGCCGGACGAGCGCGAGAAGTTCTCGCTGGACGAGATGGTCGAGCACTTCGACCTGTCGCGCATCTCCCTGGGCGGTCCGATCTTCGACATCGAGAAGCTGTCGTGGCTGAACGGCCAGTGGCTGCGTGAGCTGCCGGTGGAAGAGTTCGCCGCGCGCGTGCAGAAGTGGGCGTTCAACAGCGACTACATGATGAAGATCGCCCCGCACGTGCAGGGCCGGGTCGAGACCTTCAGCCAGGTCGCCCCGCTGGGTGGCTTCTTCTTCGAAGGCGCGCTCAAGCTTGACGCCAAGCTGTTCGAGAGCAAGAAGCTGTCGGCCGACCAGGTGCGCCAGGTGATGCAGCTGATCCTGTGGAAGCTGGAAAGCCTGCGTCAGTGGGAAAAGGACCGCATCACCGGCTGCATCCAGGCCGTGGTCGAGTCGCTGGAGTTCAAACTGCGCGATGCCATGCCACTGATGTTCGCCGCCATCACCGGCCAGGCCAGCTCGGTGTCGGTGCTCGACGCCATGGAAATCCTCGGCCCCGACCTGACCCGCTACCGCCTGCGCCAGGCCATCGACCTGCTCGGTGGCGTGTCGAAGAAGGAAAACAAGGAGTGGGAGAAGCTGCTGGCGAATATCGCCTGACAGCGGCTATCGTGCCCCCTGTAGGAGCGGCCTTGTGCCGCGAAAGGGCCGCAAAGCGGCCCCGGCGATTCTGCGTCAATGCACAGATTGTGGGACCGCGTTGCGGTCCTTTCGCGGCACAAGGCCGCTCCTACAAGGGAGCGGCGCTCTGATTCAGCAGGGCAGGGCGGTAAGTGATTGTTATCTGTGAAAAAAATTTTGAATATTTTCAAAAATTCGTTTGACAGCCCTGCAATCCGATCTTAATATGCGCCCCGTCCACAGCGATGAACGAAAACGAAACGCCAGGCACCCAGCCAGCGCTTCGGTTCAGAGCGACATTGTGGGGCTATAGCTCAGCTGGGAGAGCGCCTGCATGGCATGCAGGAGGTCAGCGGTTCGATCCCGCTTAGCTCCACCAAATTCCGCTTGATGGCCAAGGCCGTCAGGCAAGACCGGTTCCAGCAAACGGGTCTTGAAGGTAAGAAGGTTCGTCCCCTTCGTCTAGTGGCCTAGGACACCGCCCTTTCACGGCGGTAACAGGGGTTCGAGTCCCCTAGGGGACGCCAGTTTCACACAAGCGATATTTCACCATGTCGCTGGGCCGCGAGGCTAGAAATCCGGGGCTATAGCTCAGCTGGGAGAGCGCCTGCATGGCATGCAGGAGGTCAGCGGTTCGATCCCGCTTAGCTCCACCAATTTTGCCGCGATTCGCGAAAGCGGGTCGGCACGAAGGTTACGTCCCCTTCGTCTAGTGGCCTAGGACACCGCCCTTTCACGGCGGTAACAGGGGTTCGAGTCCCCTAGGGGACGCCAGTTTCACACAAGCGATATTTCACCATGTCGCTGGGCCGCGAGGCTAGAAATCCGGGGCTATAGCTCAGCTGGGAGAGCGCCTGCATGGCATGCAGGAGGTCAGCGGTTCGATCCCGCTTAGCTCCACCAATTCGCCACGATTCGCAGCAGCGAGTCGGCACGAAGGTTTAAGTCCCCTTCGTCTAGTGGCCTAGGACACCGCCCTTTCACGGCGGTAACAGGGGTTCGAGTCCCCTAGGGGACGCCAATTTTTTACCTGCGTTTTGCAGGACTTATAAGGCTCATTCGATTATTGAATGGGCCTTTTGTTTTTTCTGCCTCCCGAAAAGTGTCGCTGCGCCGATCAATGGCCGCAGATTCCGCTTGCCAGAAAATATTATGAGCATAATATGATGGTCATAATGTTTTGAGGTGAGCCATGAGCGACAAGAAGAGCAAGACCCGCGAACGCATCCTCGATGCCGCCCGTAGCGCGTTGGTGCAGCAGGGGCCGGCCGAGCCGAGCGTCAGCCAGGTCATGGGCGCCGCGGGGCTGACAGTCGGCGGCTTCTATGCCCACTTCGACAGCAAGGACGAGCTCATGCTCGAGGCGTTCAGCCAGTTGCTCGGCGAGCGCCGCGCCTTGCTCGCTCAGGTCGATCCCGCCCTTGACGGCGCCGGGCGTCGGGCCCTGGTCGCGGCCTTCTACCTGTCGCGCAAGCACCGTGATTCCGAGGTGCAGGCGTGCCCGATTCCCAATGCGCTGAGCGAGATGCAACGCCTGCCGGAGGCGTTTCGCAACGTGCTGGCCGAACACATCGAGCTGATGACCGCACAGATGGTCGATCGCCCCGAAGACATCGACAAGGCGCTCGCCGATTTCGCCCTGATGGTGGGTGGCCTGGCCGTGGCCCGTGCCCTGGGCGATGGCGAGCTGTCCGACCGTATCCTGCGCGCCGCCAAGTCGGCGGTGATCTGAGCAACCTGACCCTGGAGCAAGGCGATGACTACCCTGAGCTGGATTCGTGGCGTCAATGGCACCCTCGGCCACCTGGTCCCCGAACATGTCGCCGGCAAGATGCGTCGTGCCTTCATGACGCCGCGCACCTTGCCACCCAAAGCCTGGGAACTGCCGCTGCTGGCCCGCGCCGAGCGCATTACCCTGCGCTTCGGGCTGTCGGCGCTGCGCTGGGGGCAGGGGCCGACGGTGTTGCTGATGCATGGCTGGGAAGGGCGCCCGACTCAGTTCGCGGCGTTGATCGAGCGGCTGGTCGACAGCGGCCATACCGTGGTTTCGCTGGAAGGGCCGGCCCATGGGCGCTCGCCCGGCGAGCAGGCGCATGTGGTGGCGTTCGCCCGCGCCTTGCTGGAGGCCGCCGCCGAGCTGCCGCCGCTGCGGGCGGTGATTGGCCACTCCATGGGCGGCGCCAGCCTGTTGCTGGCCCTGCAATGGGGGCTGCGCACCGATGCGGCGGTCAGCATCGCCGCGCCGGCCCGCCTGCTTGGCGTGCTGCGCGGTTTTGCCCGGCGCTTGGGTCTGCCGGCCCGGGCTCGGGCCGCGTTCATCCGTCAGGTGGAGCGGGATGTTGGCGTCCAGGTGGCGCGCCTGGATGTCAGTGGCTATCAGCTGGATGTGCCGGGCCTGGTGGTGCACGCCGAGGACGATCCGGTGGTGCCGGCCGGCGAGGCCCCGGTGATTCACCAGGCCTGGTTCGACAGCCGCCTGCTGCTGCTGGAGGAGGGCGGTCATCAGCGGGTGCTGGCCGACCCGCGCCTGGGCGAGGCGGTGATGGAGCTGCTGGCGCGTTCTACCCAGCACGCGCGGCAAAGCGCCTGAGCATCCGTTACACTGTGCCCGTTTGATCGGTGTGCAAAACGCTACGGGAGCAGGCATTGCGTTGCCTGGCACCAGCTTCGCTGGTGTTCGCGGGTAAACCCGCTCCCACAGGGTTGGGCATTTCAATGGGCAGTTTCCCAATGGAGCGGGCATGAGCTGGGATCTGGCAGCACCATTCATCATCGACCTACGCGTCGGCAGCGAGGACATCGACGGCCTCGGCCACGCCAATAACGCCGTCTATGTCACCTGGCTGGAGCGCTGTGCCTGGCGCCATTCCCAGCGCCTGGGGCTGGACCTGGCCGAGTATCGCCGGCTGGACCGGGCGATGGCCGTGGTCCGCCATGAAATCGACTACCTTGCCGCCGCCTATGAGGACGACGAGCTGCAGTTGGGCACCTGGATCGTCGACTGGGACCAGCGCCTGCGCATGACCCGACGCTTCCAGCTCAAGCGCCCGAGTGACGGCGTGACCCTGCTGCGGGCACAGACCACCTTCGCCTGCATCGAGCTGTCCAGCGGCAAGCCAAAGCGCATGCCGGCGGAATTCCTCGACGGCTACGGTCCGGCGCTGACCGGCCGCTGAAACGGGGCGGTTTTTTGCTAGACTGCCGCCTTTTGCGTGGCGAGACCCTGAAATGCAAATTGCCCTGGCCCCGATGGAGGGGCTGGTCGACAACATCCTGCGCGACGTCCTGACCCGGGTGGGCGGTATCGATTGGTGCGTCACCGAGTTCATCCGCGTCTGCGACCGTCTGCTGCCGGCGTCGTCGTTCGACAAGCTGGCGCCGGAGCTGCGCCAGGGCGCGCGCACCGCCGCCGGCGTGCCGATGCGCGTGCAACTGCTCGGCTCGGATCCGGTGTGCCTGGCTGAAAACGCGGCCCTGGCCTGCGAGCTGGGCGCGCCGGTCATCGACCTGAACTTCGGCTGCCCGGCCAAGACCGTCAACAAGTCCCGGGGCGGGGCGGTGCTGCTCAAGGAGCCCGAGCTGCTGCATGCCATCGTCCGCGAGGTACGTCGCGCGGTGCCGGCGCATATCCCGGTGACCTCGAAGATGCGCCTGGGCTACGACAGCCCCGACGGCGCGCTGGACTGCGCCAGGGCGCTCGCCGAAGGCGGCTCGGCGCACCTGGTGGTGCATGCGCGGACCAAGGTCGAGGGCTACAAGCCTCCGGCCCATTGGGAGTGGGTGGCACGGGTGCAGGATGTGGTCGCGGTGCCGGTGTTCGCCAATGGCGAGATCTGGACGGTCGACGACTGGCGGCGTTGCCGCGAGGTCAGTGGCGCCAGGGACATCATGCTGGGCCGTGGGCTGGTGTCGCGTCCGGACCTGGCCTTGCAGATCGCCGCGGCCCGCGATGGCGTCGAATACCAGCCGATGAGCTGGGACGAGTTGCTGCCGCTGCTGCGCGAGTTCTGGCGCCAGGCCCAGGACAAGCTGTCGCCGCGCTACGCGCCGGGGCGGATGAAGCAGTGGCTGGCGATGCTGACCCGTGGCTATCCCGAGGCGGTGGCGTTGTTCGCCGAGTTGCGTCGGGAGGATGACTGCCAGCGGATCAGTGGGTTGCTGGGGGTGGAGCTGCAGGCCGTCGAGGTTTGTGTCGCCTGAGCTGGCGCTATCGCGGGGCAAGCCCGCTCCCACGAAGCCATGCCCAGTCGTAAAATTTTTCAGGCCAGCCCTTGAAAGGCGTTTGCCCGGACATATCTCTTGAGTACGCGATGCCGAAGTCGGGTCGCGTAGTGACTTTACTTGCTGAATCTCAGGAGTTAATGACCATGACTACCGCTTTCTCTCTCGCACCGCTTTTCCGCAACTCCGTTGGTTTCGACCGTTTCAACGACCTGTTCGAAGCCGCCGCCCGTAACGAGGCCGGTAGCAGCTACCCGCCCTACAACGTGGAAAAGCATGGCGATGACCACTATCGCATCGTGGTTGCCGCAGCCGGCTTCCAGGAGCAGGACCTCGACCTGCAGGTCGAAAAAGGTGTCCTGACTGTGACCGGCGGCAAGCGCGACAACGCCAGCGAAGGTGTCACCTTCCTGCACCAGGGCATTGCCCAGCGCGCTTTCAAGCTGTCGTTCCGCCTGGCCGACCATATCGAGGTCAAGGGCGCGGGCTTGGCCAACGGCCTGCTCAGCATCGAGCTGCTGCGCATCGTGCCGGAAGAAGCCAAGGCCAAGCGCATCCCGATCAACGGCGAAAAGCCGGTGCTGAACTGAGTTCGGCGGGATAAAAAAAGGGCACCTTCGGGTGCCCTTTCTGCTTTATGCGGACCCTGTAGGAGCGGCCTTGTGCCGCGAAAGGGGCGCGTAGCGGCCCCAGGGTTTCAGCGTTAAAGCAGTAATCGCCGGGGCTGCTGAGCAGCCCTTTCGCGGCACAAGGCCGCTCCTACAGGGGATCGCGTAAGCTCCTAACTTAATCAGTAATCCGCCGGCGCCTCCAGCAGCATCTGGCGGAACTCCGGCAACGGCAGCGGCCGGCTGTGCAGGTAGCCCTGGTACAGGTGGCAACCCAGCCGCTCGAGAAACTCCAACTGCTCGCTCAGCTCCACGCCCTCGGCAATCACCGCCAGTTCCAGGCTGCGGGCCATGGCGACGATGGCGCGGACGATCTCGGCGTCGTTGGGGTCGACCGGCGCGTCGCGCACGAAGGTCTGGTCGATCTTCAGCGCATCCACCGGCAGGCGCTTGAGGTAGGTGAGCGAGGAATACCCGGTGCCGAAGTCGTCCATGGCGAAGCTCACGCCGTAGCCCTTGAGCTCGCGCATCTTGCTGATGGTGTCCTCCAGGTTCTGGATGACGATGCCTTCGGTGATCTCCAGCGTCAGCATGCGCCGTGGCAGGCGGTAGTCGTCGAGGCTGCGCAGCACCCGCTCGACGAAGTCGTTCTGGCGGAACTGCCGCGGGCTGATGTTGACGCACAGGCTGAAGTCGTCGGCGTCGATCAGGCCGTCCGCGAGCATGCGTGCGCAGGCATCGCAGGCCTCGTCGAGGATCCAGCTGCCGACTTCGAGGATCAGGCCGCTTTCCTCCAGCACCTGGATGAACTGCGCCGGCGGTTGCTGGCCCAGTTGCGGGTGGTGCCAGCGCAGCAGCACTTCGGCGCCGACGATGCGGTTGTCGCGGGCATCGACCTGGGGCTGGAAGTGCAGTGCCAGTTCGCCCCGGGCCAGGGCCAGGCGCAGGTCGCTCTCCATGCGCAGGCGCTCGCTGGCGGCCTTCTGCATGGTGGTGTGGAACAGCTGGGTGGTGTTGCGGCCGGAGTCCTTGGCCCGGTACAGGGCGATGTCGGCGCGCTTGAGCAGGTCGGCGGGGGTGGCGCCATGGTCGGGAATCAGCGCCACGCCGATGCTCGGCGTCACCTGCAGGCGCTGGCCGTCCAGCGACATCGGCTCGGCCAGCAGCTCGCGCAGGGTGTCGGCCAGCTCGCGGACCCGGGTCTCGACCACCTCGCGGCTGCCCTCCAGGCCGCTGAGCAGCACCACGAACTCGTCGCCGCCCAGGCGCGCCACGGTGTCCTCCAGGCGCACGCTGGCCTCGAGGCGGGCGGTGATGATCTTCAGCACCGTGTCGCCCACCGGATGGCCGAGGGAGTCGTTGATGTGCTTGAAGTGGTCGAGGTCGAGGAACAGCAGCGCACCGCGCAGGTTATGGCGCTTGAGCAGGGCGATCTGCTGGCTCAGGCGGTCCATCAGCAGGGCGCGGTTGGGCAGGTTGGTCAGCGGGTCGTGGTAGGCCAGGTGGCGGATCTGCGCCTGGGCGTTCTTCAGCAGGCTGACGTCGCGGGCATTGATCAGCAGGCAGTCTGTCTCGTTGAGGCTGATCGGCTCGACCGAGACTTCCACGGTGAGGATGTCGCCGCGCTTGTTGCGCCCAAGCATCTCGCGGTGATGCACCCGGCCGCGCTCGCGCAGCTCGTTGAGCAGGGCGGCGCGCTGCTTTTCATCGGCCCAGATGCCGATCTCGTAGACCGTGCGCCCCACCACTTCCTCGGGGCTGTAGCCGGTCAGCCGGCTGAAACCGTCGTTGACCTCCACGTAGCGCCCGCTCTGGCGCTCGGTGATGGTGATGGCGTCGGGGCTGGAGTGGAAGGCCTTGGCGAATTTCTCTTCGCTGGCCTTGAGCGCCGCCTCGGCGCGTTGCTGCTGGGTGATGTCGCGCAGGGTGGTGACGCTGCAGGGCTGGCTGTCGACGCTGATCAGGCGGCTGGAGATCACGCAGGTCAGCGGCGTGCCGTTGCGGTGGTTGACCACCACCGCCACGTTGCTCAGGGCCTGGTCGCGGATCACCCGCTCGATGCGCTGGGCGCGTTCGGCGGATTCGGCCCACAGGCCGATCTCCTCGGCGGTCTGGCCGAGGATCTGCTCCGGGTTCCAGCCGAAGGTCTGGCTGAAGGCCGGGTTGATCTCGATGAACTGGCCGGTGTCCTGGCGGGTCACGCAGATCGGGTCGGGGCTGACCTGGAACAGGCTGGCGAATTTTTCTTCCGAGGCGGTCAGGCGTTGTTCGCGCTCGACCTGGTCGGTGATGTCGAGCAGGGTGCCGGCCATGCGCAGCGGGTTGCCCTGGTCGTCGCGGTACAGCCGGGCGCGGCTTTCGATATAGCGCGAGGCGCCGTTGTCCAGCTGCACGCGGTAGGTGATCTGGTAGTTGCCCGCCGGCCCCTCGCGCAGGCTGCGGTAGGCCTGGCGCATGACGCTGCGCTCGTGCTCGGGCACGCCTTCGAAGAACGCCTCGAATGACTCGTGGAACGGCACCGGGTCCAGCCCGTGTAGCTGGGCGGCGCGGGCCGAGCCGTAGAGCATGCCGCTGGGAATATGCCAGTCCCAGGTGCCGAGCTGGGCCGAGTCCAGGGCCAGGTCGAGGCGCTCCTGGCTGTCCTTTAGCGCCTGTTCGGCACGTTTGCGCTCGGTGGTGTCGACGAAGGTGCTGATCAGGTAGGTGACGCCTTCGAGTTCGATGCCCTGGGTGCAGAGGATGCCGTCGTGGATCTTGCCGCTGGTGGCGCGGAACTGCACCTCCAGGGTGAACGGCCCGCTGCCGGCGCGGGTGGCGTCCATCACCAGGTGGCGCTGCTCGGGATTGACCCACAGGCCCAGCTCCAGGCTGGTCTTGCCGACCACCTGGGCGCCCGGCCAGCCGAACATGTGCTCGAAATGCTGGTTGACCTCGATGATCAGGCCGTCGTGGCGGCGGGTCAGGAGGATGGCGTTGGGGCTGAGGTGGAACAGGGTGGCGAAGCGCTTTTCCGAGTTGATCAGCGCGGTTTCCCGCTCGCGCTGGCGGGTGATCTCGCGAATGACCCCGATCATCTGTGGCCGGCCATGGGGATCGTGGGTCAGGCTGCCGTTGATCTCCAGCCAGTGCACGCTGCCATCGGGCCAGCGGATGCGGTGGCGCATGGCCTGTTCCACCGGCTCGCCGTTGACCACGGCCTGGAACGCCTGGCGGGTGCGGGCGCGGTCTTCCTCGGGCAGCAGGTCCAGGTAGTCGACGTCGTTGGGTAGCGGGCGCTGCGGATCGAAGCCGAACAGTGCCTGGGTGCCCCGTGACCAGCTCACCCGGCCACTCTCGATGTCCCACAGCCAGGCGCCCAGGCGCGCGCCGTTGAGCGCGGCCAGCAGCTGGGGAGCGTTCTGCCAGGCCAGCTCCGACTCCTGGGGATCAGCCGCAGGGATGCGTGGCAGGCGCGGAAAGCGGTTTGCTGATTTGGGCATCGGTACCAGACCTTTGGCGGAAAACGCGTCCTTGTGGATGTCATGCCGTGCTGACGAGCGGTCAGGCGGACCCTGCATGGCTGTCGAGCAGGGCCATGAAAGCCCTGGCCGCGTTCGACAGCGTGCGTTCGGTATGCAGTATGTAGCCTAGCTGGCGTGACAGCTGTATGCCGGGCAGGGCGATGGGCGCCACTTGTTCATCGAGCATAGTACGTGGCAGCACACTCCACGCCAGGCCGATCGACACCATCATCTTGATGGTTTCCAGGTAGTTGGTGCTCATGGCGATGTTCGGCACCAGGCCCTGGCTTTCGAACAGGCGCTGGACGATATGGTGGGTGAAGGTGTTGCCGCCGGGGAACACCGCCGGATGGCGCGCCACGTCGGCCAGGCTGACCGCGCCGTTGCTGGCCAGCGGGTGCTCGGGCGAGGCGACGAAGTCCAGGGCGTCGTCCCATACCGGCACGGCCCGCACCAAATGGTGCGGCTCGGGCGCCAGGGTGATCACGGCAATTTCGGCGCGGCCGTGCAGCACCTCGTCGTAGGCCGCCTCCGAGTCGAGGAACTGGATATCCAGGGCCACCGCCGGGTACTGGCGGGTAAAGGCACGCAGCAGCGGCGGCAGGCGGTGCAGGCCGATGTGATGGCTTGTAGCCAGGGTCAGGCGACCGCTCACCGCCCCGGTGAGGTTGGTCAGGGCGCGGCGGGTATCATCGAGTACGTTGAGGATCTGATAAGCGCGGGGCAGCAGGGCGCGGCCGGCCTCGGTGAGGGTGACCTCGCGGCCCAGGCGGTCGAACAGGCGCACGTCCAGCTGCTGCTCGAGGCCGGCGATGCGCTTGCTGATGGCCGGCTGGGTCAGGTGCAGGCGTTCGCCCGCCCCGGAAAAACTGCCGGTTTCGGCGATGGCGATGAAGGCGCTGAGGTTGGCCAGGTCCATCTATTTGAATTCCTGATGGTTATGCAAAGCATGAAAATTATGAATTTGAGTTATTCAATCTATCGCCATAGCATCGTCCGTACAAGCCAAGGGGTCTTTGGCATAGAAAGACGCTGATGAGGAACAGTCTGATGGCTGGCAAAACGCTCTACGACAAACTCTGGGAAGCTCATGAGGTCAAGCGCCGCGATGACGGCTCGTCCTTGATCTACATCGACCGCCACATCATCCACGAAGTGACTTCGCCCCAGGCTTTCGAAGGCCTGCGCCTGGCCAGCCGCAAACCGTGGCGCATCGACGCCAACATCGCCACCCCCGACCACAACGTACCGACCACGCCGGAGCGCAAGGGCGGCATCGAGGCCATCGTCGACCAGGTGTCGCGCCTTCAGGTGCAGACCCTCGATGAGAACTGTGACGAATATGGCATCGTCGAATTCAAGATGAATGACGAGCGTCAGGGTATCGTCCATGTCATCAGCCCGGAGCAGGGCGCGACCTTGCCGGGCATGACCGTGGTCTGCGGCGACTCGCACACCTCCACCCACGGCGCGTTCGGCGCCCTGGCCCATGGCATCGGCACCTCCGAGGTCGAGCACGTGCTCGCCACCCAGTGCCTGGTGGCCAAGAAAATGAAGAACATGCTGGTGCGCGTCGAGGGTCAATTGCCCGCTGGCGTCACCGCCAAGGACATCGTCCTCGCCGTGATCGGCAAGATCGGCACCGCCGGCGGCAACGGCCATGCCATGGAGTTCGCCGGCAGCGCCATCCGCGAGCTGTCGATGGAAGGCCGCATGACCATCTGCAACATGTCCATCGAAGCCGGTGCCCGCGTAGGCCTGGTGGCTGTCGACGGCACCACCGTCGCCTATGTCGAAGGCCGCCCGTACGCGCCGAAGGGCGAGCAGTGGACGCAGGCCGTCGAGGCCTGGAAAGGCCTGGTGTCCGATACCGACGCTGTGTTCGACACCGTGGTCGAACTCGACGCCGCGCAAATCAAGCCGCAGGTCAGCTGGGGCACTTCGCCGGAGATGGTCCTGGCCGTCGACCAGCGCGTGCCGGACCCGGCCGCCGAGCCCGACCTGATCAAGCGCGGCTCGATCGAGCGCGCCCTCAAGTACATGGGCCTGGCCGCCAACCAGGCGATCACCGAGATCAAGCTCGACCGTGTGTTCATCGGTTCGTGCACCAACTCGCGCATCGAAGACCTGCGCGCCGCCGCCGAGATCGCCAAGGGCCGCAAGGTCGCCGCCAACGTCAAGCAGGCGCTGGTGGTGCCGGGCTCGGGCCTGGTCAAGGCCCAGGCCGAGCGAGAAGGGCTGGACAAGATCTTCCTCGAGGCCGGCTTCGAATGGCGTGAACCAGGCTGCTCGATGTGCCTGGCGATGAACCCGGACCGCCTGGAGAGCGGCGAGCACTGCGCGTCCACCTCCAACCGCAACTTCGAAGGCCGCCAGGGCGCCGGTGGTCGTACCCACCTGGTCAGCCCGGCCATGGCCGCCGCCGCCGCGGTGACCGGCCACTTCATCGATGTCCGCGAGTTGATCCAAGGGAGCGCAGCATGAAAGCCTTTACCCAGCACACCGGTCTTGTCGCGCCATTGGATCGTGCCAACGTCGACACCGATCAGATCATCCCCAAGCAGTTCCTCAAGTCGATCAAGCGCACCGGCTTCGGCCCCAACCTGTTCGACGAGTGGCGTTACCTGGACGTCGGCCAGCCTTACCAGGACAACAGCAAGCGCCCGTTGAACCAGGATTTCGTGCTCAACCATGCGCGTTACCAGGGTGCCAGCGTGTTGCTGGCGCGGGAGAACTTCGGTTGCGGCTCGAGCCGCGAGCATGCCCCATGGGCGCTCGACGAGTATGGTTTTCGCAGCGTGATCGCGCCGAGTTTCGCCGACATCTTCTTCAACAACAGCTTCAAGAACGGCCTGTTGCCGATCATTCTTGACGCTGCCGAGGTCGACGAGCTGTTCAAACAGGTCGAGGCCAACCCGGGTTACCAGTTGACCATCGACCTCGAGGCCCAGGCCGTGACCCGTCCGGACGGCAAGGTACTGAAGTTCGAGATCGACGCGTTTCGCAAGCACTGCCTGCTCAACGGCCTGGACGATATTGGCCTGACCCTGCAGGACAGCGACGCGATCAAGGCGTTCGAGGGCAAGCACCGCGCCAGCCAGCCCTGGTTGTTCCGCGATTGATCGACGGCCTCATTGGGAGCAGGCTTGCCCCGCTATGAGGCCCGTTGGACACTGAGTTTATCGGCGCGCCGACAGGGCGCGCCGCTTGATTGGATAGAGGAACGCATGAGCAAGCAGATTCTGATTCTCCCAGGTGACGGCATCGGTCCGGAAATCATGGCCGAGGCGGTCAAGGTGCTGGAACTGGCCAACGACAAGTTCCAGCTCGGCTTCAGCCTCACCCATGACGTGATCGGTGGCGCGGCCATCGACAAGCACGGCGTGCCCCTGGCCGACGAGACCCTGGCGCGCGCGCGCGAGGCCGACGCCGTGCTGCTGGGCGCCGTGGGCGGCCCGAAGTGGGACAAGATCGAGCGTGACATCCGTCCGGAGCGCGGTCTGCTGAAGATCCGCTCGCAACTGGGCCTGTTCGCCAACCTGCGCCCGGCCATCCTCTATCCGCAACTGGCCGATGCCTCGTCGCTCAAGCCCGAGATCGTTTCCGGCCTGGACATCCTCATCGTCCGCGAGCTGACCGGCGGCATCTACTTCGGCGCGCCACGCGGCCAGCGCGAGCTCGAAGGCGGCGAGCGCCAGGCCTATGACACCCTGCCGTACAGCGAGAGCGAAGTGCGCCGTATCGCCCGTGTCGGCTTCGACATGGCCCGCGTGCGCGGCAAGAAGCTGTGCTCGGTGGACAAGGCCAACGTCCTGGCCTCCAGCCAGCTGTGGCGCGAAGTGGTCGAAGAGGTGGCCAAGGACTACCCGGACGTCGAGCTGAGCCACATGTACGTGGACAACGCCGCCATGCAGCTGGTGCGCGCGCCCAAGCAGTTCGACGTGGTGGTGACCGACAACATGTTCGGCGACATCCTGTCGGATGAGGCTTCCATGCTCACCGGTTCCATCGGCATGCTGCCGTCGGCGTCGCTGGATGCCGACAACAAGGGCATGTACGAGCCGTGCCACGGTTCGGCGCCGGACATTGCAGGGCAGGGCATCGCCAACCCGCTGGCGACCATTCTCTCGGTGTCGATGATGCTGCGCTACAGCTTCAACCAGACGGCCGCCGCCGAGGCGATCGAGCAGGCGGTGAGCCGGGTGCTGGACCAGGGCCTGCGCACCGGCGACATCTTCTCCGAGGGCTGTAGCAAGGTGGGTACGCAGGAAATGGGCGACGCAGTAGTCGCAGCGCTGCGGAATCTGTAATCTCTCTGGCCCGCCACCAAAAACTCCCGGTGGCGGCCCACTTTTAGCAAAGGTGTAGTTGCGATGAAACGTGTAGGTCTGATCGGTTGGCGTGGAATGGTCGGTTCCGTGCTCATGCAGCGGATGCTCGAAGAGCAGGACTTCGACCTGATCGAGCCGGTGTTCTTCACCACCTCCAACGTCGGTGGCCAAGGCCCTGCCGTGGGCAAGGACACTGGCCCGCTCAAGGACGCCTACAGCATCGACGAGCTCAAGACCCTCGACGTGATCCTGACCTGCCAGGGCGGCGACTACACCAACGAAGTCTTCCCCAAGCTGCGCGAAGCGGGCTGGCAGGGCTACTGGATCGACGCGGCCTCGTCCCTGCGCATGCAGGACGACGCGGTGATCATCCTCGACCCGGTCAACCGCAAGGTCATCGACCAGCAGCTGGACGCGGGCACCAAGAACTACATCGGCGGCAACTGCACCGTCAGCCTGATGCTGATGGGCCTGGGCGGCCTGTTCGAAGCCGGCCTGGTCGAGTGGATGAGCGCCATGACCTACCAGGCGGCCTCGGGCGCCGGCGCGCAGAACATGCGTGAGCTGATCAAGCAGATGGGCGGTATCCACGCGGCGGTCGCCGACGACCTGGCCAACCCGGCCAGCGCCATCCTCGACATCGATCGCAAGGTGGCCGAGGCCATGCGTGGCGAGGGCTTCCCGACCGACAACTTCGGCGTGCCGCTGGCTGGCAGCCTGATCCCGTGGATCGACAAGGAGCTGCCGAACGGGCAGAGCCGCGAAGAGTGGAAGGCCCAGGCCGAGACCAACAAGATCCTTGGGCGCTTCAAGAGCCCGATTCCGGTCGATGGCATCTGCGTGCGGATCGGCGCCATGCGTTGCCACAGCCAGGCGCTGACCATCAAGCTGAACAAGGATGTGCCTTTGGCGGATATCGAAGGCATGATCAGCCAGCACAATCCCTGGGTGAAGCTGGTGCCGAACCAGCGTGAGATCAGCATGCAGGAGCTGAGTCCTACCCAGGTGACCGGGACCCTGAACGTGCCGGTCGGGCGTTTGCGCAAGCTGAACATGGGGTCGCAGTATCTTGGGGCCTTTACCGTTGGCGACCAGCTGCTGTGGGGGGCTGCGGAGCCGCTGCGGCGGATGTTGCGGATTCTGCTGGAGCGGTGATCTGGGTGGTTTGAGTTTGGATTTTGAAGAGCCCGTGTTGCGAGAGTGATGCGGGTTTTTTTATTGGTGTTAGATTCGTTGTTCGTTGTTCGTTGTTCGTTGTTCGTTGTTCGTTGTTCGTTGTTTGTTTTGATGTTTTTATTTGCATTCATTTGCGATGTCGACGCATAGTCACCTTTCCGCCCTTACGGCGGGTTACTTTGGTCGTGGCCAAAGTAACCAAAGCCGTGGCGCTCCATTCATCCGGC
>NZ_JAJSRC010000046.1:0-31110 GCF_021283245.1 Pseudomonas sp. NMI760_13 | reverse complement strand
CTTTCGCGGGGCAAGCCCGCTCCTACAGGGATTTATATAACGGCGACTATTGCGTGGGAGCGGGCTTGCCCCGCGATACAGTCGAGAGATCAATTAATTTCCAACTAGCGACAGCTGCGTCAGTCTAGGCGCCGCTCGTAACTTCGCGACTTCAGGAGGCCGAACGCAGGTCTTGCGGAGGGAGGTGACGGGCATGGATGCCCGTCAAGCGCTGGGGCCCAGGATGGGCCCTGCAGCGCGGTCCTCCCGGGAGCAAGGCCGGAGTGAGGGAACCCGGAGCGAAGCGCAGGGCCGGATGAATGGAGCGAGGATTTTTTGGTGACTTTTTGATCCTTCAAAAAGTTACCCGCCGTAAGGGCGGAAAGGTGACTATGCGTCGACATCGCAAATGAATGCGTCTACAACGTCAAAAACAAACACCACCAAAAACCAACTAACAATCAAGCCTTCAGAGCCTTCTTGGGATATATATCGTACCGACTCGACTTCCCCTCCAGACTATGACTCGGCTTGGCCCCCTCGATAACAGGCGCCTTGCGCGGCCGCTTGACCACCACCCGATGCGTGGCAAGCGCCAAAGCCGCCTCGAGCAACGCCGGTGCATCCAGGTCATCGCCGACCAAAGGCCTGAACACCCGCATTTCCTTCTTCACCAACGCACTCTTGTCCCGATGCGGAAACATCGGATCCAGGTAGATCACCTGCGGCGCCTCCCCCTCCCAAGCCCGCATCCGCTCGATGGCATTGCCCGTCAGCAACCGCATGCGCGCAACGATCGGTCCGATCTCCTCGTCCCCACGCGCCCGCGCCAGACCATCCTCCAGCAGCGCAGCGATCAACGGCTGACGCTCGATCAGGGTCATCTGGCAACCCAGGCTGGCCAGCACAAACGCATCCTTGCCCAGCCCCGCCGTGGCATCGAGCACCTGCGGCCGCACGCCCTGGGCGATGCCCACGGCCTTGGCGATCATCTGCCCATTGCCACCCCCGTACAACCGCCGGTGCGCCGCCTGCCCCTCGACGAAATCCACCCGCACCGGCCCCGGCGCCTGCGGCCCGAGCTGCTGGATCTGCAGCCCCTCGTCCCCCAGCTGCACGGCGAATTCCGCGGTTTCATCGACCAACGGCAAGCCCAGCCGCTCGGCCCATGCCTCGGCCTGTGCCTGGAACTGCGGGGCCAGTGCCTCGACCCTGATACCTGCGCCCTGCTGCTGATCTACCATCCGTTCCCGCACTCGAAATAAATTAATGAAACCCCGGCCAGAGCCGATACAGGCAATATCCCGCTATTCTGCCAGAGCTCAACGTCCGCGACTGCCATGTCAGACACTCTTCCCATCGGCTTGACCTACTTGTCGCCTGTCGGCAACTACGGTCGACAGAATACCCAGGCACTGGGTGGCGTCAGCCACCTGTGGCAGGATTTCTTCGCCCAGGCCATGGCAGAGCAATCGCAAGGCGAAGTCGACACCTTCAGCCAGGCGCTGATGCAGTGCGACCAGGACAGCGGCGAACCGGTCGGCGGCGCCCGCGCCCTGGCCCTGATCGATGCCCAGCGCACCCTGCCTGTTCACGACACCGAAGTGGCTCCGCCTGAGCCGCTGTTCCTGCCCAAGGCAGAACTGGAAGCCAAGCTGCTGCCGCCCGCCCCCGAACCCTTCGACACCGTCGAACTGATCGAGCAACAGCGCCAGCTCGATATCAGCAACAGCTGGCTGCGCCCTGTGGTCATGAGCCAGGGCCACCCCACCGCCGAGCCCGGCCCCGGCCCATCGCCACGGCCGCTGTTCCTGCCGATCGCCGAGTTCGAGACCAACCTGCTCGACCCTGCGCCCGAACCCTTCGACGAGCAGACGCTGGCCAAGCAACAGAACGACCTGGAGTTCGATATCCACTGGGCGCGCCCGGTGGTGCTGAACAACGTGCGCGTACACGCCTGAGTTCAACGGCAGATCTGCCAGAAACCCATGTCCAGGTGAAAGTGGTTGTGGTGCGCGGCGTTGTAGTTCGGCCCCAAAGCCGTGCTGAAGCTCTCGCAGGCCGCCGCCTGAACTTGCCGCAGGAAGTCAGCCTTGGGGCCCTCTCCCCGCCAGTCCTGAGCCAGTACGATGCGCTGGCCATCCTTCAGGCGAAAACCGCTGATATCCAGCGCATTGGCCGTGGCATGCTGGCTGAGCCGGCCTTGCTTGCGGTGGTAGACATTGCGGCAGGCGAAACTGCCCAGATGATCGACCTGGACCACCGGCTGACCGAACACCCGCTGCGCCGCCGGCTGCAATCCATGCACTTCGAACAGCGCATAGGCCACCGCCAGCGGACAACTGGCGAGGAAACTGCTGCTCAAGCGCGCCTGTCCTCCCTCCACACGCCAGACGTTGCGCAACGGGCAAGCGGCCTGCGGCGGGCTGTCACTCTGCGGTCGATACCGCAGCGGGGTGGTCTGCAACGCCTGGCGGCATAGCTCGGGATCGTCGCGCAGGCGCGACAGCTTGTAGGGCGTCAGCAGATTCGGAGGATGCCGCACATCCAGGGCAGCCCAGGGGTTCCAGGCATCCGGTAGACGCCAGCCCGACAACCAGGCGAGCAGCACAACCAGCAACAGGCCGCCCAGCAGGGTGAACATTCTGCGCATGCGACCTCAGCGACGGAACAGATCGTTGAGCTGGGCGAAAGGCAGGGCCTGCTCGCCATAGCCGAAGGTGCCCAGCTCGCGGATCTCCAGCGCAGCCCGCTGGAAAGCGCCCAACGCCGCCCGCGCCAGCGAGGAGCCGACACTGATGCGCTTCACCCCCAGGTCCTGCAACTGGTTCACACTCAAGGGCACGCCTGCCATGCCCATCAACACATTCACAGGCCTGGGGGCCACGGCCTGCACCACCGCGCGGATCTCATCGACTCTGCGCAGACCGGGCGCGTACAGCACATCCGCTCCGGCCTCGGCATAGGCCTGCAACCGGCGGATGGTGTCGTCCAGGTCGAGGCGCCCGTGCAGCAGGTTCTCGGCGCGGGCACAGAGGGTGAAGGGGAAGGCCAGGCTGCGGGCGGCCGTAACGGCGGCACGCACCCGTGCCACGGAGTGTTCGAAATCGTAGATCGGCGCATCGTTGCGACCGCTGGCATCCTCGATCGAACCACCCACCAGCCCCGCCTCGGCAGCGCGCAGGATGGTCTGCGCGCAGTCTTCCGGCAGATCGCCGAAGCCGTTTTCCAGGTCCGCCGCCACCGGCAACGGCGTGGCATCGACGATGGCGCGGGCATTGTCGAGGGTCTCCTCGAGCGTCAGCGCGCCTTCGGCATCCGGCCGTCCGAGGCTGAACGCCAACCCGGCACTGGTGGTGGCCAGCGCTTCGAAACCCAGGCTGGCCAGCAACCGTGCGGAGCCGCCATCCCACGGGTTGGGAATGACGAACGCGCCATCACGCTCATGCAGTGCCTTGAAGGCTTCGGCTCGCAGGGTTTGCACATCCATGGTTCAACCTCCGACAGTCAGATCACAGTAATCCCAGTTGTTCGACCTCAGGGGCGCGCGGCAATTCAGGCAGCGCCGCCAAGCCTGGCAACAGGGTCATCAGGCGCTGGTGAAAACGCTGCGCCAGTGCCGCAGCCAGGCGGTTGTCCGAGGTGTGCAGGAATACGTAGGGGCGGCGCCCCTCCTCAATCCAGGCGGCGACCTTGTCCACCCAGGGCGTGAGAAAGCGCTCATTGGCCTCGAGCTCGGGATGGCCGATGAAGCGCACCTGCGGGTGTTGGGTAAAGGCTGCCGGGCGCGGCGGTACCTTGGGCTTCTTGGCTTGGGCATGAAGCACGGCGGGCTCGCGCGAAGCGCAGCTGAACAGCGCACGCGGATCCAGGCAGATGCGTTCGACACTACGCTCATGCAACAGCCGGTTGAGCTGGCGCTCCTCCTCGCCACGGGCGAAGAATGCGTCGTTGCGCACCTCCACCGCCACCGGCACGCCGATCTCATCGAGGAAGTACGCAAGCTCGCCCAGGCGCGCCGGGCCGAACATCGCCGGCAATTGCAGCCAGTAAGGCGACACGCGCTCGCCCAAGGGGGCCATCAGTCGGGTGAAGTCCAGCGCCGAGTCGAGCTGTTCGCGCAGGTCGCCCGCGTGGCTGACATCCCCGGGAAACTTGGCGGTGAAGCGAAACCCCGCCGGCATGATCTGCGCCCAACGCTCGACCGTCGCTGGCGCGGGACGGGCATAGAACGTGGTGTTGCCTTCGACGGCGTTGAATACCTGGCTGTACAGCCCGAGGAATTCGCTGGTGCGAGCGTCGGCGGGGTACAGGTACTCGCGCCAGGCGTTTTCAGCCCAGGACGGGCAACCGAGGAAATAAGGGCGGGGTGATGGCGTCATCCATCAAATGTACAGGTCCAGCCCCAGTACTTCCATCTCCCAGTCGGTGAAGCCGGCAGTGGTCAGGTAGCTGGCCAGGGCCGTGGAGGTACGCCGGTCGCGGGCGCGGGGGTAGATCAGGTCCTGCTGGCGGGCCGGCAGGTTCTCGCCGCGACGGCTGGCACGGCTGACCTGTGCGTCGATGTCCTCGATGATCTCGGCATCGGCTTCGTCGATGGCTTCGTCACGCGCTGGCGCCTTGCGAGGCGTACGCTTGATGGGGTAGCTCTGTGAGGAGAAGCCGTCGATACGCATGACAGGAGCACTCAGGACCAATGATGGCAATTTAGCAGCATCAGGAATCCTTCGCTAATGCCCGAACTGATAACTGGACCACAGAACACACAAAAGGTTTTATCGTGAACGGCGATAGCCGACGAACTGCATTCAACGCGCCTTGGGCGTAGCCACATTATCGCGCAGATAGACCGGTTGCGCCTGCTCGGCGGCGACCGCCTCGCCCCGGGCCCAGGCGAAGCCGGCCAGGGCAAGGATGTCCAGGGCGCTGGGCAAGGCAACGGCGTCGCTCGCCGCGACCTGCACCGCCAGGCGCTCGGCGTAGCCCCAGCCGGTACCGGCGCCGAACCACTCGCCATCCAGACCTTGCGGTAGCGTTACCCGCTCGGGCGGCAGCACCATTTCCTGGTCGAGCAGGCGCATCTCACCCTGCTCGGCGCGGTAGCAACCCCAGTACACCTCGTCCATGCGCGCATCGATGGCCGCGGCCACCTGCTGCACGCCTCGCTCGCGCAGCGCGCCCTGGGCCAGGGCCGCCAGGTTGGATACCGGCAGCACCGGACGCTCGAGGGCAAAAGCCAGACCCTGGACCACGCCGATGGCGATACGCACGCCGGTGAAGGCGCCCGGGCCGCGACCGAAGGCGATGGCGTCCAGCGCGCTCAGCGCCACACCCGAGTCGGCCAGCAGCTGCTTGATCATCGGCAACAGCTTCTGCGCGTGCAGGCGTGGGGCCACCTCGTAGTGGCTGGTCACCTTGCCGTCGTGCAGCAGGGCGACGGAACAGGCTTCGGTGGCGGTATCCAGGGCCAGCAAGGTGGTCATCGAACGAGGTATCCAGGCAACAGGGGAAAAAGAGCGGCAGTATAAACGACAACGGCCCGCAAGCGGGCCGTTGTCGGACAAGGTCGACGGATCAGCTCAGGGCTGCCAGTACCTTGGCGGTGATCGACTCGACCGAGCCGACACCTTCGATGTGGCTGTACTTCGGCTTGCCGGCGTTGGCCGCCGACAGCTTCTGGTAGAAGTCCACCAGCGGCTTGGTCTGGCTGTGGTAGACCGACAGGCGGTGACGCACGGTTTCTTCCTTGTCGTCGTCGCGCTGGATCAGGTCTTCGCCGGTAACGTCATCCTTGCCTTCCACCTTCGGCGGGTTGTACTGGATGTGGTAGGTGCGACCCGAGGCCAGGTGCACGCGGCGACCGGCCATGCGGCCGACGATCTCTTCGTCGTCCACGGCGATCTCGACCACGGCGTCGATGTCGACACCGGCAGCGACCATGGCTTCAGCTTGCGGGATGGTACGCGGGAAGCCGTCGAACAGGCAGCCGTTGGCGCAGTCCGGTTGAGCGATGCGCTCCTTGACCAGGCTGATGATCAGCTCGTCGGAGACCAGCTGGCCGGCATCCATGACCTTTTTCAGCTCCAGGCCCAGCGGGGTGCCGGCCTTGACGGCGGCACGCAGCATGTCACCGGTGGAGATCTGCGGAATACCGAACTTCTCGGTGATGAACTTTGCCTGAGTACCTTTACCGGCCCCGGGAGCTCCCAGCAGAATTACGCGCATCTTGTGCTCCTCATATTTTTCTTTGCAAATCAACGGATTCGGCGCACAAGGCCAACTCCGGAAAATCGGACGAGACCGTAAAATCGGTCAAAAGGCTGCTCAAGATACACAGCGCCCGCCCCCCCGACAAGCGTCCAAAAGTGCCAGGAACGGGCCGCCCGCCGCTGGCCGGGGCACTGGTTGCGCCCGGCGCAACCGGCCATCGGGGGTTGGGTCGAGGCCAGCCCGGCTAATGACCACGACCGGCCTCGAACAACCTCAGCCGGTGTTGCGCAAACCTGCCGCGATCCCCGCCACGGTCACCAGCAAGGCCTGCTCCAACGGGCTGTCCAGAGCGGCTTCACGGCTGCGCGAGCGTGCCAGCAACTCGGCCTGCAGGCGGTGCAGCGGGTCCAGGTAGGTGTTGCGCAGACGGATGAATTCCAGGGTTTCCGGGCTGTGCGCCAGTAGCACCGGCTGCCCGGTCAGGCCCAGTACCACCTGGCACGACTGCGACAATAGGTCGCGCAGGTGCGCGCCCAACGGCAGCAGTTCGGGTTGCACCAGACGTTCGTCGTAGGCCTCGGCGATTTGTGCATCGGCCTTGGCCAGGACCATCTCCAGCATGTCGATGCGGGTGCGGAAGAACGGCCATTGCTCGCGCATCTGCGCCAGCAGCGCCCCCTGCCCGCGTGCCAGGGCATTGTTCAGCGCCGTTTCCCAGCCCAGCCAGGCCGGCAGCATCAGCCTTGTCTGGGTCCAGCCGAAGATCCACGGGATCGCCCGCAGGCTCTCGATGCCCCCGGCGCGGCGCTTGGCCGGCCGGCTGCCCAGCGGCAGACGGCCGAGCTCCTGCTCGGGGGTGGACTGGCGGAAGTACTCGACGAAGTCCGGGTTCTCGCGCACCACGCCGCGGTAGGCCTTGACGCCATCGGCGGCCAGCTGGTCCATCAATGCGCGCCAGGCCGGCTCCGGCGGTGGCGGCGGCAGCAGGGTCGCCTCCAGCACGGCGGCCAGGTAGAGGTTGAGGTTCTGCTCGGCAATGCCAGGCAAGCCGAACTTGAAGCGGATCATCTCGCCCTGCTCGGTGGTGCGGAAACGTCCGCCCACCGAGCCCGGCGGCTGCGACAGGATCGCCGCGTGGGCCGGTCCGCCACCGCGCCCGACCGTGCCGCCCCGGCCATGGAACAGCAGCAGCTCGACCTGATGCTCGCGACAGATGCGCACCAGGTTCTCCTGGGCGCGATACTGGGCCCAGGCCGCCGCGGTGGTGCCGGCGTCCTTGGCCGAGTCGGAATAGCCGATCATCACCTCCTGTGGCCCCTGCAGGCCTGCGCGATAACCCGGCAAACCGAGCAGGCGCTCCATCACCGGGCCCGCGTTGTCCAGGTCAGCCAGGGTCTCGAACAGCGGCACCACGCGCATCGACCGGGTCAGCCCGGCCTCCTTCAGCAGCAACTGCACCGCCAGCACATCGGAGGCCGCGCCGGCCATGGAGATCACGTACGACCCCAGCGACGCCGCAGGCGCGGCGGCGATCTCGCGGCAGGTGGCGAGCACCTCGGCCGTCTCGGCCTGGGGCTGGAAGTGCGCCGGCAACAGCGGGCGACGGTTTTTCAGCTCAGCCTGAAGGAACGTGATGCGTCGCTCCTCGTCCCACTCGGCATAGCGACCGAGGCCGAGGTAGTCGGTGATTTCCGACAGCGCGTCACGGTGACGGGCGGCATCCTGACGCACGTCCAGACGCACCAGGAACAGGCCGAAGGTCACCGCCCGACGCAGGCAGTCAAGCAACGGGCCGTCGGCGATCACACCCATGCCGCATTCATGCAGCGACTGGTAGGCCAGCTCCAGCGGCGCGATCAGCTCGCGATTGTCCACCAGCACCGCGGCGCTGGCCGGCTGCGTGCTCGTCAGCGAGGCATGGGCCCAGGCGCGGGTGGCACGCAGGCGGTCGCGCAGCTGCTTGAGCAGGGCGCGATAAGGCTCGGCGCTGTCGCCGACCTTGTCTTTCAGGGCGGCGCTGGCCTGCTGCATGGACAGCTCGGCGGCCAGGCCATCGATATCGCGCAGGAACAGGTCGGCGGCCATCCAGCGCGCCAGCAGCAGGACTTCGCGGGTGACCGCCGCCGTGACATTGGGGTTGCCGTCGCGGTCACCGCCCATCCAGGAGGCGAAGCGCACTGGCGCCGACTCCAGCGGCAGGCGCAGCCCAGTGGCCTCGAACAAGGCCGCGTCGACCTTGCGCAAGTGGTTGGGGATCGCCTGCCACAACGAATGCTCGATGACCGCGAAGCCCCACTTGGCTTCATCCACCGGAGTCGGCCGGGTGCGACGGATCTCCTCGGTGTGCCACGCTTCGGCAATCAGGCGGCGCAAGCGTTCGCGCACCTGTTGGCGCTCGCCGGGAACGAGGTCGCGGTGGTCCTGCGCGGCCAGTTGCGCGGCGATGGCGTCGTACTTCTGTATCAGGGTGCGGCGGGCCACCTCGGTGGGATGGGCGGTAAGCACCAGCTCGATGTTCAGCCTGGCCAGTTGCCGGGCCAGCTCATCGTTGCCGTGGCCCGCCGCCTTCAGCCGCGCCAGCAGTTCCGGCAGCACCCGCGCTTCGAAGGGCTCGGGCTGGTCGGCGTCGCGACGCCGAATCAGCTGGTACTGCTCGGCGATGTTGGCCAGGTTGAGAAACTGGTTGAACGCCCGCGCCACCGGCAGCAGGTCCTCCTCGGCCAGGTCACCCAGGGTCGAGCTCAGTCGCTCGCCCTGCCCGCGCCGGTCGGCCTTGGCGCTGTGGCGGATGTCCTCGATCTTCTGCAGGAACGCCTCGCCATGCTGCTGGCGGATGGTCTCGCCCAGCAGTTCTCCCAAAAGGTGCACATCCTCGCGCAAGCGCAGATCGATATCACTCATCAGCCTTCTCCACTCCAGGAAACCGCATGCGCCCAAGAGTGCCCACTCGCGCCTGCGCCTGGCAAGCCAGAAACGGCCAGAGCAACTAAAGTGAACACAGGACATCCGAAGCAATGCCATTACCAGGCTTTGACAGAGGTCATCATGAAAATTCGCCAACTCGCCCAGCACTGGGAACAGAACGCCGCCGGCCGCCTGAGCCCCACCGGCCATGTCCTGCACCTGGACATGGAAGCCGAAGCGCGCCTGGCCGCGCTGATCGACATGTACCCCAAGCGCAGCCCAGAGGAACTGCTGGGCGAACTGGTGGCGGCGGCGCTCGAGGAACTGGAGGCCAGCTTCCCCTACATCAAGGGCCAGCAGGTGATCGCCACCGACGAGGAAGGCGACCCGCTGTACGAGGACATCGGCCCGACGCCGCGCTTCCTGGCCCTCTCCCGGCGCCACCTGCAGGCCCTTGGCCGGGTGCGGGAAGAGCAGTCGCACTGAGCCTTTCCGGGTGCCGGGCAAGACCCGGCATACCGTCATCCACAGCGGAAGTTCCATGGAAATTCCGCTGACTGATTAGTCAGAAAAAAATACCTTTAGCGTGCAAATTTTTCTGAACTATTCAAAAAACGCCTCGGTCACAGCCAATAGCCATCACGGCAAAACCCTGTAAACACGGGCCTTTGCGCCCGACGCTGGCCACAGGGGAACAGCGATAGCCACGGCGTGGCATCGTCGTTTAACAGGAGTGACCCAATGGAGTTGACCACCATGAAGACCCGCATCGCACAACCTTCCTCCACTCACCTGCGCGGGCTCAAGCTGGCCGCGCTGGCCCTGGGCAGCAGCCTGGTGCTGGCCGGCTGCGCGGGCAAACCGCCGACCGAGCAATACGCCGTGACCCAATCGGCGGTCAACTCGGCGGTCAGTGCCGGTGGCACCGAGTTCGCCGCAGTGGAAATGAAGGCTGCCCAGGACAAGTTCAAGAAGGCCGAGATCGCCATGCACGACAAGCAGTACGACCAGGCCAAGCTGCTGGCCGAACAAGCTGAGTGGGACGCCCGCGTCGCCGAGCGCAAGGCCCAGGCGGCCAAGGCCCAGAAGGCCGTGCAGGATGCCCGCCAGGGTATCAACGATGTACGCGAGGAAGGCCTGCGCAGCGCCGAATGAGCCCTGCCCAGCCTCATGAGCCTTCGTTAACGATCAAAGGATGAACACTATGCGCAACTACGTCATGATTCCCGCCCTGCTGGCCCTGAGCGTGGGCCTCGCCGCCTGCTCCCACGACCCGAACGCCAACCTGGAGTCGGCCCGCACCAACTTCTCGGCCCTGCAGAGCGACCCGCAATCGAGCAAGGTGGCCGCACTCGAGACCAAGGACGCCCAGGACTGGTTGAACAAGGCCGACAAGGCCTACATGGAGCGCGAGGACTCGAAGAAAGTCGACCAGCTCGCCTACCTGACCAACCAGCGTGTCGAAGTGGCCAAGCAGACCATCGCCCTGCGCGGCGCCGAGGCCGAGCTCAAGAACGCCGCCGCCCAGCGCGCCCAGGCCAAGCTGGACGCCCGCGACGCGCAGATCAAGAAGCTGCAGGACAGCCTGAACGCCAAGCAGACTGACCGTGGCACCCTGGTGACCTTCGGTGACGTGCTGTTCGACTTCAACAAGGCCGTGCTCAAGAGCAGCGCCTACCCCAACGTCACCAAGCTGGCCCAGTTCCTCCAGGAGAACCCTGAGCGCAAGGTGATCGTCGAGGGCTACACCGACAGCGTCGGCTCGGCCAACTACAACCAGACCCTGTCCGAGCGCCGCGCCGCCGCCGTGCGTATGGCACTGGTACGTGCCGGCGTGGATCCCGCGCGCATCGTCGCCCAGGGTTATGGCAAGGAGTACCCGGTGGCCGACAACGGCAGCAACTCGGGCCGCGCGCAGAACCGTCGGGTGGAGGTGACCATCTCCAACGACAACCAGCCGGTGGCACCGCGGGCGGTGAGCCAAGTCCAATGAGGGCTGCTGTCTGAATGAAAAAACCCGCCTGATGGCGGGTTTTTTCATGCTTGACCTTCCGTCAAAAGCACCTTTGAAGACACCTTTAAAAGCACTAAACTGAGGCAACCGTCCTTCTCGACAAATGGGTTGATACAACTATGACCTACCCTGTCCTCGCCGATCTGGCAGCATCCATCACCGACCTTAAGAAAGACCCAATGGGCACCATTCGCCAAGCGCACGGTGAAACCGTGGTGATCCTCAATCGGAACGAGCCCGCCTTCTACGCAGTACCACCAGAGCGCTACGAGGCGATGATGGATCTGATTGACGATATCCAACTGGCCGAGCTGGTACGCCAGCGACTTGGCGGGCCTACCGTGAAGGTGGATATCGATGAGCTCATCGCCGACGCAGAGCGCGACAGCAAGCTACAACCTTGAGTTTGATTCACGAGCGCACAAGGAGTATCGCAAGCTCGAACCCACACTGCGCCTGCAGCTTGCCAAGAAACTCAAGGCCCGACTGGCTCAACCCAGAGTTGAAAAAGACCGGCTCAATAACATGGCTGATTGCTACAAGATCAAATTGAGATCAGCCGGCTACCGCTTGGTCTACCAGGTGATTGATCATCGCGTGGTAGTGCTTGTCATCGCGATCGGCAAACGTGAACGATGCGATGTCTATTCAGTCGCCAGCGCGCGATTGAACTGATCGGGCCGCATTGCAGCAGCCCCATCATTCACTGCACCTGCTGCGGCGTCTCCTGCCCCATGCAACGCACCGCGCGCTTGCGGTTGTCCACCAGCACGCCGGTCAGACCCTTCTGCTCGGTGTCGAACAGCACCAGCACACCATCGATGCACTGCGCCACCTGTGGCGCCGGCGTCAGCGAGAGCTTGTAGTCTTCGCCCGGAATGGTCTTGAGCATGGTGAAATCCTGCAGCAACAGCGCATCCTCGGGCTTGGCGAAATGCAGGTAGCCGTAGTACCAGAGGGCTCCCACCGTCACGATGATGCTGCCGACGCCGGTCAGGATCAGCGGGATGGCGTTGCGTTCTTCACTCATTGCTTGTTCTTCTCGTCAGGGTAGTTGGGTACTTCGGCCAGGCGGCGCAGGCCGTTGAAATGGGTAGGGTCTTCCAGGAAGCGCAGCATCACCTGGCGCCAGGTCGGGTCGGCGAAAGTCTGCACATGGTCGCCCCGGGTAAGCTGCAGCACCCGGGGCGGCGGCGCCTGGCGGTACAGGCGCAGTCCGTTGTCCAACGGCACGAGGTTGTCGTCGATGCTGTGGAAGAACAGCTTCGGCGGGCTGTCCAGGCGGGCGATCGAGTTGATCGCACTGTCGCCGTCCGGCACCAGCCACGACAGCGGCACTTGCAGTGGCCAGGTCATCCACGAAGTGCTCAGGGCATAACGCCCCACCGCCCGGTAGCTGGCCGGCACGCCATCGAACACCAGGGCGCTGAAGCGTCGGCGCTGCTCAGGGTGCTGGGCCAGGTAGTGGATGGCCATGGCCCCGCCGAGGCTCTGGCCCAGCAGCACCAGCGGCCTGCCCTTGGCTTGGGGCGCCTTGCCGAGCCAGTCCAGCGCCGCGCCGATGTCGCCATACACGTCAGGCAATGTCGGCTTGCCCTGGGACAGCCCATAGCCGCGATAGTCGATCATCAGCACCTGGTAGCCCTCTTTCGGCAACCAGTAGCTGCCGCCCAGGTGCCAGGCCAGGTTGCCGCCATTGCCATGCAGGTGCAGCACCGTGCCCTTGACCTCGACACCCTGCGGCACAGGCAGCCACCAGCCATGCAGACGCGTGCCGTCGGCGGCGTTGAGGGTCAGGTCCTGGTACTGCAGGTGGGCCATTTCCGGGGTGAACGGCTGGCCGGGCTCAGGGTAGAACAGCAGGCTGCTGCAGCCGCTCAACAGCAGCAACCCGAGGCCGAAGGCGAGGTGACGGCAGGCGTCAGAGAATGTTCGCGTAGTCGGCTTCAATACGGTCCAGGCTCAGGTGATTGAGGAAGTTGGAGAAGCACATCCAGGCCGACAGCGCGTTGAGGTCGCGGAACTGCTCGGGCAGGTACTTGGGCGGTTCGACCAGCCCTTCCTCGACCAGCTGGCGCAGCGTGCGCATGTCTTCCAGGGTGGTCTTGCCGCAGAACAGCAACGGGATCTGCTCGAGCTTGCCCTTCTTCACGGCCAACTGAATGTAGTTGTAAACCATGATGAAGCCCTTGAGGTAGGACAAGTCCTTGGTGAATGGCAGGCCATTGGGCACCGAACCACGGAACACCCGGCTGGCATTGCTGTAGCTCTGCCCCATCTCGAAGCCCTGGCCACGGAAAAACTCGAAGACCTGCAGGAAGTCGGCGCCCTCCTCCACCATGTGGATGGCACGGGTGCGGTTGGTGAGCTTGCGCAGGCGGCTGGGGTAGGAGGCGAAGGCGATCACCTCCATGAGGATGGCCAAGCCCTCCTGGGTCACCGTCGACGAGGGCGGGCCCTTGGCCAGGAAGGTGCAGATCGGCTGGTTCAGGCCGTTGAGGGTGGTGCCGACGTGCACCAGGCCTTCATGCACTTCCAGGGCGCGCACGTCGCGGCTGTTGAACATCGCGTCGGCGCGCACCTTGATGTAGTCGGCGCCGGCCGCGGCGTCAGCGACGATGCCGTCGGACTCGAACACGCGGATGGTCTCCTCGGCTTCGCCGAACACCTTGTTCAGGCGACGCTGAAGGATCGCCACCGCTTCCTTGGCCGTGAGGTTCTTCGGTTCGTCCTTCAGGTCGCCGCGACCGTCGATGTTGTTCAGGTAATCCGAGAGCATCAGGCCCAGGTCGGCCAGGGTCGGATCACCGGCGTGGAAGGCGTCGGAGGCGGCGCCGTAGAGCTCCTGGGAAATCAACCCGAAGTCCTCGGTGCCGCGTGCCTCGAGCATGCGCACCACCATGCGGTATTCCTTGCACATGCGCCGCATGATCTGCCCGACCGGGTTGAACTGGCCCAACTGCCGGGTGATGTCGCGCTCGATGCTCTGGAATTCGGCCTTCACCGCGCTGGAGTCGAACGACAGCGGGCGGCTCTGGTAGTAGGCACGGTCCACCGCCGGAGGCTCCTTGCCCTTGGCCTTGAGGAAGCCCTGGCGGATACCGTCGTCCCATTTCACTGCGTCAAGCACGCGGATCGGGGTCTGGGTGGCGACGATGCGGTCGGACAACGTGCGTATGGTCTGCTGGTACTCGTCCACGCGGGACTCCTTAACGGTTCAGATACGTGCCAGACCTTTTCGCGGGTAAAACCGCTCCCACAGGTTCAGCACCGTCGGCAAAGCTGCGCAGAGCGGGTTTACCCGCGAAAAGGCACACACTGTCGCCACTATTTGCCAACACGCTGGAAGCGCGCCACCTCGACGAACAGATCGGAGTTGGCGGGATCGTCCAGGTACGCCAGCACCCGCTCGGTCGGACTGTCGATCAGCACGCCCTCGCCGTTATCTTCCGGCACTTCGGTATTGCGCCCGCTCAGTTCTTTCTTTGCGACGGCCTGCTGCACCTGCTCGACATCGAGGTTGTAGACCACCAGCTGCTTGCCGTCGATCACCTCGAAGCCACCGATCAGGAAGTTGCCGCCCAGGCGCTTGGGCACGCCGGCCGACAGGTACCAGCGGTTGCCGTGCCGGGCCACGGTGAACGCGTACTCCTCGGGCGCCTTGCCCTGGGCGCGGGCCACCGCCTTGTAGGTGTTGCCGCCGGCGCGGCTGATGCTCAGCTTCAGCGGCTGGCCCCAGGCATCCTTGCTGCTCCACTGCCCGAGCAGGGCCTTAGGCGCCGGCTGGTTGGCCGGCAGCGGCTCGTCAAACGTCACCAGACAACCGCCCAGCAGGAGGAATGACAAGGTCAACAACACCACACGCCAGGCTTTCATCAGGTTCTCCTTGAAAAGTCGTTCGCCACTCAGGCCGAGGCCAGCACCATCTGCAGGTATCGGACAAGGATAGCGAGCATCTGCTCATCGGCCTGCGCATTCGCATCCTTGAGCAGGCCCTGATATTCCATCTGCTCGATTATCGCCGTCAACATCTGGGCATCCTGCTCGGGCTGGCGCGAGCCAACCACCTGCAGGATCTGCCGCGCGCCATGCAGCAGGATCTGCTCGTGGGCCTGCACCAGTTCGGCCAGGCGTGGGCACAGCAGCGCCTCCTGGCGAAAGGCTTGCTCGGCCATGAGGAAATCGCGGCGGTTGTTCAGTTGGCGCAGGACGTAGTCTGCCAGCATGCGCGCCACTTCATCGGCCAGGTGCGCCCGGGCCTCGGGGGTGCCGTCGCCCTGGGCCAGCAACTGGCGCAGCACGCCTTCGGTGTTGGTCCACAGCTTGGCCATGTAGGCCGCGCTGCGTTCGACGTACTGGGCGAAGGTATCGGCCAGCAGGTCCTGGATGTCCTTGAAGTAGTAGGTGGTGGCCGACAGCGGTACAGCGGCCTCGGCGGCCACGGCGCGGTGGCGCACGCCGCGCACGCCATCGCGCACGACGATGCGCATGGCAGCGTCGAGGATCTGCTGGCGGCGCTGTTCGCTGCCCTGGCGGGCGGTCTTGCGGCCCTGGTACTGCACGCTCTCGGCGACGGCGGTGGCGATGCCGGCGGCGCCCTGGTGGGGCATTGCGGGGGTCACTGGAGGTACCTCATGAACAGTGGGTTGCCGGTGCCGGCCTCTTCGCGGGTAAACCCGCTCCCACAGGTTAAGTGCGACTCCCCTGTGGGAGCGGATTTACCCGCGAAGAGGCCAGCACAAACAACATAAAGCTTCAGGCATGAAAAAGCCGCCTCGAAAGGCGGCTTGTTCAGATCGCTCAGGCCTGTGGGCGCATGTGCGGGAACAGGATCACGTCGCGGATCGACGGCGAGTTGGTCAGCAGCATCACCAGACGGTCGATGCCGATGCCTTCACCGGCGGTCGGCGGCATGCCGTATTCCAGGGCGCGGACGAAGTCGGCGTCGTAGTGCATGGCCTCATCGTCACCGGCGTCCTTCTCGGCCACCTGGGCCAGGAAGCGCTCGGCCTGGTCTTCGGCATCGTTGAGCTCGGAGTAGGCGTTGGCGATCTCGCGGCCACCGATGAACAGCTCGAAGCGGTCGGTCACGGCCGGGTTGTCGTCGTTGCGACGGGCCAGCGGCGAGACTTCGAACGGGTACTCGGTGATGAAGTGCGGCTGTTCCAGCTTGTGCTCGACCAGCTCTTCGAAAATCATCACCTGCAGCTTGCCCAGGCCTTCGTGGCCGAGCACCTTGGCGCCGGCTTTCTTGGCGATCTCGCGAGCACGGTCGACGTCCTGCAGGTCGGCGGCGGTGAGCTGCGGGTTGTACTTGAGGATCGAGTCGAACACCGACAGGCGCACGAACGGCTCGCCGAAGTGGAACACCTTGTCGCCGTACGGCACGTCGGTGCTGCCCAGTACCAGCTGCGCCAGCTCGCGGAACAGTTCCTCGGTGAGGTCCATGTTGTCGCGGTAGTCGGCGTAGGCCTGGTAGAACTCGAGCATGGTGAATTCTGGGTTGTGACGAGTCGAAACGCCTTCGTTACGGAAGTTGCGGTTGATCTCGAACACCTTCTCGAAGCCACCGACCACCAGGCGCTTGAGGTACAGCTCCGGCGCAATGCGCAGGAACATGGCCATGTCCAGGGCGTTGTGGTGGGTTTCGAACGGCTTGGCCGCGGCGCCGCCTGGGATGGTCTGCAGCATCGGGGTTTCGACTTCGAGGAAGTCGCGCTCGATGAGGAACTTGCGGATGTGCGAGATCACCTGCGAACGCACACGGAAGGTGTGGCGGGTTTCCTCGTTGACCATCAGGTCGACGTAGCGCTGGCGGTAGCGCTGCTCGGTGTCGGTCAGGCCGTGGTGCTTGTCCGGCAGCGGGCGCAGCGACTTGGTCAGCAGGCGCACGTTGGTCATCTCGACGTACAGGTCGCCCTTGCCGGAACGGGCCAGGGTGCCTTCGGCGCTGATGATGTCGCCCAGGTCCCAGGTCTTGACCGCAGCCAGGGTTTCTTCTGGCAGGGTCTTGCGGTTGACGTAGACCTGGATGCGACCGGTCATGTCCTGGATGACCATGAACGAGCCACGGTTGAGCATGATGCGACCGGCGACCTTGACCGGAATGCCGGCTGCTTCCAGCTCTTCCTTGGTCTTGTCCGCGTACTGCTTCTGCAGATCGTTGCAGTAGCTGTCGCGGCGGAAGTCGTTGGGGAAGGCATTGCCCTTGGCGCGCTCGGCGGCAAGTTTTTCCTTGCGCAGGGCGATCAGGGCGTTTTCTTCCTGTTGCAGGTCTTGCGCTTCGGTCTTGAGGTCGCTCATGTCGTCATTCTTTCCATCAGGTGTTCGTTGCCCCTGTCGGGCAGGGCAGGCGATACCGGCCCGTCGGGCCTGGTATCGCGGCGGTGGTGTACGGGTTACAGGCCCTGCTTGAGGCTCGCTTCCAGGTATTCGTCGATATCACCGTCGAGCACCTTGTTGCAGTCGCTGCGCTCGACGCCGGTACGCAGGTCCTTGATGCGCGAGTCATCCAGTACGTAGGAGCGGATCTGGTGGCCCCAGCCGATGTCCGACTTGCTGTCTTCCAGGGCTTGCGAGGCGGCGTTGCGCTTTTGCATTTCCAGCTCGTACAACTTGGCCCGCAGCATTTTCATGGCGGTATCCTTGTTGGCGTGCTGCGAACGTTCGTTCTGGCAGGCCACCACGGTGTTGGTCGGTACGTGGGTGATACGTACGGCCGAGTCGGTGGTGTTGACGTGCTGACCACCGGCGCCCGAGGAGCGGTAGGTGTCGATGCGCAGGTCGGACGGGTTGATCTCGATCTCGACTTTGTCGTCGATCTCGGGCGAGACGAACACCGCCGAGAACGAGGTGTGGCGACGGGCCCCGGAGTCGAACGGGCTCTTGCGCACCAGGCGGTGCACGCCGATCTCGGTGCGCAGCCAGCCGAAGGCGTACTCGCCCTTGATGTGCACGGTGGCGCCCTTGATGCCGGCGACTTCGCCCTCGGACAGTTCGATGATGGTGGCGTCGAAGCCACGCTTGTCGGCCCAACGCAGGTACATGCGCAGCAGGATGTTGGCCCAGTCCTGGGCCTCGGTGCCGCCGGAGCCGGCCTGGATGTCCAGGTAGGCGTTGTTCGGGTCCATCTCGCCGCTGAACATGCGACGGAACTCGAGCAGGGCGAGGGATTCCTCCAGCCCTTGCAGCTCGGTCACGACATCGCTGACGGCGCCTTCGTCACCTTCTTCGACGGCCATGTCGAGCAGGTCCTTGCAGTCGCCAAGGCCATTGGACAGTTTGTCGAGGGTTTCGACCACCTGCGCCAGCATGGCGCGCTCGCGGCCCAGGGCCTGGGCGTATTCGGGCTTGTTCCAGACGGCGGCGTCTTCCAGCTCGCGGTTTACTTCGACCAGACGATCATGTTTGTGATCGTAGTCAAAGATACCCCCGAATAGACTGGGAACGCTCGGTGAGGTCCTTGATGGTGTTCAGGATCGGTTGGATTTCCATGGGCGGGCAGCTCTCGTGCGAATTCGGTGAAAAGCCCGCGAGTATAACCGAGTCTGGGGGCTGGCGGCAGACCCGCCGGGCGGTCTGGGCGCAAACCCCATTACGCCCTATTTCCGGCGTTGCCGTTGCCGTTGCCGTTGCCGTTGCCGTTGCCGATCAGGAGTCTAGCCCCATAACCCGCTAGCGACAGCTGCGTCATCCCAGGCGCCGCCCGTACCTTCGCGACTTCAGGAGGCCGAACGCAGGCCTTGCGGAGGGAGGTGACGGGCATGGATGCCCGTCAAGCGCTGGGGCGCAGGATGGGCCCTGCAGCGCGGTCCTCCCGGGAGCAAGGCCGGAGTGAGGGAACCCGTAGCGAAGCGGAGGGCCGGATGAATGGAGCGAGGATTTTTTGGTTCCTTTTTGATCCTTCAAAAAGGAACTCGCCGTAAGGGCGAAAAGGTGACTATGCGTCGACATCGAAAATGAATGCACTTACAACTATTAAAACCAGCACCGACCGACTTTGACTTTGACTTTGACTTTGACTTTGACTTTGACTTTGACTTTGACTTTGACTTTGACTTTGACTTTGACTTTTAAAGCATGAGTTTTGAAAGTTATAGGCGCATTCATTTGCGATGGTGACACAAAGTCACCTTTCCGCCCTTACGGCGGGTCCCTTTTTGAAGGATCAAAAAGGAACCAAAAAATCCTCGCTCCATTCATCCGGCCCCTACGCTTCGCTCCGGGGTTCCCTCGCTCCGTTCTTGCTCCCGGGAGGACCGCGCTGAACGCCCCATCCTGGGGCGCAGCGCTTGACGGGCATCCATGCCCGTCACCTCCCTTCGCAAGAACTCCGCTCGGCCTCCTGAAGTCGCAATTGGTGTTGCCTGATCTACCGCGCACTTAGAAGCAAGAGCGAAGAGCGAAGAGCGAAGAGCGAAGAAATTGGAGTTTAGGTTTTAGCCAGCAATTGTAATTTATGGCCTCTGCCGACAAGCCGGTCCCGCAGGGTTAGTAAGTTCTGAAAACACTAACACCCCGCGGGAACTCACTTAGGCAATCCCGACTTGATTACGCCCGCTGTTCTTGGCCAGATACAACCCCTTGTCCGCCGCCGAAATCAGTTGCCGGCAATGACTGCCGACACTCGGCGTCAAGGTCGCCAGACCGATACTTACAGTCAGGTGCGAGGCCGCCTCAGGCACGGTGTGGGCGATCTTCAGGCCCATGATGGTCTGGCGCAGCTTTTCCGCCACCAGCCGCGCACCACCAGGCGAAGTGTTGGGCAGCACCAGGGCGAACTCCTCGCCGCCGTATCGCGCCGGCAGGTCGGTCGGCCGCGAACAGCAGCCACGTATGGCCTCGGCCACCTGCCGCAGGGCCTCGTCACCGGCCAGGTGGCCGAAACTGTCGTTGAACGCCTTGAAGTAATCGACATCGACCATCAGCAACGACAACTGCTGCTGCTCACGAATAGCCCGGCGCCACTCAAGCTCCAGGTACTCGTCGAAGTGACGGCGGTTGGACAGCCCGGTGAGACCGTCCGAGTTCATCAACCGCTGCAGCATCAGATTGGTGTCGAGCAACTGCTGCTGGCTCACCCGCAGGGCGCGATAAGCCTCGTCACGCTGCAACAACGTCAGGTACGAGCGCGAGTGATAGCGGATACGCGCCACCAGCTCGATGGTGTCCGGCAGCTTCACCAGGTAGTCGTTGGCCCCGGCGGCGAAGGCCGCGCTCTTGACCAGCGGGTCCTCCTTGGTCGACAGGACGATGATCGGGATGTCCTGGGTGGCCGGGTTGTTGCGGTACTCGCGCACCAGGGTCAGGCCGTCGAGACCCGGCATGATCAGGTCCTGAAGGATCACCGTGGGCTTGATGCGCATGGCCTGGGCCACCGCCTGGTGCGGGTCGGCGCAGAAGTGGAAGTCGATGTTCTCTTCGTGGGCCAGACCACGGCGCACGGCTTCGCCGATCATCGCCTGATCGTCGACCAGCAGGACCATCGCCGCGCTTTCGTTGATGGTCGTGAAACCTTCGATCGGTAGATCATTCATCCGTAGTCACCCGTTGACCGCCGGCCACGCGGCGCGCCTCAATACATATCGTCATTTCGAAAAGATTTCCATCAGTCGCCCGGCAATTCGCTCCAGCGGACGGATTTCCACCGCCGCGTCGATCGCCGCGGCAGCCTTGGGCATGCCGTATACCGCGCTGCTCTGCTGGTCCTGGGCGATGGTCAGGAAGCCCTGCTGGCGCATCAGTTTCAGGCCCTGGGCGCCATCGCGTCCCATCCCGGTAAGCAGCACGCCCACCGCATCGCCAGACCAGTAGCGCGCCACGCTCTCGAAGAACACGTCGATCGAGGGCCGGTAGATTTCGTTGACGGGCTCGGCAGTGTAGGCCAGCTCGCCATTCCTCAGCAGGCGGATATGGTGATTGGTGCCGGCCAGCAGCACCTGCCCCGGCTGCGGAGGCTCACCCTCGCGGGCCAGGCGCACCGGCAGGCCGGACGCGGTGCTGAGCCATTCGGCCATGCCGGCGGCGAACACCTGGTCGACATGCTGGACCAGCACGATGGCCGCCGGGAAAGTGCGCGGCAGGCCCTTGAGCAGCACTTCCAACGCCGCCGGCCCTCCCGCCGAAGAACCGATGGCCACCAGTGCTCGCCGCTGCGACGCCTCGCGCAGCGGCGCGGCCACCGCCCGGGCAGCGCTGGGACGCTGCTGCCCGATCAGCCAGCCGATGTTGAGGATCTTGCGCAACAGCGGCGCGGCCGCCTCCCGGGCGTCGCCCGCGCCCAGCGCCGGTGTGTCGACCACATCCAGGGCGCCATGGCCCATGGCCTCGAACACCCGGTGCACATTCTGCTTGCGGTCCACCGTGACGATGACGATGGCGCAGGGAGTCTCGGCCATGATCCGCCGGGTGGCCTCGACACCGTCCATCACCGGCATGATCAGGTCCATGAGGATCAGGTCCGGGGTCTGCTCGGCGCACAGGCGCACCGCCTCGGCGCCATTGCCCGCCACCCAGATCACCTGATGCGCGGGCTCGAAGGCCAACGCACGGCGCAGGGCCTCCACGGCCATGGGCATGTCGTTGACGATGGCGATTCTCATCCCTGGGCACCTCCGATCAGCTCCACGACCGCCTCCAGCAACGCATCGTCATGGAAGCTGGCCTTGGCCAAATAATAGTCGGCGCCGGCATCCAGTCCACGACGCCGGTCTTCTTCACGATCCTTGTAGGACACCACCATCACCGGCAGCGATTGCAGGCGATTGTCGCGCCTTACCAAGGTGACCAACTCGATACCGTCCATGCGCGGCATGTCGATGTCGGTGATCAGCAGGTCGAAATCATCGCTGCGCAGGGCGTTCCAGCCGTCCATGCCATCGACAGCCACCGCCACGTCATAGCCGCGGTTGCCCAGCAGCTTGCGCTGCAGCTCGCGTACCGTGAGCGAGTCGTCGACCACCAGGATGCGCTTGCGTGCCACGCCCTTGCCGCCCCGTCCGCCCCGTTCGATACGCTCCAGACGGCCGGTGCTGAGCAGTTTGTCCACCGAGCGCAGCAGGTCCTCGACATCGACAATCAGCACTACCGAGCCATCATCGAGCAGGGCGCCGGCGGAAATGTCCTGGACCTTGCCCAGGCGCGCGTCCAGCGGCATCACCACCAGCACCCGTTCGCCGATCAGCCGCTCGACCGCCACTCCATAGAGCTGATCGCGCTCGCGGATCACCACTACCCGAAGGCTCTGTTCATCGCCCTGGGCCGCCGGTCGGTTGAGCAACTGGCTGGCGGCCACCAGGCCGATATGCCGCCCTTCGTGCCAGAAGTGCTGACGGCCTTCGATCTGCACGATGGCCTCGGCCGGCACTTCGACGGTGCGCTCGATATGCGCCAAGGGGAAGGCATAAGCCTCGCCGCCCACCTCGACCACCAGGCTGCGCACCACCGACAGGGTCAACGGCACTTCCAGGTGGAAGCAGCAGCCCTGCCCCGCCACCTGGGTCAACTCGATGGACCCGCGCAGGTCGCGGACCATGTGCTGCACCGCGTCCAGCCCGACACCGCGACCGGACACCTCGGTGACCGTGTCGCGCAGGCTGAAGCCCGGCAGGAACAGGAACGTCAGCAGCTCGGCCTCGCTCATCTGCGCCACGGTCTCGGCCGGCGACAGGGCACGCTCGACGATACTGCGGCGCAGACGCTGCAGATCAATACCGGCACCGTCATCGGACAATTCGAGGATCAGCAATCCGGCCTGGTGCGAAGCACGCAGGCGTACCGTGCCCTCGCTTGGCTTGCCGGCCAGCAGGCGCTGCTCGGGCAGCTCGATGCCGTGATCGACAGCATTGCGCAGCAGGTGGGTCAACGGCGCCTCGAGCTTTTCCAGCACATCGCGGTCGACCTGAGTCTTCTCGCCTTCAATCAGCAGGCGTACGGGCTTGTCCAGCGAGCGGCCAAGGTCGCGGACCATCCGGCTTTGCCCGGTCAGCACATCGGCGAACGGACGCATGCGACAGGCCAGTGCCGTGTCGTACAGCAACTGCGCACGCTGGCTGGCCTGCCAGCCGAACTCGTCCAGGTCAGCGGCCTGTTGCAACAGGATCTGCTGAGTCTCGGCCAGCAATTGCTGGGTCTGGGCCAGGGCTTCGAGCACCTCCGGCCCCTGGCCGCTCTCCTCCAACTGGGCCTTCAGCCCGTCGAGCCCCCGCATGCCCTGGCCATGCATGCGCTTCAGGCGCTGCAGGGTGGCCAGGTAGGGTTTCAGGCGCTGGGTCTCGACCAGCGATTTGCTCGACAGGTCCAGCAGGCTGTTCAGTCGGTCGGCGGTGACCCGCAACACCCGCTCGCTGCCCTCGCCACCGCGTTTTCCGGCCTTGCGGGCAGGCATCGGTTCCGCTTCGACGTCGGGCTCCGGTGGCGGCAGGGGCTCGGGCTCCGGCAGTGCGGGCTGGACGACAGGCGGCAGGCTCGCTGCACTCGGCTGCGCGTTGGCCAGCTGGGGCGCCGAGGGGTCGAGCAAGGCCGCCATCTGCGCCAGGAACACCGCCACGGCGGCCTCGCTGTCCTGATCGCCCGGCGTGGCGATACGCATCAGCAGGTCGCTGCCCTGTAGCAGCGCGTCGATATGCTCGGGGCGCAGCAGCAGGCGGCCCTCCTGGGCTGCTACCAGGCAGTCTTCCATGACGTGGGCGACACTGACCCCGGCGTCGATGCCAACGATCCGCGCCGCCCCCTTGAGCGAGTGCGCCGCACGCATGCAGGCCTCGAGCTGATCGGGTTGCGCGGGGTTGCGCTCCAGCGCCATCAGGCCCGCGCTGAGCACCTGGGTCTGGGCCTCGGCCTCCAGGCTGAACAGCTCGAGCAGCGACGCATCGCGCATTTGCTCCGGGGTCATGAGAGGCTCCGCTTCACGGCTGACATCAGGTGTTGTTCATCCAGCACACGCACGCTGCGCCCGCGCCACTGCAGCACCGCCGCAGTGAAGTGCGCCGCATCGCGGCCATTGTCCAGGCTCGCCGGGTCGAGGCGATGGATACCGTCGATCTCGTCCACCGGCACCACCACCGGCCCGCCTTCGGCCGCCAGGATCAGCATGCGCGGCATGCTCCGCCCGCCGCGCTCACTGCCCGCCTCGATCGGCACGCCGAGCAGGTCGGCCAGCGACAAGCAAGGCACCAGTGCACCGCGCACATTGGCGACCCCCTGCAGCACCCGCGAACGCTGGTGAGGCAACGAGTGCACCGGCTGCAACGGGGCGATCTCGGCCAGGCAGGCGGTGGCCAGGGCCAACCATTCCTCGCCCAGGCGGAACAGCAGCATCGAGCGGCCGATCGCCTCTTCCTGCACGACTGGCGCCTCGAGCTGTTCATCCTGGATCAGCGCATAACGGTCGAGCAGGCGCGTGGCCGCCTCGGCATAGACCTCGCAGTTGCGGCAGTGCACATGCCGTGGCAGCAAGGGGCACTGCTTGTCGCCATGCACCCCGATACGGTTCCAGCAGTCATCGATCTGCTCGTCATCGTGGGCGATCAGTTGCATATGGTATCCGCCGCTCATCGTTCAGACTCCCGGCCAGCCCGAGCAGCACGCTCCTGCAGGCGCCGCGCGCCCGCCTCGTCGCCCTGCGCGGCCAGCAGCATGGCCAGGTGCATGAGCGCCTCTGGATGCTGTGGTTCGAGATAGAGGGCCTTGCGGTAATGGGTGATGGCCTGCGCGGCATCGCCCTCGGTGTCGCTGAGCAACCCCAGCCAGTAATAGACCTGTGCCTTGGGCGCGAACTTGCGCAGATAGCGCTCGCAGCCTTCCCTGGCCTGGGCGCTGTCGCCGGCATTGGCATGCTGGGCGATGCGGGCCAGCAGTTGCACCTCATCCTCGGCAGGCATCGCCCTGGCGACTGGCGCGGCGCTCGTCCTGCCGCTCCGTGACGGCAACGCAACGACCCGCGGTGGCACGGGTGGCGCGACTGCTGGGCGGGCCACCGGCGCCGGCTTGGCAATGACGACCGGCGGCGCTTCATCCTGACGCACGTAGGCAAATGACTGGGCGATCCCCAGCGGTCGCATGCCCAGGCGCGCCAGCAGGCTACCCTCGGCCGGGCCGATGAACAGGACGCCCTGGGCATGGGTCAGGTGCTTGAGCACTTCGAACACCCGCTGCTGGGTCGGCACGTCGAAATAGATCAGCAGATTACGACAGAACACGAAATCGTAGAGGCCTTCACGCGCCCGCAGCGCCGGATCGAGCACGTTGCCCACCTGCAGGCTGACCTGCTGGCGCACCCGCGCATCCAGGCGATGGGCCTCGTCGACGGCGGTGAAATGCCGCTCGCGGAAGGCCAGCTCACTGCCGCGGAAGGAATTGCGGCCATAAACACCTTGCTCGCCCTTGGCCACCGAGCTGGGGCTGATGTCGATGCCGTCGATACGGAATGCCCCGGGGCTCAGCCCGCCGTCGAGCAACGCCATGGCGATCGAATACGGCTCCTCGCCGGTGGAGCACGGCAGGCTGAGGATACGCAGAGGCCGGGCACCGGCCAGTTCAGCCACGCGTTTGTGGGCCAGCCCCGCCAACGCAGTGAAGGATTCGGGGTAGCGGAAGAACCAGGTTTCCGGAACGATGACTGCCTCGATCAGGGCCTGCTGCTCATCGGTCGACTGCTGCAGGCGCAGCCAGTAGTCGTCCAGGTTTACCGCCTGCACGAGGGTGCAGCGCTGGCGCAAGGCACGCTCGACCATTGCCGCGCCGACCGACTCGACGTCCAGGCCGATGCGCTCCTGCAGGAAGCGAAAGAAACGTTGCTCAATCATGCCTGCACCTGCCCTGGCTCCAGCGGATACAGCAACTCGCGCACCGCGTCCGACAGCAGGTCGTCCACCTCGATGCGTTGCAGCAAGCCCCGTGCGTCCTGGCGCACCGGCCCGAGGTAACGTGCCTCGGCATTGTCCAGGCCGTAGGGCTGGAACTCCTCGGGCGCACAACGCAGGGTATCGGTGGCCTGCTCCAGGATCAGCCCCAACTGCAACTGCGGGCGCTGTGGATCGACGCGGTAATGCACCAGCACCAGGCGCGTGCTGCTACGCGATTGGGCCGGCGAGCCGAAACTGAGCGCCGACAGGTCGATCACCGGCACCAGCGCACCACGATGGGCAAGCACGCCGGCCACCCAGGCCGGGGCCTGGGCTATGGGTTTGAGCGCACGATGCGGCAGGACCTCGATCACCTCGCGCACATCCAGGGCGAAGCGCTGGTCGGCGATGCGAAACTGCAGGTACAGCACGCCCTTTTCAGTGGTGGCGCGCGCCTCGCGGGGGGACATGTCGTTCATCTTCGTCAGACTTTGAACCGCGACACACCGCCCCGCAGCCCGGCAGCCACCTGGCTCAGTTCATCTATGGCAAAGCTGGCCTGGCGCAGCGACTCGACGGTCTGGGTGCTGGCATCACTGAGCTGGGCCAGCGCCTGGTTGATCTGCTCGGCGCCAGTGGCCTGGGCCTGCATGCCCTCGTTGACCATCAGCACCCGCGGCGCCAGCGCCTGCACCTGGTGGATGATCTGGCTCAGTTGCTCACCGACCTGCTGCACCTCGAACATGCCGCGGCGCACTTCCTCGGAGAACTTGTCCATCCCCATCACCCCGGCCGACACCGCCGACTGGATCTCGCGCACCATCTGCTCGATGTCGTAGGTGGCCACGGCGGTCTGGTCGGCCAGACGCCGCACCTCGGTGGCGACCACGGCGAAACCGCGACCGTATTCACCGGCCTTCTCCGCCTCGATGGCGGCGTTAAGTGACAGCAGGTTGGTCTGGTCGGCGACCTTGACGATGGTCACCACCATTTGCGTGATGTTGCTGGCCTTCTCATTGAGGATCGCCAGCTTGGCATTGACCAGGTCGGCGGCGCCCATCACCTGGTGCATGGTTTCTTCCATGCGTGCCAGGCCCTGCTGGCCGGAGCCAGCGAGGCTCGAAGCCTGGTCGGCGGCGCTGGTGACTTCGGTCATGGTGCGCACCAGGTCCCGCGAGGTGGCGGCGATTTCCCGCGACGTGGCGCCAATCTCGGTGGTGGTGGCGGCGGTTTCGGTGGCGGTGGCCTGTTGCTGCTTGGAGGTGGCGGCGATCTCGGTGACCGAGGTGGTCACCTGCACCGACGAGCGCTGGGCCTGGGCCACCAGGTTGGCCAGCGACTCGGCCATCTCGTTGAAGCCCCCCTCGATCGCGCCGAACTCATCCTTGCGGTCCAGGTTCAGGCGCATGCTCAGATCGCCGGAGCGCAGGCCGTCCAACCCATGGACGATTCGCAGCATGGGTGCGGTGATCGCGCGCATGAGCAGCAGGCCGCAGACAACAGCGGCGATGATGGCCAGCAGCAACGAGACGATCATGCTGCCCTTGGCGGTGTTGACCGCGCTGACGATGTCGTTGGTGGCCTTGTCGGCGGACTCGCGGTTACGCTCGATCACTTCGTTCAGGTGCTGGCGCCCTTCCTTCCAGGCTGGCGTGAGCACATCCATGATCAAGCGCTGGGCTTCGGGGTAGTTCTTCTGGCGGTAGGTCTCCAGGACCTGGTCGACGAGCTTGACGTACTCCTCCTCCAGACGGGTGAAGTCATCGAAAGCTGCCTGGTCGGCCGCGTCGCGGATGGTCGCCTGGTAGCTGGCCATATGTTTCTTGAGGCGATCATCAAAGCCCTTGAACAACTCAAGATCGGCCGTGGTGATCTCGCGGTGGTTGGACAGCCCCACCAGTTGCTGGCTGGTGACGTAGCTGTCGACCCAGGCACTGCGGATCATCGAGCTGTAGTAGACGCCGGGGATGCTGTCGGACCCCACGGCTTCCTCGCTGGACTCGATCGCCACCAGCCGCGAGTAGGCGGCCACGATCATCAGCAGCATGATGGCGATGATCACGGCGAAACTTGCCAGGATCCGTTGGCGCAAGGTCCAGTTCTTCACATTCAGCCCTCAGGAATTCGATACGAGCGGGAAAAATCGCCGAAGTATAGCCCAGGCTTCCCGTTCAATTGCGGCTGAATGTGGCGGTATTCAGGCGTCCGTGCCCGTTCAGGTGGCCAAATGCCGGGTCATTGACCCGCGGCAAGCCTGACCTGGTTCTCCAGCTCCTGGCGCAGGTTCGGGTCGAGGCGCAGCTGGCGGGCCAGCTCATCGAGATAAGCGCGCTCCATGAAGTTCTCCTGATCGACCATCATCACACTGGCCAGGTACATCTCGGCGGCCATTTCCGGGGTCTGCGCGGCGCGGGCGACCTCGGCCGGGTCCAGCGGCTTGTTCAGTTCGGCATGCAGCCAGTGCTGCAACTCGCGGTCGCTGTCCAGGCGGGTGAACTCGCCCTCGATCAACGCCCGCTCGCGTTCGTCGATATGGCCATCGGACTTGGCCGCTGCCACCAACGCCCGAAGCACGGCCTGGCTATGCTGCTCGGCCTGGGCCGGCGGCAGGCGGTCGAGGGTCTGCGGCTCGTGATTGCCCGCGCCCTGGCGCGCCTGCCAGTTGCCATAGGCCTTGTAGGCCAGCACGCCAAGCGCGGCCAATCCGCCGTAAGTGAGCGCCTTGCCGCCGTACTTGCGCGCCTTCTTGTTCCCCAGCAGCAGGCCCATGGCTCCCGCCGCCAATGCGCCACCACCGGCACCGGACAGCAGGCTGCCGAGGCTACCGGAGCCCTTGTGACTGGTGCCCTTGCCCTGTTGGTTCTGCAGCATGGATTGACCGGTTTTCAATAGCTGATCGAGCAGACCACGGGTGTTCATCTGGCAGACCTCGCAAGCATCCAAAGTAGGTAGGGCTCCAGAGTAGGCCGGCAAGCTGAAGCCACGCTTAACGCATTTGCATCCGGATGTTGCCCAGCTTGGTTTGTTGGCTTCGCCAGTTGCTTCCAGCCGGGAGCGTTACCATGGAGCAGCGGTTTTTCCGCACAACCGCGCGACATTTCCCACGAATTGCCCCTGCGACGCCCTACCGTTGATCTATTGAGCTTTGTGGAACTGGTATCACAGACTGATACCATGAATAATCATCAACGTGCGTTACTCGAACTCGTCTTCAAGAAGCCCGTTCCACGAACGCTGGACTGGTCGCGCCTTGAGTCCCTGCTGGTTTCGCTCGATGCCCGGGTGATCGAAGGCAGGGGTTCACGCGTGCGGTTTGAGCTCAATGGCGAGGTCGCGACCTTCCATCGCCCTCACCCCGACCGGCACGCCAAGCCCTATCAGGTGCGCGATGCCCGCCAGTTCCTGGAGCAGGCAGGAGTTACCCCATGAATGTGATGAATTACCGCGGCTACTCGGCCCGCATCGAATACAGCGACGAAGACCAACTGCTGGTTGGTCATGTCGCCGGCATCCGCGATGTGATCGGCTTCCATGGCGAATCGATCAGCGAACTGCGCCAGGCGTTCGAGGAAGCTGTCGATGACTACCTCGAAACCTGCCAGCGCCTGGGGCGCGAACCGCAGAAGACCTACTCCGGAAAACTCAGCCTGCGCCTGGAGCCCACCCTCCACGCCAGCGTGGCGGCCAAGGCCGAGCTGGCGCAGAAGAGCATCAACCAGTGGGTCAGCGACATCCTCAGCCAGGCGGCCTGTAGCTGAGTCAGTCGCGCAGGTCCGACTCGTGGATGGGGTTGGCCCGGCTGGTGGCTCGCTGATACTGCGCCGGCCAGGTCGCCTTGTTGCCACCCAGGTCGTCGTCGGCATGCAATGGCCAGTACGGGTCGCGCAGCAGCTCGCGGGCGAGGAAGATCACATCGGCCTGGCCGGTGCGCAGGATATGCTCGGCCTGGGCCGGTTCGGTGATCATGCCGACGGTGCCGGTGGCGATTTCCGACTCCTTGCGTACCCGTTCGGCAAAGCGGGTCTGGTAGCCGGGGCCGGTGGGGATCTCGGCATTGACCGAGGTGCCTCCTGACGACACGTCGATCAGGTCGACACCCAGGGCGCGCAGGCGACGGGCCAGCTCGACGGTCTCATCCGGGTTCCAGCCATCCTCGACCCAATCGGTGGCCGATACCCGCACAAACAGCGGCAGCTCCTGCGGCCAGGCCTTGCGTACCGCCTCGGCAACCTGCAGGGTCAGGCGGATGCGGTTTTCGAAGCAGCTGCCGTATTCATCGCGGCGCTGGTTGCTCAGCGGCGAGAGGAACTGGTGCAGCAGGTAGCCATGGGCGGCGTGGATCTCGACCACCTTGAAGCCGGCCTGCAAGGCCCGCTCGGTGGCGGCGACGAACGCGCCGACCACGTCCTGGATCTCGTCCTTGGTCAGTTCACGTGGCGCGGTGTGCTGTGGGTCGAAGGCGATCTTCGATGGCCCGACCGGTTGCCAGCCGCCGTCCTCGATCTTGACGCTGCCCTGCTTGCCGAGCCATGGCCTGTGGGTGCTGGCCTTGCGCCCGGCATGGGCCAGCTGGATACCGGGGACGGCACCCTGGGCGGTGATGAAACGGGTGATGCGTTGCAGGGGTTTGATCTGGTCGTCGGTCCATAAGCCGAGGTCCTCGGCGGTGATACGTCCGTCGGCGGTGACCGCGACCGCCTCGCTGATCACCAGACCCGCGCCACCGACCGCGCGGCTGCCGAGGTGGACCAGGTGCCAGTCGTTGGCCAGGCCGTCGACGGCGGAGTACTGGCACATGGGGGATACGGCGATGCGGTTGGGCAGGGTCAGCTGACGCAGGGTGTATGGCTCGAGCAGCAGGCTCATGGGGCACCTCCCAGGGACTCCAATGGTTTCCGGGCCGGCTTTTGTGGTTTGGGGGTGGGCCGGTACCGGTAGGTTTCAGACTAGACCATGGGGTGGGGGGTGTTCTGGGGGGCTTGGGTTTGGGGATGATAGTTTTGATTTTTTTATGCGCATTCATTGGCGATGGGGACGCATAGTCACCTTTCCGCCCTTACGGCGGGTCCCTTTTTGAAGGATCTGTAGAGACCGGACACATCGCTGACACATGTGCGCAGACATGGTTGACACATTATGGTCCGTAATCAGGTTTATTCA
>NZ_JAJSRC010000045.1:0-32695 GCF_021283245.1 Pseudomonas sp. NMI760_13 | reverse complement strand
CACTGATTTTGCCTCCAATTGGGCGCCATCATAGCGCCCGATGAAGGTGTCCAAAATCATTAGGCCAGTTCACCTTGACCCGCGATGGGTTTTACTCGGCAGGCAGTGCCAATCGCTGTCCGGCCATCAGCAGCGACAACCGCGCCAGGCTGGTCCAGGGCGAGCCCTCTGCCTGCCCCTTGATCTGCGCATCAATACGCTGGGCATCCTGCAGCAACATGGCCCAGCGCTGAGCTGACAGGCGCTGCAAGGCCTTGCTCACCAGCGGGCGGCGTTTGTCCCACACCGGGGGGCGTGCCTGGCTGAACGCCTTGTCCAGTGGCACACCCTGGCTGAACTGCTGTGCAAGCCCTGCCAGCAGGCGCAGCTCGCGGGCCAGGGCCCAGAGAATCACCGGAGGCTCGACACCTTCGCCGCGCAACCCTTCGAGCATGCGCAAGGCGTGGGCCGCCTCGCCGTTGAGAATGGCATCCACCAGGCCGAAGACATCGAAGCGGGCGCTGTCAGCGACGGCGGCCTGGACGGTCTCCACGGTGATCTGGTTACCCTCGGCCAGCAGCTTGAGCTTCTCGATCTCCTGGGCGGCGGCCAGCAGGTTGCCCTCGACCCGGGCGGCGATCAGGTCGACGGCGTCTCGCTGGGCCGAAAGACCGGCCTGGGACAGGCGCTGGTTGATCCACTGTGGCAACTGCTGGGCGTCCACCGGCCAGATCTGGATGAACTGGCAGTGCGCGCCTTCGATCAGGGCCTTGCCCCACTTGGTCTTCTGCGCACTGCCATCGAGCTTGGGCAGGCTGATCAGCAGCAGCGTGTCCTCGGCCGGGTTGGCGCAGTATTCCATCAGCGCGGCGGCACCCTTGTCGCCGGGTTTGCCCGAGGGCAGGCGCAGTTCCAGCAGGCGGCGCTGTGCGAACAGCGACAGGCTGGCGCCGGCCAGGAGCAGGTTGCCCCAGTCGAAGTTGGCGTCGGCGCTGAATACCTGGCGTTCGTCGTAACCCTGCTGCCGAGCAGCGCTACGGATGGCGTCGGCGGCCTCCTGGCACAGCAGCGGATCGTCGCCGCTGACGATGTAGACGGGCGCCAGCTGGCCTTGCAGGTGCTTGTTGAGTTGGGCGGGAGCGAGCTTCATGGGGAGAGGCGGGGCACCTGAGGTGCCCCGATCAGGCTCAGGGAGCCGGGACTTCCAGCGGCGACTGCTGGGGCGTCTCGTCCTGGATGCGCTGGGCTTCCTGCATGGCCCGGGCTTCGGCTTCGGCACGCTCGTTGGCCTTGCGCTGCAGGTCGTCGAGGTGTGCCGGGGTCAATTGCTGGAGGCGGACCATCATGCCTTGTACCAGGTCACGACGGATTTCCTGGCGTACCTGGACGGCTTCCTGGCCGGAACCAGTAATGTTGTTGCCGTTGTACACGTAATACTTCTGCACCTGCAGTTTGTCTTCCAGCAGGATCGTGTCGTTCTGGCCTTCGACCGCGTAGTTCAGCACGACGGTCAGCTCGTACTCCGCCGAGCGGTTGCCACCACTGTAGGTGGCGGCACGCTGGGATTCCTGCTCGTTGGTGAGCACGAGCTTATAGGGTGCGCCGGTATAGACCTTCACGCCACTGTTCTGCAGTGTGCGGCGCAGTTGGGTGACCGTTTCGCCATAGGCGTTGCGTGCGCTGAGGTCCAGCTCCTTGATGGTCAGCTCGGTGGTGCCGGTGCCGCGCAGCTGGAAACCGCAGGCGCTGAGCAGGACAGCCAGGCCCATTACCAGCAGATTGCGTTTGATCATGTGTGTTGCTCCCTCGTGGACCGATTACGCCCGCCTGCAGGGTGTGCAGGCGGGCGTTGCCATCAGTTGGCGACGATGTTGACCAGTTTGCCCGGTACGACGATGACCTTGCGGATGGTCAGGCCGTCGGTGAAGCGCAGGACGTTCTCGTTGTTGCGGGCGGCGGCTTCGATTTCCTCGCGGCTGGCGGCGGCCGGCATCTCGACCTGGCCACGCAGCTTGCCGTTGACCTGCACCACCAGTGTCACGGTGTCCTGCACCAGGGCGCTTTCGTCGACCGTCGGCCAGGCCGCGTCGATTGCCGCCTGGTCGTGGCCCAGCGCCTTCCACAGCTCGTGGGAGATGTGCGGGGTGATCGGCGCCAGCAGCAGGGTGACGGCCTCGAGGCCTTCCTGCAGCAGGGCGCGGTCCTGGGCGCTGGCCTGTGGCGCCTTTTCCAGCACGTTCATCACGGTCATCACCTGGGCGATGGCGGTGTTGAACTTGTGGTACTGGCCCACGTCGGTGCTGGCCTGCTTGATGGCGGCATGGATGGCGCGGCGGATGACCTTCTGCTCGTCGCTCAGGGCGGCGATGTCCAGCTGGCCCGGCAGGCCCTGGGCCACATGGGCCTGGGCCAGGCGCCAGACACGGCGCAGGAAGCGGCTGGCACCCTCGACGCCGGAGTCGGACCACTCCAGGCTCATGTCGGGTGGCGAGGCGAACATCATGAACAGGCGGCAGGTGTCGGCGCCGTAGGCTTCGATCATCGACTGCGGGTCGACACCGTTGTTCTTCGATTTCGACATCTTCTCGGTGCCACCGATTTCCACCGGCAGGCCGTCGGTCTTCAGGCGCGCGCCGATGATCTTGGCCTTGGCGTCACGCTCGATCTCGACATCGGCCGGGTTGAACCAGTCCTTGCCGCCGTTGCTGGCGACACGGTAGTACGTTTCGGCGACGACCATGCCCTGGGTCAGCAGGTTCTTGAACGGCTCGTTGGAGGTGACCAGGCCTTCGTCACGCATCAGCTTGTGGAAGAAGCGCGCGTACAGCAGGTGCAGGATCGCGTGTTCGATGCCGCCGATGTACTGGTCCACCGGCAGCCAGTGGTTGGCGGCTTTCGGATCGACCAGGCCCTTGTCGTAATTCGGCGAGGCATAGCGGGCGAAGTACCAGGACGACTCGACGAAGGTGTCCATGGTGTCGGTTTCGCGCTTGGCCGCGCTGCCGCATTTCGGGCAGGTGCACTCGTAGAACTCGGGCATCCGCGCCAGCGGCGAACCGGCGCCGTCCGGCACCACGTTTTCTGGCAGGGTGACCGGCAGCTGGTCTTCCGGCACCGGCACATCGCCGCAGGACGGGCAGTGGATGATCGGGATCGGGCAGCCCCAGTAGCGCTGGCGGCTGATGCCCCAGTCGCGCAGGCGGAACTGGGTGCGGGATTTGCCCAGGTCCTTGCGGATCAGCGCGGCTTCTATGGCGTCGAAGGCGCCCTGGAAGTCCAGGCCGTCGAATTCACCGGAGTTGATCAGCTGGCCGTGCTCGCCGTAGGCGGCCAGCCACTCGCTGCCGACTTCGTCGCCGACGCTGGTGCGCACCACTGCCTTGACCGGCAGGTTGTACTTGTGGGCGAACTCGAAGTCGCGCTCGTCGTGGGCCGGCACGGCCATCACGGCGCCATCGCCGTAGTGCATCAGCACGTAGTTGGCGACCCATACCGGCAGCTTCTCGCCGGTCAGCGGGTGCTCGACGCACAGGGAAGTGGCCATGCCCTTCTTCTCCTGGGTGGCCATGTCGGCCTCGGCAACGCTGCCGCTCTTGCACTCGTCGATGAACGCTTGCAGCGCCGGGTTGCCCTGGGCCGCCTGGGTGGCCAGCGGGTGCTCGGCGGCGACGGCGACGTAGGTGGCGCCCATCAGCGTGTCGGGACGGGTGGTGAAGACCTTCAGGGTGCCTTCGTGGCCGATGCTGGCCTGGTCGTACGGGAACTGTACTTCCATGCCGCGGGACTTGCCGATCCAGTTGCGCTGCATGGTCTTGACCTGCTCAGGCCAGCCCGGCAGCTCGTCGAGGCTTTCCAGCAGCTCGTCGGCGTAGTCGGTGATGCGGAAGTAGTACATCGGGATTTCGCGCTTTTCGATCAGCGCGCCCGAACGCCAGCCACGGCCGTCGATGACCTGCTCGTTGGCCAGTACGGTCTGGTCCGCCGGGTCCCAGTTCACGGTGCCGTTCTTGCGGTAGATGATGCCTTTCTCGAACAGGCGGGTGAACAGCCACTGCTCCCAGCGGTAGTAGTCCGGCTTGCAGGTGGTGACTTCACGCGACCAGTCGATGGCCAGACCCAGGCTCTTGAGCTGGGTCTTCATGTAGTCGATGTTCTCGTAGGTCCACTTGGCCGGAGCGACGTTGTTCTTCATCGCGGCGTTTTCCGCCGGCATGCCGAAAGCGTCCCAGCCCATCGGTTGCAGGACGTTCTTGCCCAGCATGCGCTGGTAGCGGGCGATAACGTCACCGATGGTGTAGTTGCGCACATGGCCCATGTGTAGCTTGCCGCTCGGGTACGGGAACATCGATAGGCAGTAGTACGTGTCTTTGCCTGGCTGTTCGGTGACAGCGAACGATTGTTGCTCGTCCCAGGCATTCTGGGCGGCGGCTTCTACATCACGGGGCGTGTATTGTTCGTGCATGGCTACTTTGTATTGAGAGGAATAAGAGACATGTTCCAGGCAGCTCGACCTCGCTGCGTCCGGCACTCCGGGATCTTATGAGAGTGAACGCCGTAGCATACATGAGCGCCGCGCGTCGTGGGAAACCCTGATTGCATCGCCCGTCGCGCGGGCCGTTGGTCGCAGCGCCCGGCCGCTTTTGCGAGTGACGCTAAGCTCATCTGTGGGGGGAGATATTCTTACCTTCAATGAGGTGAACGGATGGGAGAGTCGCAACTAACCGCAAACAAGCCGGAGCTTTACGAACGCCTGATCGACCGCCTGGGCCTGGCACTGGAAGTGGCCCGGACCTCGGTGCGATTGCGCGACGAGATGCCTGCCGAACTGGAGTTGCGTGGCCTGAGCCATGCCGAGTTCGAGGTCATCAAGGCCTACCTGGAATCCCTCCCGGAGGGCCGTTTTGCCAGTGCCGGTGCCTACCCGCAACCGGAGCCGTCCTCGGCCAGGATCGTCTGGCTCAAGGACCGCAAGCGCTCCGGCGCCCCAGCCAGCTCCAGGACGTTGCCGTCCCGATAGCCGTTCAGGGTTGCAGGCGCGGTACTACGCGCCGGTTTTCGCAATGCACGCATCGATCGGCGCCGGTTGCCCTTGAGGCCCGGTGCCGATCCTCTTAGGCTGCACGCCTTCCATGGAGGTGTGTGATGCCGATCCGCTTTTTCATCAAACAATGGCTGATGCCGCCCGGCATCCTGTTCCTGCTGTTGCTGGTCGCCTGGTGGTGGCGCCGTCGCCGCCCACGCCTGGCGGCGGCCTGCTTTGCCCTGGGCGTGGGTGGTTTGTGGCTGATGAGTCTGCCGTTGACCGTCGAGCAGGTGGCCCGGGCCCTTGAAACAGAACCTGCGTTGATGGCGGATGAATGGGCGGGCCTGGCGGCCAGGGCCGATGCCATTGTGGTTCTGGGCGCCGGGCGCGAGCGCGGTGATCCGGCGTGGGCCGGTACTGACCAGCCGACCTACGTGGCACTGGAGCGCATGCGCTATGCCGCCCACCTGGCCAAGGCCTCGGGGTTGCCGGTGCTGACCAGTGGTGGCCTGCACTATGGCACGCCACCCAGCGAGGCTCAGCTGATGGCTGATCGGCTGCAGGCCGATTTTGCTGTGAAGGTCACTTGGAAGGAGGAAGCCAGCCACACCACCTGGGAAAACGCCGAGTTCAGCGCGAAGGTGTTGCAGCCATTGGGCATCCGGCGGGTGGTGGTGGTGACCCAGGCCTGGCACATGCAGCGTGCACGCTGGAGCTTTGAACGGGCCGGGTTCGAGGTGGTGCCGGCGCCGGTGGGTTTCCTCGGGCGCGATCATGCAAGACCGTTCGCGGGATTGCTGCCGGAAAGCCGGGCCATGTGGCAGAGCGGGCAGTTGCTGAACGAGGCGGTGGGTTTGCTGGGGTATCGGTTGTTCTACTGATGCCCAGCGCACACGGCCCTCTGTAGGAGCGGCCTCGTGCCGCGAAAGGGCCGCAAGGCGGCCCCGCGATCTGTGCATGTACGCCAAGACCCCGGGGCTGCTTCGCAGCCCTTTCGCGGCACGAGGCCGCTCCTACAGGAGGCGTCGTCGCTCAGACGGTCTTGGCGATCCGGCCGGCTAGCAGCGCCCAGCCCAGCAACAGCACGCAGACAATTGCCAGCGGCCACGAGCGCCATTGCAGGTAAGGCGTCAGCTGCTGCATCGGCACCACCTCGCCGTACAGCACGGCCCTCTGGAACTGCGGGATCTGCGCGGTGATCCTGCCGAACGGGTCGATCAGCGCGGTCACGCCGTTGTTGGTGGCGCGGATCATCCAGCGACCGGCCTCGAGCGCGCGCATCTGGGCCATCTGCAGGTGCTGCAGCGGGCCAATCGAGGTGCCGAACCAGGTGTCGTTGCTGATGGTCAGCAGCAGGTCGCTGCGCGCGGCGAGGCTTGCGGCAAACTCGGGATAGACCACTTCGTAGCAGATGTACGGTGCCACCTGGTAACCCTTGGCCTGCAGCAGTGGCTGGTCCTCGGGGCCGCGGGCGAAGTCCGACATCGGCAAGTTGAAGAACTCGATCAGGCCGCGCAGCATGTCCTGCAGCGGCACGTACTCGCCAAACGGCACCAGCTTCTGCTTGAGGTAGGTGCCGTCGCCTTCGCCGGCCACGGTGATGCCGTTGTAGTAGCGGCGCTGGTGGTGAACCATCTGCCGTATCGGCACCCCGGTGATCAGCGCCGAATGCCGTTCGGCGGCAAAGGTGCCCATCATGTCGATGTAGCCCTGGGCCTGGTCCTTGAGCACCGGCACGGCGGTTTCCGGCCAGACCAGCAGGTCGACGGGCTTCGAACTGAAGCTCATGTCGCGGTACAGCGCCAGTTGCGCATTGACGTGCGCCGGGTCCCATTTCAGGTCCTGATCGACGTTGCCCTGCAGGGCGGCGACCTTCAGTGGATCGCCCGCCGGCTTGGTCCAGGCGTGGTCCTTGAGGGTCAGGCCGAGGATCCACGGCGCCACCAGCAACACCGCACCAGCGGCCAGGAACGCACGGCGCTCACGCAGGCGGTACAGGTTGCATAGCAAGGCGGCGCTCAAGGCCAGGACGAAGGACACAAGCCAGACGCCGCCCAGCGGGGCGAGGCCGGCGAGCGGGCCGTCGAGTTGGCTGTAGCCGGCGTAGAGCCAGGGGAAACCGGTGAGGAACCAGCCTCGGAAGGCCTCCTGCAGCAACCACAGGGCGGCGAAACACAGGGCATCGGCCAGTGGCGCTTCGTCACGACGCAACCAGCGCGCCCAGAGCCAGGCGGGCAAGGCGAAGAAGAATGCCAGGCAGGCGAAGAACGCCAGCAGCAGGGCGATCGCCAGCAGCGGCGAGGCACCGCCGTAGGTGTTCATGCTGACGTAGATCCACCAGGTGCCGGCGCCGTAGAGGCCGAAGCCGAAGCTCCAGCCACGGCCCAGGGCCTGGCGCGGCGTCAGTTCGCGCAGGCCGGCGTAGAACAGGGCGATGGACAGGATGGCCAACGGCCAGACGTCGAACGGCGCCAGGGCCAGGAGGGTGGAGGCGCCGGCCGCCATGGCCAGCAGGTTACCGGGCCAGCCGGGGCGGGTGATCCAGCGCATGTCGTTCCTTAACGATTGATCGGTGTCAGGCGCAGCAAGTGTATCCGGCGGCTGTCGGCATTGAGAATACGGAAACGATAGTGACCGATCTCGGTGGTCTCGTTGCGCTTGGGCAGGTGGCCGAAGGCGCTCATTACCAGGCCGCCGACCGTGTCGAACTCGTCATCGGAGAATTCGCTGTCGAAGAACTCGTTGAAGTTATCGATCGGCGTCAGCGCCTTGACCAGGAAGTCACCGCTGGGCAGCGGCTTGATGTAGCTGTCTTCCTCGACATCGTGCTCGTCCTCGATATCGCCGACGATCTGCTCGAGCACGTCCTCGATGGTCACCAGGCCCGCCACGCCGCCGTACTCGTCGATGACGATGGCCATGTGGTTGTGGTTGGCGCGGAATTCGCGCAGCAGCACGTTCAGGCGCTTGGACTCGGGCACGAAGGTGGCCGGGCGCAGCAGGTCCTTGATGTTGAAGCTGTCGCCGTTCTCCTTGAGGATCAGCGGCAGCAGGTCCTTGGCGAGCAGGATGCCGAGCACATCGTCGTGGCTTTCGCCGATCACCGGGTAGCGCGAGTGCGCGGCGTCGATCACCGCCGGCAGGAACTCGCGTGGCGACTGGCTGGCCTTGATGCTGATCATCTGCGAGCGCGGCACCATGATGTCGCGCACCTGCAGGTCGGCGACCTGGATGGCGCCTTCGACGATGGTCAGCGCTTCGCTGTCGAGCAGCTTGTTCTGATGGGCTTCGCGCAGCAGCTCGAGGAGCTCCTGGCGGTTTTTCGGCTCATGGGCAAAAGCCTGGGTCAGTTTACCTAGCCAGGACTTTTGCCCGTTGCTCGATCGGTCTTCGCTCATGGCGGTTACTCGTGATCCTTGCAGTGTCAGTGTGTGATTGATTCGGCTTCGTCGTCGGCGTACGGGTCCGGATGACCCAGTTCCGCCAGCAATGTTCGTTCCAGCGCTTCCATCTCCTCGGCCTCATCGTCCTCGATGTGGTCGTAGCCGAGCAGGTGCAGGCAGCCGTGGATGACCAGGTGCGCCCAGTGCGCCTCGAGGGCCTTGCCCTGTTCGGCGGCCTCGCGCTCGACCACCGGCACGCAGATCACCAGGTCGCCCAGCAACGGGATGTCGAGCAGCTCGTCGGGCACATCGGCGGGGAAGGACAGCACGTTGGTCGCGTAGTCCTTGTGCCGGTAGGTGTGGTTCAGCTCGCGGCCTTCGGCTTCGTCGACCAGGCGGATGGTCATCTCGGAGTCGGCGCTGCGCTGGCGCAAGGCAAGCTCGCACCAGCGGCGAAAGGCGTTGTCGTCGGGGGCGGCGGCGTCCGTGGCCCGTTGCAGGTCGAGTTCAAGCATCTTTGCCGGGTGCCTCGGGCTTGGCCTGACGGGCGTCGAAACGGTCGTAGGCTTCGACGATGCGCTGCACCAGCGGGTGGCGCACCACATCCTTGGGTTGGAAATGGGTGAAGCTGATACCTGGGACGTCCCTGAGCACCTCGATCACATGGGCCAGCCCTGACTTGGTGCCGCGCGGCAGGTCGACCTGGGTGATGTCGCCGGTGATCACCGCGGTCGAGCCGAAGCCGATGCGGGTGAGGAACATCTTCATCTGCTCGAGGGTGGTGTTCTGGCTCTCGTCGAGGATGATGAAGCTGTTGTTCAGGGTGCGGCCGCGCATGTAGGCCAGCGGTGCGATCTCGATCACCTGGCGCTCGATGAGCTTGGCCACGTGCTCGAAGCCGAGCATCTCGTAGAGCGCGTCGTAGAGCGGGCGCAGGTACGGGTCGATCTTCTGGGCGAGGTCGCCGGGCAGGAAGCCGAGCTTTTCGCCGGCCTCGACCGCCGGGCGCACCAGCAGGATGCGGCGCACCTGTTCACGCTCCAGTGCGTCGACCGCGCAGGCCACGGCCAGGTAAGTCTTGCCGGTACCGGCCGGGCCGACGCCGAAGTTGATGTCGTTGGCCAGGATTTCCTTGACGTAGCGCTGCTGGTTGACGCCGCGTGGGCGGATGTTGCCCTTGCGCGTGCGCAGCGAGACGCTGACTTCGTTGACGGCCGGGTTCTCGAGGTTCTCGACCGTCGATTCCTGCAGATAGAGATGGACCGTTTCCGGCGACAGGTCGGTGGCCTTGGCCTCGCGATAGAGGCGGCGCAGCAACTGTTCGGCGGCGGAGGTGGTCTTGGGTTCGCCGATCAGTTCGAACTGATTGCCGCGGTTGCGGATTTCGATAGCCAGGCGTTGTTCGATCAGGCGCAGGTGCTCGTCGAACTGGCCGCACAGGTTGGCGAAACGATGGGCCTCGAAGGGCTCGAGGATGAAACGATGGGGTTGTATGGGTGCGTTCAAGGTCGTTTTTAGCCGCTCGACGGCAATGAATGTGAACTCAAGAATAACCCTTGAGTGGCAGTGGCGAAAGCACTGAAACGATCAAGGGTCGGTACGACGCTTCCGATCCGCGTGTCGATCATGGCAGGGCAAGTTGACGAAACGATGATGCCGGCGGACCGCACAGGGCTCGAGGCGGTTCAGGGCAGGGGAGAGAAGGGCGTGCGGCCTTCGGCGTTCTGCAGTTCCAGCAGGTATTTGCGGAAGATCTGGCCGAGCACCTGGGTGGCGTGCTCGAGCTCGTCGCGGGGCATCTGCCCGCTGACTTCGTCGGCCATGTCCAGGGCGTCTTCGGCGCCGTTGACCGCGGCGATCTTGAGCAGGATGTAGGCCTGCACGTTGTTGGCCTTGACCCCTTCGCCATGGAAGAACATCGAGCCGAGGCGGTACTGGGCCTGCCCCTGGCCCTGCAGCGAGGCCTTTTCGAACCACTTGAGCGCCTTGTCGAGATGGCGCGGCGTGCCGCTGTAGTAGAACTCGCCCAGCTCGTACTGCGCTTCGGCATCCCCGGACTCCGCCGTCTGCTCGCAGGCCTTCAGGGCGTTCTCCTGGTCCTCGGGCGCAGCATCGAGAGTGCAGCGGCCCGCCGCCGGAATCAGCAACGAGTTACCGCCCTCCGCCAGGGCCAGCAGGGGCTGAAGAAGCAACAGGCAGCCCAGGGTCAGGGCGCGGCCGGTGCGGTTCATGGGGATCGACTTACCTCTGCAAAGCTACGGCCAATGTCTCTGGTGGCACATTATGGGATAAGCAGCGCCTACCTTACAAAGTTTTACTCGAATTTCTGTCCTGCTGGCGAATCGGCTGACTGTGTAGGAGCGGCCTTGTGCCGCGAAAGGGCTGCGAAGCAGCCCCGGCATTATTCGCATCAAGGCTGAAATTCCAGGGGCTGCTTCGCAGCCCTTTCGCGGCACAAGGCCGCTCCTACCTGGGCGGTGTGAAGGCTTACTTCAGCTTGGCGAACGCCCGCTCGGCCGCATCCAGGGTGATCTGCAGCTCCTTGTCGCCATGGGCGATGGAGGTGAAGCCCGCCTCGAAGGCGCTTGGCGCCAGGTACACGCCGCCGTCGAGCATCAGGTGGAAGAAGCGCTTGAAGCGCTCGGCGTCGCTGGCCATCACGTCGTCGAAGGTGACGATGTCGTCGGCGCCGCTGAAGTACAGGCCGAACATGGCGCCCGCCTGGGTGGTGACGAACGGGATACCAGCGGCATCGGCGCGCTGTTGCAGGCCATCGAGCATGCGGCTGGTGAAGGCGCTCAGCTCGTCATGGAAGCCCGGGCGGCTGATCAGCTTCAGGGTGGTCAGGCCTGCGGCCATGGCCAGCGGGTTGCCCGACAGCGTACCGGCCTGGTAGACCGGGCCGAGCGGGGCGATGCAGCCCATGATCTCGCGCTTGCCGCCGAAGCAGCCGACCGGCATGCCGCCGCCGACGATCTTGCCGAAGGTCGACAGGTCCGGGGTGATGCCGTAGTGGCCTTGGGCGCCGCCCAGCGACACACGGAAGCCGGTCATCACTTCATCGAAGATCAGTACCACGCCGTGTTTGTCGCACAGCGCGCGCAGGCCTTCGAGGAAGCCTGGCGCCGGCGGTACGCAGTTCATGTTGCCGGCCACTGGCTCGACGATGATGCAGGCCACGGTCTGGCCAACCTCGGCGAGGGTCTTCTCGACGGCGGCGATATCGTTGAACGGCAGGGTCAGGGTGTGCTTGGCGAAGTCCGCCGGCACCCCGGCCGAGCTCGGTACGCCCTGGGTCAGCAGGCCGGAGCCGGCCTTGACCAGCAGGCTGTCGGAGTGGCCGTGGTAGCAGCCTTCGAACTTGATGATGGCGTCGCGGCCGGTGTAGCCACGGGCCAGACGGATGGCGCTCATGGTGGCCTCGGTGCCGGAGCTGACCATGCGCACCATTTCCATCGACGGCACGATCGAGCAGACCAGATCGGCCATCTCGGTTTCCATGGCCGTCGGCGCGCCATAGGACAGGCCGTGCTCGAGTTGTCGGCGCACGGCATTCAGCACATCGGGATGGCCGTGGCCGAGGATCATCGGGCCCCAGGAACCGACATAGTCGACATAGCGCTTGTCGTCTTCATCGATGACGTAGGCGCCTTCGGCGTGCTTGAAGAACAGCGGCGTGCCGCCGACGCTCTTGAAGGCGCGCACGGGCGAGTTGACGCCACCGGGGATGTGTTTCTGGGCTTGGGCAAACAGTTCTTCGGAACGGGACATGGGATCTTCTCTCGAAATCAGGAAGCGAACAGGGCATTGAAGGCGCGGGCGCGGCGGGTGACTTCCTGCGCGCTGTCGGCACCGAACAGGCCGTGGATCACCGCCAGCAGGTCGGCGCCATGGGCGATCAGCGGGGCGGCGTTGTCGAGGGTGATGCCGCCGATCACCGCGATCGGCAACTTGATCTGGGCGCGGGCCTGTTCCAGCAGTTCGACACCGGCGGCGGGCGCGCCTGGTTTGGTGACGGAATTGAAGAAGCGGCCGAAGGCGACATAGCTTGCGCCCTCGCTGGCGGCCTGCTGCGCGAGGTCGAGGCTGGCGTGGCAGGTCGAGCCGATGATCGCCTGGCGGCCGAGCAGGGCGCGGGCCGGGGTGAGCGGGCCGTCGGTCTGGCCCAGGTGCACGCCGACACCCAGGCGCGCGGCCAGTTCGGCGTCGTCGTTGATGATCAGCTGAGTGCCGTAGCGTTCGCAGAGCTTCGTCAGCGCTTCAGCTTCGCGCAGGCGACGCCCGGCGTCGTCGCTCTTGTCGCGGTACTGCAGCAGGCAGACACCGCCTTCGAGTGCCGCCTCGACATGGCTCAGGAAACGGCCGGCGAGCAGCTGGCTGTCGGTGATGGCATACAGACCGCGGAGCGTCATCGGATGGCCTCGAGTCAGGAACAGAAATCCAGGGGCAGGCGGCGCGGCACGTACTGGCCCTTGCCCAGTTGCTCGGCGTCGCGCAGGGTCCGCCAGGTGTAGTCCAGGGCACTGCGCACGGCGCTCTCCAGGTGTTCGCCCAAGGCCAGGCGACCGGCCAGGGCGCTGGCCAGGGTGCAGCCCGAGCCGTGATAGCTGCCCGGCAGGCGCTGGCAGGTCCAGGTGTGCTGCTGGCCGTCGCGGCTGTACAGGCGGTTGTGGATTTCCACTTCGTCGCCGTGACCGCCGGTGATCAGCAGGTGTCTACAGAACGGCAGCAGCTTCTCGGCGCACTCGTCCGCCGTGCCTTCAGGCAGTTCCGCCAGGATACGCGCCTCCGGCAGGTTCGGCGTGGCGATGGTGGCCAGTGGCAGCAGGCGCTCGCGCAGCGCGTAGCCGACCTCGTCCTTGCCCAGGCGACCGCCGCCGCCGGCGCGCAGCACCGGGTCGCAGACCAGTGGCAGGTGCGGATGGGCGGCGAGCAGTTCGGCGACGGTGTCGACCATCTCGATCGAGCCGAGCATGCCCAGCTTGACCGCGGCTACCGTGGAGTCGGTCAGCACGGCATTGGCCTGGGCCAGCACCCACTCGCGGTCAAGCACGCGGAAGTCGGAAACGTTGACGGTATCCTGCACGGTCAGGGCGGTCACGGCGGGCGCGGCGTGACAGCCTTGGGCGATCAGGGCTTCGATATCTGCCTGCAGCCCGGCGCCACCACTGGGGTCGTGGCCGGAGAGACAGAGGACAACGGGGCGGGAGCTGTAGGTATTCATGGTCGGCGAGCTTATCACCAAACCTTTTTCTGCGGTTCGCTCGCGGCGAGAGAATTGCTGATCAAGTGGTCAGGTTGGGCTGGTTGTATATTCTGAAACATGCGTTCTAGAGCCTCTGCATGCAAATTGCCAGTAGCTGCTGGTCAGTGCGGGAGGCTATGCTAGAGTGCTCGGATAACTCGATAAATGGGTTCTGCCGGATCACGTCGTCTCAAAGGGATGGGAGGCAACCGCGACGCGACCGCACAGGCCATGCTGGGGCTGTATGCGCTATTTGCTGATTGTGCTTCTGGGCTGCTTGCCCATGCTGGCCGGAGCGGTCGAATTCGACAACGCCACCGGGCGCTTGCCGCTGGGCCGGTACATGCAGGTCTATGAAGACCAAGAGGGCAGCGCCAGCATCGCCCAGGTGAGTTCCGCGGCGTTTTCCGGGCGTTTCCAGGCACATCAGGACGAAGTGCTCAATGCGGGCTACTCCACCTCGGTGTTCTGGCTGCGGGTCGATCTCGCCTATGCCGCCGCCCCTTCGGCCGCGCCACGCCAGTGGTTGCTGGAACTCGCCTACCCGCCGTTGGATCACCTGGAACTCTTCCTGCCGGACGCGCAAGGCACCTATCGCCTGGCACGACGCACCGGTGACGCGTTGCCCTATGCCACCCGGGAAATCCGCCAGAACAACTACCTGTTCGAATTGCCGCTGCAACCCGGCCAGGCGACCACCGCCTACCTGCGTCTGCACAGCCAGGGCTCGATCCAGGCGCCGCTGACATTGTGGTCGGCCGAGGCCTACCTGGAGGACCAGCCCACCCGGCTTTATGTGCTGGGCATGATCTACGGCGTACTGCTGGTGATGCTGGTGTACAACCTGTTCATCTTCCTCAGCGTGCGTGATGTCAGTTACCTGTACTACATCCTTTATATCGCTTCGTTCGGTCTCTACCAGGTGTCGGTCAACGGCGCCGGCATCGCCTATTTCTGGCCGGACAGCCCATGGTGGGCCAACGCCGCCACCCCGTTGTTCATCGGTGCCGCCGGGCTGTTCGGCTGCCAGTTCGCCCGCCACTTCCTGCAGCTGGACAGCTTCAGCCGGGGCTTCGACCGCCTGCTGAAAGGGTTGATGGCCGGTGGCGCGCTGGTCATGGTGCTGGCGCTGACCCTGCGCTACGGCGTGGCGCTGCGCATGGCCACGGTGCTGGCGCTGCTGTTCACCGTCAGTATCTTCAGCGCCGGGCTCTATGCCTGGTGGCGCGGACTGCGTGTGGCGCGCTGGTTCATCATCGCCTGGACCGCCTTCCTCGCTGGCGGGCTGGTCAACACCCTGATGGTGCTGGGCTACCTGCCCAACGTGTTCATCACCATGTACGCCAGCCAGCTCGGCTCGGCGCTGGAGGTGGCGCTGCTGTCGCTGGCCCTGGCCGACCGCATCAACAGCCTGCGCGAGCAGCAGGCCCAGACCCTGCGCGAGACCGGGCGCACCCTGGAGCAACTGAACCTGCAGCTGGCGCGCAGCAACCGGCTCAAGGACGAGTTCCTGGCCACCGTGACCCATGAACTGCGCACGCCGATGAACGGCGTGATCGGTTCGCTGGAGCTGCTGCATACCCTGCCCATGAGCGCCGAGCAGGCCCAGTATCACCGCACCGCCACCGGTTCTGCCCAGGACATGATGGCGATGGTCGATGACATCCTCATCCTCACCGAACTGCAGGCCGGGCGCCTGCGCAACCAGGGCATGGCGTTCAGCCTGCGGCGCCTGCTCCAGGAGCTGCGCGCCGGCTATGCCAGCCAGGCGCTGGCCAAGGGTCTGTACCTGAGCCTGGACATCCCCGCCGACCTGCCCGACAGCCTGGTCGGCGATGCGCAGAAGCTCGCCCGCTGCCTGGCCTGCCTGGTGGACAACGGGCTGAAGTTCACCCACCAGGGGGGCGTCACCGTGCAGGCCCGTGGCCGGCGTACCGGGCCGGACAGCCTGGCCCTGAGCCTCACGGTCAGTGACAGCGGCATCGGCTTCGACGATCTGGACCAGGCGGTGCTGTACCAGCGTTTCTTCCAGATGGACGGTTCGATGACCCGGCGCTACGGCGGGCTGGGCATCGGCCTGTCGATCTGCCGGCAACTGGGCGAGTTGATCGGCGCGCAGTTGTCCCACGAGTCGACGCCGGGTCTGGGCAGCCGCTTCGAGCTGACCCTGGCCCTTGCGGTGGCGCAGGTGCAGGTACCACCGGCGCGTGCCGCATCAGGCCTGGAGCGCTTTTGACGGACCCTTCGCGGTACCCGTGGGAGCGGGCTTGCCCCGCGATCAGGGCGCGAAGCGCCCCCATGTAGTCCGTTTTGTCACTTTGACTCGAGGGCCTGCGGTGCTTCACTGGGTTATCCAGGCATGAACGGATCCAGGAGGCCGCCAATGAACCTGCACCAGTTCGCTGAAACCCACGAAGTCACCAACCAGCCGCCGTCCCTGGACGGCGCCAACCTGTATCGCCTCGACCAGCCCCTGCAGGAGTGGTCGCGCCGGTTCGGCGCCGGCTGGGCCGAGTCGCGGATCGACGCCTATGGTGCCCTGGCCGGTGGCTCGCTGATGGCCGCGGGTTTCCTGGCCAACGCGCACAAGCCCGAGTTCAGCAGCCATGACCGCTATGGCCATCGTATCGACCTGGTGGAGTTTCATCCCGCTTATCACCAGTTGATGCGCACCGCCGTCGAGCACGGCCTGCCTTCGCTGCCCTGGGCCGAGCCACGGGACGGCGCCCACGTGGCGCGGGCCTCGATGACCTACCTGCACAGCCAGGCTGAAGCCGGCACCGGCTGCCCGCTGACCATGACCTTCGCCGCCGTGCCGGCCCTGCGCCTGCAGCCCGAGCTTGCCGGCTACTGGCTGCCGAAGGTCCTCGCCCGCGAATACGACCCGCGCAACGTCGGCGACCGGCACAAGGCCGGTGTCACCATCGGCATGGCCATGACCGAGAAACAGGGCGGCACCGACGTGCGCGCCAACACCACCCGCGCCTACCCGGTGGGCACGCCCGGCCCGGGCCAGCCCTATGAGCTGGTAGGCCACAAGTGGTTCTGTTCGGCGCCCATGTGCGACGCCTTTCTCACCCTGGCCCAGACCGACAAGGGCCTGAGCTGCTTCCTGCTGCCGCGCCACCGGCCCGACGACAACCGCAACCAGTTCTACATCCAACGCCTGAAGAACAAGCTGGGCAACTGTTCCAACGCCTCCAGCGAGGTGGAGTTCCGCGGAGCCCTGGCCTGGATGGTCGGCGAGGAGGGGCGCGGCGTGCCGACCATCATCGAGATGGTGGCCATGACCCGCTTCGACTGCATGGTCGGTTCCAGCGCCCTGATGCGCCAGGCCCTGACCCAGGCCGCGCACCATTGCGCGTACCGCAAGGTCGGCGGACGGGTGCTGGCCGAGCAGCCGCTGATGCAGAACGTGCTTGCCGACCTGGCCTTGGAGAGCGAGGCCGCCCTGGCCCTGAGCCTGCGCATGGGCCAGGCCCTGGACCGCCTCGACGACCCGCAGCAGGCGCACTTTTCCCGCCTGGTCACGGCGGTGGGCAAGTACTGGATCTGCAAGCGCGCCCCCGGGATGATCAACGAGGCCGCCGAGTGCCTGGGCGGCGCCGGCTACGTCGAGGACAGCATCCTGCCACGGCTGTACCGCGAGGCGCCGGTCAACTCGACCTGGGAGGGCTCGGGCAACGTGCAGTGCCTGGATGTGCTGCGGGCCTTGTCGAAAGAGCCGGGCGTGCTTGAGGCGCTGTTCAGCGAGCTGGGAGACGGCCATGGCGACCCACGGCTGGCGGCGTTCATCGGTAACCTCAAGGGCGCTTTCGCCGATACCGGCGATATCCAGTACCGCGCCCGGCAACTGACCGAGGACATCGCCGTGGCGCTGCAGGCCAAGCTGTTGCTCGAGGCAGGCAACGCCACAGTGAGCGATGCGTTCATCGGCAGTCGCCTGGGCGGCGGCGGGCGGGTGTATGGCGCGTTGCCGCGCGGCGTGGATGTCGAGGCGCTGGTGGCCCGGGCAACGCCTGTCTGGGCCGGTTGAAGGATGGCTTCATCCCCCTGTAGGAGCGGCCTTGTGCCGCGAAAGGGCTGCAAGGCAGCCCCAGATCTCAGCGGTCAAGGCGGAAATTGCTGGGGCTGCTGCGCAGCCCTTTCGCGGCACAAGGCCGCTCCTACAGGGAATTGCTTAGCACCGACACTGGGGATGTATTTGCCCAGCAACGCAGGCAAGATGGCTGTCATGCATTCCATAAGACAGGAAGCCCAGCGTGAGCCAAGCGTTTGTAGTCGTTGATACCCCCGAACAGGCCGTCGACCGTCTGGCGGCCTTGCACGAACAGGCCACCGGGGCCCTGAGCCAGGCCCTCAAGCGCTACCTCAAGGACCGTACCGAGCCGGGCCACGAGGAACGTGTGTTGTTCCGCTACCCGGCCCTGCGCCTGACCTACTCCAGCCAAGGCGAAGTCGCCGCCACCACCCGCGCCTACGCCAAGGTCCAGGTGGACGGCACCTACAGCGTCACCGTCACCCAGCCCGCGGCGTTCCGTGGCTACCTGCTCGAGCAACTGCGCCCGTTGATGCACGACTACACCGTGACCGTGGAAGTCGGTGTCAGCGAGCAGAACATCCCGTACCCCTACGTGGTTGACCAGGGCGACGAGCTGGCCGGCAGCGGCATCACCGCCGCGCAACTGGCGCGGGTGTTCCCCAGCACCGACCTGTCGGCGGCCACCGATAACACCGCCGATGGCCTGTACGACTGGGAAAGCGCCGAGACCCTGCCGCTGGCGCTGTTCGACGCCGCCCGCGTGGACTTCTCCCTGCGCCGCCTGGTGCACTACACCGGCAGCGACTGGCGGCACATGCAGCCGTGGATCCTTCTCACCAACTACCACCGCTACGTCGACCAGTTCATCGCCCATGGCCTCGAGCAGTTGCGCGAGGACCCACGCTTCGTGCGCATGGTCCTGCCGGGCAACGTGATCATCGAGAAGGGCATGGACAACGGCGAGGCCCAGGCCCTGGTCGCCAGCGTGGTCTGGCACCGCTACCAGATGCCGGCCTATCACCTGATCGCCGCCGATGGCGATGGCGTGACCCTGGTCAACATCGGTGTCGGCCCGTCCAACGCCAAGAACATCACCGACCACCTGGCGGTGCTGCGCCCGCACTGCTGGCTGATGATCGGCCACTGCGGCGGCCTGCGTCAGTCGCAGACTATCGGTGACTACGTGTTGGCCCACGCCTATATGCGCCGCGACGGCATCCTCGACCGCGTGGTGCCGCCGAATATCCCGATCCCGGCCCTGGCCGAGGTGCAGCTGGCGTTGCAGGAGGCGGCCGCGCAGGTCACTGGCGAGCGTGGCGAGCAGCTCAAGAAGCGCCTGCGCACCGGCACCGTGCTCACCTACGACGACCGCAACTGGGAGCTGCGCTGGGCCCAGGAACGTCCGTTGATCAACCTGTCCCGCGCCGTGGCGGTAGACATGGAAAGCGGCACCATTGCCGCCCAGGGCTACCGTCTGCGCGTGCCGTACGGCACCTTGCTGTGTGTCTCCGACAAGCCGCTGCACAGCGAGATCAAGCTGCCGGGCTCGGCCAACGCCTTCTACAACCGCGCGGTCAGCCAGCACCTGAAGATCGGCATCGCCGCCCTCGATCTGCTGCGTACCGAGCTCAACTCGCTGCACTCGCGTAAACTGCGCAGCTTCGATGAGCCGCCGTTCCGCTGAGGATCCATGTCCCTGCCACCCCGTAGCACACCGCGCCGCCCTGCGGCGCGGCCCACCGGCCCGCGTCGCCAGCCCAAGGCGCCGCCGGCCGAGCCGCGCCTGATCCTGTTCAACAAGCCGTTCGATGTGCTCACCCAGTTCAGCGACGGCGAGGGGCGGGCCACGCTCAAGGACTTCATCGACATCCCCGGCATCTATCCGGCCGGCCGCCTGGACCGCGACAGCGAAGGCCTGCTGTTGCTGACCAACGACGGGCGCCTGCAGGCGCGCATCGCCGATCCGAAGCACAAGCTGGCCAAGACCTACTGGGTGCAGGTGGAAGGCGAGCCGAGCGAAGAGCAACTGCGGCGCTTGCGTGATGGCGTCGAGCTCAACGACGGGCCCACGTTGCCGGCCCAGGCGCGTCTGCTCGAGGAGCCCGAGCTGTGGCCGCGCAATCCGCCGGTGCGTTTTCGCAAGAGCGTGCCAACCACCTGGTTGGAGTTGGTGATCCGTGAAGGGCGTAATCGCCAGGTGCGGCGGATGACGGCGGCGGTGGGCTTACCGACCTTGCGCCTGGTGCGGGTGCGGATTGGCGACTGGACGATCGAAGGGCTGGACCAGGGTTGCTGGCGCGAAGTGCCGGCGAAGCTTTGAGCCGCACGCGTCCCCTGTAGGAGCGGCCTTGTGCCGCGAAAGGGGCGCGTAGCGGCCCCCGATCTCAGCATCAAGGCAAAATTGCTGGGGCCGCTACGCGGCCCTTTCGCGGCACAAGGCCGCTCCTACAAGGAAGGGGAGAGTTGGCAGGCCGCTACACCCCCTCAAGAAACCCCACCACCACGCTCTTGATGATGAATGCCAGCACGCCAAGGCCCAGCACAAAGAACAGGATCAGCGTGCCAAAGCGCCCGGCCTTGGACTTCTTCGCCAGGTCCCAGACGATGAAACCCATGAAACCGATCAACACGGTGACCAGGACGATCATCATCCATTCTTCGAATACTGCGGGATCCATCGGTTCACTCCAGGCAGATTGAGCCCCCGATCATACGCCGCACGCGCAAGGATTCAACGCAGGTGGGTCAATGGCAGCTCGGTGCTGGCCAGCACCTGGTTGAGCACGAAGCTCGAGCGCACGCTGGTCACGCCTTCGATACGGGTCAGGCTGCCCAGCAGCAGTTTCTGGTAGTGGTCCATGTCCGGCACCACCACCTTGAGCTGGTAGTCGGCGTCCATCCCGGTGACCAGGCTGCACTCGAGCACCTGGGGCAGGCTGCGGATCGCCGCCTCGAAGGTCTCGAAGCGCTCGGGCGTGTGCCGGTCCATGCCGATCAGCACATAGGCGGTCAGGCTCAGGCCGAGCTTCTTGCGGTCCAGCAGGGCCACCTGGCGCGAGATGTAGCCGTCGTCCTCGAGCTGCTTGACCCGACGTGAGCATGGGGAAGGCGACAGGCCGATGCGTTCGGCCAGTTCCTGGTTGGAGATGCGCGCATCGCGCTGCAATTCGGCGAGGATGCTCAGGTCGTAGCGGTCGAGCTTGCTCATGGAAAGGGCCTTTTCTGTTCGGATTGCTGCGAATTATCGATCCTGAGTGAAAAATTGCGCAAGCGCTATTTATCAGAGCAATATTCGCAATCCTCTGCCCCGGCGTCTGGCCTATCTTTATCACCAGAATCACTGCCCGGACATCAGTCCACGGCGACGCGCCCTAGGCGGGCGGTCGCGGCCAGCCATCCAACAGGATCCGCCAGGCCCCCGGGCTACGCACTGTCCAGAAGACGGCGCGAGGTGAGCCGGTGCCACAAGCGCCGAGCACGGACGACAATTCCCGAAGGGAGGCCGCAAGGCCTCCCTTTTTTATTGCGCCGCGGGCTGCGCTTGCCAGGCCCGCGAGCAGCCAATGCAGGTCTTCGAGCAGTTGGCGCACCAGGTTGTTGGCTAATTTAATCTGCCGGTCGTGTTCTGCGGAGTAGACTGCCGACGATAATGGCGGGCGTTTCAATCGAGAGGAACAACATGGGTTCGCGCATCTGGCGGTTGGCAGGTGTTGGTTTGCTGGGCCTGGGCATCAGCCTGGGCGCCCTGGCCGAGGGGCCTGGAGAAGGGCATGACGGTCGTGGCGGCCAGCAGGAGCAGGGCGGTGGCGAACGGCGTGGATCACCGCTCAATTCGCGTGATGAAGTGCGCCAGACGCAACCGCCACGCCAAGGCTACTACCAGGACATTCCCCGTCGCTACGGCGACAACCGTTACTGGGAAGCGGGTGGTCCGGGTCAGCGCCCCGGCGGTGACTGGTCCGGCCGGCCCGATGGGCATGGCAATGGCTGGGGGCCAGGGCCGCAGTACCATCCCGGGCATACCGTCGAGCGCTTCCCGGACCGTTACTGGAAAGTGCCGTACCGCGGGCAGGACTACTTCTACTCCGGCGGCTACTGGTACCGGCCCCATGGCGGCGGCTACGTGGTGGTCACGCCGCCCTACGGTGTACGGGTCGACTACCTGCCGTCCTATGCCCGTGAAGTGTGGCTGAGCGGTGCGCTGTTCTTCCTGGTGGCCGACACGTATTACCAATACCAGGCCAACAGCCGCGAGTACGTGGTGGTCAACCCGCCCGCCGTGGCGCCTGCGCCAATGCCGCAGCAGGGCAGCGGCTACGATGTGATCGCCTATCCGATGTACGGCCAGGGGCCGGAGCAGCAGGAGCAGGACCGCTATCAATGCCATCGCTGGGCGGTGAGCCAGTCGGGCTTCGATCCGGCGACCGCCAGCTATGCACCGCCGGCCAATGTGACGGACAACTATCGACGGGCGTTGGGGGCGTGCCTGAGCGGGCGCGGCTACAGCATCAATTGACGGGGTATTCGCGATAACGGGCTACACCGGGTCGGCGTGAACCATCACATCGGCCCGCGGGTAGCGCTGGCGAATGACGTGCGAGGCCTGCACGCACAGCTCATGGGCGGCATGCAGCGGCATGTCGCCGGGCAGCTCCAGGTGCAGTTGCACGAACCACTGGCTGCCGGACACCCGCGTGCGCAGGTCGTGCACCCCCTTCACCCCGGGGATCGCCAGCACCACCTCCAGCATGCGCTCGCCGATATCGGCCGGCAGTTCCTTGTCCATCAGGATCGCCGTGCTCTCGCGGGCGATCTGCAGTGCGCTCCACAGGATGTACAGGGCGATCCCCAGGCCGAACAGGGCGTCGAGCTGCGGCCAGCCGAAGCGGGCCAGCAGCAGCGCCAGCAGGATGCTGGCGTTGAGCAGCAGGTCGGAGCGGTAGTGCAGTGAGTCCGCGCGCACGGCGGTGGAGCCGGTCAGGCGGATCACCTTGCGCTGGAAGGCCAGCAGCGCCACGGTCAGCGCCAGTGACAGCAGCATTACCGCGATGCCGGCGGCGGTGTCGCCCAGGGGTTCCGGCGACTTCAGCCGCTCATACGCCTGCACCCCGATCAGCACCGCGCTGACCCCGATGAACAGCGCCTGGGCCATGCCAGCCAGGGCTTCGGCCTTGCCGTGGCCGAAGCGGTGATCGTCATCGGCCGGGCGCAGCGCATAATGCACCGCCAGCAGGTTGAGAAAGGAGGCGGCGGCATCCAGTGCCGAGTCGGTCAGCCCGGCCAGCAGGCTGACTGAGCCGCTCAGCCACCAGGCCACGGCCTTGCTCAGCACCAGGATGCAGGCGACGCTCAGCGAGGCGCGGGTGGCCAGGCGCAGCAGGCGTTGATGTTCGGCGGTGGCGGTCATGCGCAGGGGATCATCCGGATCAGGTCAGGCCGCAGGTACCAGGCCGTAGCTGGCCAGTTGCTCGACACTGCCGCGGTGCTGGATCAGCCGCGGGTCGTTCAGCGGCAGGCGCTGGCCCAGTTCGCTTTCAAGGATAGCCTGCAGTTTGGTCCGGTCGACCTGGCCATCGGCATTGATCGCCGGCTTGAGCTTGGCCGGGTCGACATGGGCCGTGGTGCCCCCGGGGTAGTAGATGGCACCCGTGGCGAAGTCGATGCCGAAGGCGATCAGGCCGGGAATGACATAGAACAGGATACCGATGGCATCCAGCGCCGCGACCACCGGATCGATCTTGCCTTCGATCTGGCCGCGACGGTCGGGGTAGAACAGGGTGCCGCAGGCCGTCAGCTGGGTCAGCAGGGTGGCGATGAGGGCGCCACCGATGACGCGGGAAGGGATGCGCATGTGAATCTCCGGAAGATAACGACAAACAACGGCGCGGCAATCGCCTGCGCCTGAGCTTAAGACCATGATAGGGCAGCCTCGGTTCGCCGTTATACTCGGTCGATTGTTCGAGGACCACCATGATTTCATTACCGATCGATGCCGTACTGTCCGACCTGCGCCAGGCCCTGGCCGAACGTGACGAAGCGGTGCTCGAGGCGCCGCCCGGCGCCGGCAAGACCACCCGCGTGCCACTGGCCCTGCTCGCTGAGCCCTGGCTGCGGGGGCAGACCATCCTCATGCTCGAGCCCCGGCGCCTGGCCGCCCGCGCCGCCGCCGAACGCCTGGCCAGCGAACTGGGCGAGAAGGTTGGCGAAACCGTGGGCTACCGCATCCGCCTGGACAGCAAGGTCGGCCCGAACACGCGCATCGAAGTGGTCACCGAGGGCATCCTCACCCGCCGCCTGCAGGCGGATCCTGCGCTGGATGGCGTGGGGCTGCTGATCTTCGACGAGTTCCACGAACGCAGCCTGGATGCCGACCTGGCCCTGGCCCTGAGCCTCAACGGCCGGTCGCTGTTGCGCGACGAGCCGCCTCTGAAGATCCTGCTGATGTCGGCGACGCTGGAGGGCGAGCGGTTGTCGCGCCTGCTCGACGACGCGCCGATCGTCAGCAGCCAGGGGCGCATGCATCCGGTGGATATCCGCTGGAGCCGCCCCTGGCAGCCTGGCGAGTTTGTCGAGCCGCGCGTGGTCGACTGCGTGCTCCAGGCCCTGGCCGACGAATCCGGCAGCTTGCTGGTGTTCCTGCCCGGACAGGCCGAGATCCGCCGTGTGCACCAGGCGCTGCAGGAGGCCGTGGGCGAGCGTCCGGACATCCTGCTCTGCCCGTTGCACGGCGAGCTTGACCTGAGCGCCCAGCGCGCCGCCATCGAGCCGGCGCCCAAGGGCCAGCGCAAGGTGGTGCTGGCCACCAATATCGCCGAAACCAGCCTGACCATCGACGGTGTGCGCGTGGTGATCGACGCAGGTCTGGCGCGGGTGCCGCGCTTCGACCCCGGCAGCGGCATGACCCGCCTGGACACCCAGCGTATTTCCCGCGCCAGCGCCACCCAGCGTGCCGGGCGAGCCGGGCGCCTTGAACCCGGCGTGTGCTTTCGACTGTGGTCCGAGGCGCAACACGACCAATTGGCGGCCCACGGCAGCGCCGAGATCCTCCAGGCCGACCTGGCCGGGCTGGCCCTGCAACTGGCGCGCTGGGGCGTGCCGCCGGAGCAGCTCAGCTGGCTCGACCAGCCACCGGCCGCTGCCTACGGCCAGGCCCAGGACCTGCTGGCCCGGCTCGGTGCCTTCAAGCCCGGGTGCCGCGACAACCTGAGCACCCATGGCCAGGCCATGGCCGAGCTGCCTGCGCATCCGCGCATCGCCCACCTGCTGCTGCGCGGCCAGGACCTCGGATTGGCCGACATGGCCTGCGATGTCGCCGCGTTGCTGGGCGAGCGCGACATCCTGCGCGGCGGCGGTGCCGACCTGCATAGCCGGTTGGCCCTGCTCAGCGGCGAAAGCCGCGCCTCCCGTGGCGGGCAAGGCGGCGTGCAGCGCGCCCGGCAACTGGCCCGGCAGTACCGCGGCCAGTTGCGTGGCAAACCGCGCAGCCCGGTCGCCGACCCCGATCATCCCCGCTGGCTGGGTGCGGTGCTGGCGCTGGCCTACCCCGACCGGGTGGCGCAGCAGCGTCGCGAAGGCGGCGCCGAGTACCGCCTGGCCAATGGCCGTGCGGCGCTGTTCGCCGAAGCTGATGCACTGATGAAAAGCCCGTGGCTGGTGATCGCCGACCTGGGCAGCCGCCAGGGGCAGCGTGAGGAGCGCATCTACCTGGCCGCCGAGTTCGATCCGGCGCTATTCGACGGTGTGCTGGCCGAGCAGGTGGAGCAGTTCGACCTGCTCGATTGGGACGAGCGTGAACAGGTGCTGCGCGCCGAGCGCCAGCGCAAGGTCGGCGAACTGGTGCTCAGCCGCGAGCCGCTGCCGGAGCTGGATGACGACGCACGGGCCCGGGCTTTGCTGGGGCTGGTGCGGCGCAAGGGCCTGAACTTGCTGACCTGGACCCCGGAACTGCGCCAGTGGCAGGCCCGTGTCGCTATGTTGCGTCAGCTGGACCTGGAAAAGGACGGCCACAGCGAGTGGCCCGACCTGGGTGACGACGCCTTGCTCGCCAACCTGGAAGACTGGTTGCAACCTTATCTGGGCAAGGTGTCGCGGCTGAGCCATTTCGCCAGCCTGGACCTGCCCTCGATGCTGCGCAACCTGCTGCCCTGGCCGCTGCCACAGCGTCTGGACGAGCTGGCGCCATCACACCTGGCCGTGCCCTCGGGCTCCAGCATTCGCCTGGACTACAGCGAGCAGCCACCGATCCTCGCCGTGCGCCTGCAGGAGCTGTTCGGCCTGGCCGACACCCCGCGCATCGCCAATGGCCGCCAGCAGGTCAAGCTGCACCTGCTGTCGCCGGCGCGCCGGCCGGTGCAGGTGACCCAGGACCTGGCCAACTTCTGGCGCACCACCTATGCCGAGGTGAAGAAGGACCTGAAAGGGCGCTATCCCAAGCACTACTGGCCGGACGATCCACTGGTGGCGGAGGCCACGGCCAGGGCCAAGCCAAGGAAAGCCTGACGCCTGGGGAATGCCGGCCTCAGGCGCCGGCTTCTCCCTCGAGCAGCATGAACAGGCGGTACAGCACCACGGTGCTGAACAACTGCAGGAAGCCGCTGAGGCTGTCCAGGGCCAGTTGCACACCAGGCTGCGGCTCGGGGAACAGCTGCAGCAGCAGGCCGTCGATCAGCCACAGCGGCGCCAGCACCGACAGCATGCAGACCATGATGCGCAGGAAATGCCCGGTGGTCATGCGCGCGCTGGTGCGCATCGACTCGATCACCGGCAGGCCGCGCAGCACCAGCAGGTACTCGGCGAACACCAGGTTCACCATGATCCACACGCCGGGGAAGATGAGCAGCGCCAGGCCCGCCATGATCAGCAGCGAACTGATCACGATCAGCAGGGCCAGCATCGGCCACAGTTGCAGGGCGCGGGCGAACAGGTCGCGCTTGGCGGTGTCCAGGCCGTTGCTGCGGGTGTCGAGGTAGAGGATCAGCGCGGCGCTGTACAGCGGGTAGAACAGCAGGCTGACGAGCATGCCGTAGGCCGGTGAGGCCTGCTCGCCCAGCTGGCTGTAGAGCAACTGGGTACCGAGGGCCTCCAGTACCACCAAAGGCAGGCACAGCTGGAGGATGCTCGTCAGGTGACGGCGGAAGAAGTACAGGGAGTCGCGCAGAACGCTCAGCGGATTCATCGGTCAACATCGCATGGCAGAAAAAGCAGGGCGTAACTTTAGCCCAGTCGGCCCGCTTGCTGAAAAAAGTTTCATGGCCCGGACAATTGAATCGCCAAGCCCGGGCCTCCATCTTTGACGCTGTCCGATGTCCTGTTCAGCGCACGAGGTTGCCCCGATGAACACTGAAGAACAAACCCTGATCGATGGCCTGTTCGGCCGTCTCAAGCAAGCCGAGGACCCGGCCCAGCCGCGCGATGCCCAGGCCCAGGCGCGCATCGAGGAGCACCTGCGCCAGCAGCCGGCGGCGCCTTACTACATGGCCCAGGCGATCCTGGTCCAGGAGACGGCGATCAAGCGCCTGGACGAGCAGAACAAGCAGCTCGAGGCCGAACTGCGCCAGGCTCGCGCGCAACTGGATGCGAGCCGCCCCAGCAGTGGCGGTGGTTTCCTCTCCAGCATCTTTGGCGCGGGAGCCCGCAATCCAGAGCCGCAGCGCCCGGTCGCGCCGCCGCCGACTTCTGCGGGTGGCTGGCGTGAACCGGCGCCCCAGGCCTATGCCCCGCCACCGCAGCAGCCGGGCTTCGGCGCGGCGCCCGCCCCGGCGCGCAGTGGCGCCAGCAGCTTCCTCGGCGGTGCCATGCAGACCGCCGCGGGTGTGGCCGGTGGCGTGTTGCTGGCCCAGGGCATCAGCAGCCTGTTCAACCACAACTCGCAGCCTGAGGAGATCGTCGAGGTGATCAAGGAAGCACCGGCGCCGGCCAGCGACGCGGGTGGCTGGAATGACCAGGACAGCCAGCGCCAGGTGGCGGACAGCGGGGGCTGGGGCAATGACCAGGGCGGTTATGCCGATGCCGGTTACAGCAATGACGATGGCGGCTTCTTCTCGGACGATGACTACGTCTGAGGGCCTGACAGACCTGATGCATCGCAGGGGCGCCTCGCGCCCCTCACGGACACATCCGCGACAACCTCAGATCAGGCGCTGCAGGCCTTCCAGGCAAGTCGCCAGGTGGTAGGGCGTGGTCGAAGGCATGTCATGGCGGCTCACCGCCCCCGCGCCATCGCGGCACTCATGCCAGCCGCCTTCATGCAGAAAGCGTGACTCCAGCGCCGCTAGCTGTGCCAGCAACCGTGCCTCGCTTCCCGGCCGCAAGGCCAGTGCCCGCAGGTACTCCGCCTGCGCCCAGATCCGCTGTGTCGCGTCGATGACCTGGCCGTCCACGTCCAGCATCGCCAGCACCGCCGTATCCTTCACTCCGTACTGTTCGGCAAAGTCGAAGGCCCGCTCGATGGAGGCGTGCAGCGCCGTGCCGCGCAGCAATGGCGAGGTATCCAGCAGGTAGAACCATTCGAACTGGTGGCCTGGCTCGAACCAGTTATCCACAGCCCCACGCGGTTTTTCCAGCATCAGGCCGTGGCTCGGCTCGATGAACTGCGCCTGCAGCGCGTCGCACAGCTCCAGCAGCGACTGGCGAACCTCGTCGTCTTCGCGCACGGCCAGCACCTGGAGAAAGGCCTCGGCCAGGTGCATCTGCGGGTTCTGCAGCGGGCCGCTGCCCAAATCCGACCAGTCCTCACCGAGGCTGGCCTCGTACAGGCCATCGTCGCGGGCGAACTGCTCGGCAACGACTTCGAGGGCGCCGTTGAGCGTGGCCTCCACCAGGCCTTCGCCCACCTTGCCCCAGTAATGGGCGCAAGCGAACACGATGAAGGCGTGGGTGTAGAGGTCCTTGCGCCGGTCCAGTGGCTTGCCCTGGGCGTCGATGCTGTAGAACCAGCCGCCGTGCTCGGCGTCGTGGAAGTGCTTCTGCAGTGAACGCAGCAGCGCGGCGGCGCGTTCGGCGGCGCCCGGTTGCTCGATGCGGCTGCTGAACAGGTACAGCTGACGGGCGCAGGCCATGGCCCGGTAGCGCTGCACCGGCAGTGGCCGATGCTGGGTGTCCAGGGCTTCGTACGGCAGGGCCATGTCGGCGTTCCAGCCAGGGCCCTGCCACAGCGGCACGATGCGCTCGGCGAAGTGCTGTTGGAAACGGGTCAATGCGGGGCGGGGGTCGGACATGGTCGCGCTCGTGACGGTCGGGCAGGGCGCCATGGTAGCAGAAGTGGCCAGTGCTTCGTGTGCGCGGGCAGCGTGGGAGCGGGCTTGCCCCGCGATAGCGCCATCGCGGGGCAAGCCCGCTCCCACGCTGCCCGCGCACATGATCCGATCTGGGCGAAAGCGTCAGCCGGGATTACCCAGCCCCTGCCAGTGCCGCGCGCCGACGAAGATGAAGCGCAACTGCTGGGTGATCTTTTCCTGCGGTGTCAGCGCCTGTGGATGACCCGGCTCGGGACTGTCGATCAGTTCGGGCAAGGTGGCGAACACGGTCTTGACCACCAGGTCGGCCATTACCGCCAGGGCGGCGCCGTCCAGGTGCTGCCAGCGCGGCATGCGCGCCAGGTCCGTGGCCAGGTCGCTGCTGATGTCCTGGCGCAGGCGGGCGATGGCCTGGCGTACCGGTTGCGAGCCGCCATATTGCTCGCGGGCTAGGAACAGGAACTGCGCCCGGTGGGCGATGACCACGTCGAGGAAGATGCGCACCGAGGCGTCGGTGATGCCGCCCAGTTCGAATTCATTCTGGCGCACCAGGCGAATGGTCTGGCGGAAGGTGGTGTCCACCTCGGCGACCAGGGCCAGGCCCAGGGCATCCATGTCGGGGAAGTGGCGGTAGAAGCCGGTGGGCACGATGCCCGCGGCCTTGGCCACCTCGCGCAGGCTGATGCTGCCGAAGCCACGGCCGCTCTCCATGAGCAGGCAGGCGGCATCCAGCAGGGCCTGGCGGGTTTGTAACTTCTGTTCGGCGCGCGGCAGCATGGGACAGGATTCTATGACTGTACGACTGGGCATTCTGGATAAAAAAACAAAGCCCGGTCAATGGACCGGGCTTGGAGGGGAGCAGGCGCAGTGGGGCGGGTTGTTGTTTTCGGCCATGGCGATCAGCTCACACGGCTGAGTTCGACCAGACGATCCGAGCCACCTTCGGCTACACGGTTGTTGCGTTCGTTGAGGCGATCGGCGCCACCTTCTGCGACACGGTCATTGCGTTGGATCAGGCGATCGGAGCCCCCTTCGGCGACGCGGTCATTGCGTTGGATCAGGCGATCGGAGCCGCCCTCGGCAACGCGGTCGTTGCGTTCGATCAGGCGATCCGAGCCACCTTCGGCGACACGGTTGTTACGTTCGAGCAGGCGCTCGGAACCGCCTTCGGCCAGGCGGCCTGCGCGTTCCTGCAGGCGCTCGGCGCCACCTTCTGCCAGAGTGTTCAGCGGTTGGCTGACGGCGGCGGCGCTGGAGCGCGATTCAGCGCTCAGGTGCTGGTCTTCGGCTGGCAGGGCGAAGGCGTTGGCGGCAAGTACGGACAGGGTCAGGCTCAGCAGCAGATGGCGTTTCATGATTCGGTGCTCCTCGGGGGGGCTGGAAAGTGGGTACGAAGCCAATGCTACGCCTGGTAACTCCAGAGAAAAGTTCATCAGGATAATGGTAACAATCGACGGGATTGATACTGTGCGCGGAAGGCTCTGAATCAATGTTTTCAGGTGTTTTGCAAGCGCTGAGGCACGCTTGATCCCCGGTAACACTGCCGCTGTCCATGGACGAAAAGCTGAGAAAGGCGTCAGGAAAATCCTGGTTATCATGGCGCACGGATTAAACCCGGCGGTTTTTCATCAGTCCGACATAATGAGTGCCATGCAGTCAGGAGAACCATGCAATGACGCGCCCTGCCAGAATCCTCATCTGGACCTTCGCCACCCTCGCCACCCTGCTGGCGATCCTGGTGGTGGTGATCGCCACTTTCGACTGGAACCGCGTCAAGCCGCTGCTTAACGAGAAAGTCTCCGAAGCCCTGCACCGGCCCTTCGCGATCAACGGCAACCTCGCCGTGCACTGGCGCACCGAGCCCGAGGAAGGCGGCTGGCGCGCCTTCGTGCCGTGGCCGCACTTCACCGCCGAAGACCTCACCCTGGGCAACCCCGATTGGCTCAAGGCGCCGCATATGGTCGCCCTGGAGCGCGTGGACTTTCGCCTGGCGCCGTTGCCGCTGATCGTCCAACGCATCAGCATTCCGCGCATCGACCTGGTCAAGCCCAGCGCCAGCCTTGCCCGGCAGGCCGATGGCCGGGCCAACTGGGTGTTCGATTTCGGGCCCAAGGACGAGAACGAAGAGCCGTCGAAGTGGGTGTTGGACATCGGCGCCATTGGTTTCGACCAAGGCAACGTCAGCTTCGACGACCAGACGCTGAAGACCAGCATGAAGGTGCAGGTCGATCCGCTGGGCAAGCCGATCCCGTTCAGCGACATCGTTGGCAAGGCCCGCGCCGAGAAGGCCGGCAATGCCCAGGACTACGCCTTCGGTTTCAAGGCCCAGGGCCGCTACAAGGGCCTGGCGGTGGCCGGCACCGGCAAGATCGGCGGCCTGCTGGCGCTGCAGGACACCAGCCAGCCGTTTCCGCTACAGGCCGACGTGCGTATCGGCGACACCCGGGTCGCGCTGGCCGGGACCCTGACCGATCCACGCAACCTCGGCGCCCTCGACCTGCGCCTGAAGCTTTCCGGCAGCAGCCTGGGCAACCTCTACCCGCTGACCGGCGTGACCTTGCCCGATACGCCCCCATACGCCACCGATGGTCATCTGACCGCCAACCTGCATGCCGCCGAGGGGGCGCAGTTCCGCTACGAAGGCTTCAACGGCAAGATCGGCGACAGCGACATCCACGGCGACCTGGCCTTCGTCGCCAGCCAGCCCCGGCCGAAGCTCTCCGGCAACCTGGTGTCCAACCAGCTGCTGTTCAAGGACCTGGCGCCGCTGATCGGCGCCGACTCCAACAGCGAGCAGAAGGCCCGCGGCGGCGCCAGCAAGCAGCCGGCCGGCAAGGTGCTGCCGGTCGAAGAGTTCCGCACCGAGCGCTGGCGGGCCATGGATGCCGATGTGACCTTCGCCGGCAAGCGCATCGTGCACAGCGAGAAGCTGCCGTTCAACGACCTGTCCGCCCATGTGATCCTCGAGGACGGCCTGCTGCGCCTGGAGCCGCTGCGCTTTGGCGTAGCCGGCGGCAACCTCGATTCCAACATCCGCCTGGACGGACGCAGCGCGCCGTTGCAGGGCCGCGCCCGGCTGACCGCGCGTGGCTTCAAGCTCAAGCAGCTGTTCCCCAGCTTCGCGCCGATGCAGACCAGCTTCGGTGAACTCAACGGCGATGCCGACATCAGTGGCCGGGGCAACTCGGTGGCGGCACTGCTGGGCACTTCCAGCGGGGATCTGCGCCTGCTGATCAATGATGGCGCAATCAGCCGCAGCCTGATGGAGATCGCCGGGCTCAACGTCGGCAACTACGTGGTCGGCAAGCTGTTCGGCGATGAAGATGTGAAGATCAACTGCGCCGCGGCGGACGTCGGGATCAAGGATGGCCTGGCCACCACCCGCTTGTTCGTCTTCGACACCGAGAACGCGATCATCTACATCAACGGCACGGCCAACTTCGCCAGTGAGCAACTGGACCTGAAGATCACCCCCGAGTCCAAGGGCCTGCGTCTGTTCTCGTTGCGTTCGCCGTTGTATGTGCGTGGGCCGTTCGCCAAGCCGAGTGCCGGCGTACAGGCTGTGCCGCTGGCGCTGCGTGGCGCGGGGATGGTGGCGCTTGGCGTGGTGGCCGGGCCGGCGGCGGGGCTGTTGGCGCTGATCGCGCCGAGCAGCGGGGATGAGCCGAACCAATGCACGCCGTTATTGCAGCAGATGCGCGCCGGCAAGGCGCCGGCGGCGGCCGGCAAAGGTCATTGAAGTTCGTGGGAGCGGGCTTGCCCCGCGATGGCATCAACGCCATCGCGGGG
>NZ_JAJSRC010000044.1:0-33665 GCF_021283245.1 Pseudomonas sp. NMI760_13 | reverse complement strand
CCAGGTAATGGCACAGGTTTGACTGGCCCGAAACAGATGTAGGAGCGGCCTTGTGCCGCGATGCGCCGCGCGGGCGGCGCTCGATTTGACAGGCGCTGCAACTACAACGCCGATCACCCTAAGGAACCTCGTCCGCCCCAAGCAACAACCCAACCTGCTGGCCCTTGGGCAACCGCCCCACCACCAATTGGTGCGACCGGCGCAGCAGGTCGCTCAGCTCGTCGCGGCCCATGGGGTAGGGCGGCAGCATGCTGATCCATTTCGCCCGCGCCAGGTAAGGCGCCGGGCGAATGCCGGGGCGGTCGCAGTAGCCGAGGAACAGCTCGTCGGCCACCTTGAACGACAAGCCGGCGCCGCCCAGGTCCTGCACGGCGAACATCTTGTTGCCGGCCACCGAGAACACCCGGATGCCGCCCCATTTATAGTCTTCCCGCGCCCCGGGCAGGGCCAGGCACAGCGCCGCCACCTGATCCTCGGACATCCTTTTCTCAGACATAACGCTCTCCACAGGCCTCGAACGAGACCGCCAGGTGATCGATCCACGCGCGTACCGCCGGCAGCAGGCCGCGGCGGTGCGGGTAGACCGCCTGCAGGTAGCCGCCGGGCAGCGACCAGTCTGGCAGCAGGCGCACCAGTTCGCCACGGGCCAGTTCCTCCTCGCAGAACATCGACGGCAGGGCGGTGAAGCCCAGCCCGGCGCGTACCGCGGCGTTGCGCACGACGAAATCGTCGATGGCCAGCCGCGGCTCCAGGGCAACGTCCTCCTGGCGCCCGTGCGGCCCATGCAAACGGAAGTGCACCAGGCGGTCGGCCTCGGCCGCGCCTAGCACTGGCAGGGTGGCCAGCTCGGCGGGTTCGCGGATATGGTCGGCGAAGCCAGGCGCTGCCACCAGCTGCATCTGCGCCTGGCGCAGGCGGCGGGTGACCAGCGCCGGGTCCTCGTCACCCAGGTCGCGTACCCGCAGGGCCACGTCGATGCCTTCGGAGATCAGGTCGACCCGGCGGTTGAGCAGCACCATGTCCAGCTGCACCAGGGGGTACTGGGCAAGAAAGCGGCTAACCACATCCGGCAGGAAGGCGTGGGCCAGGGCCACCGGGCAGGACACCCGCAGGCGGCCGCGGGGCTCGCTGGACATGCTGGCCACCACCTCGTCGGCCATTTCCGCCTCCAGCAGCATGGCCTGGCAATGGTTCAGGTAGCGCTCGCCCACGGCGGTGAGCTTGAGCTGGCGGGTGGTGCGCTGCAGCAGGCGGGTGCCCAGGCGTTCCTCCAGCTCGGCGATGCGCCGCGACAGGCGTGACTTGGGGATGCCCAGCTGGCGCCCGGCGGCGGCGAAACCACCGGCTTCGACCACCCGGGCGAAGTAGAAGAGGTCGTTGAGGTCTTGCATTTGGCTGTCTCATTGTTCCATCAGTGGAACAAACTAACGCGTTTTTACCGACTTATCAGCTATTCGATGTGCCTATAGGATTGCTCCCATCGTGATCGCCCACCGCCGCGGTCTTCATTCACAGGAGAGTCCCATGAAACTGTTGCATATCGATTCGAGCATCCTGGGCGACAATTCCGCCTCCCGTCAGCTGAGCCGCGAAGTGGTCGAGGCCTGGAAAGCTGCTGACCCGAGCCTCGAAGTGGTTTACCGTGACCTGGCCGCCGACGCCATCAGCCACTTCTCCGCCGCCACCCTGGTAGCCGCCGGCACCCCGGAAGAGATGCGCGACGCTGCCCAGGCCCACGAGGCCAAGTTGAGCGCCGAGACCCTGGAAGAATTCCTCGCCGCCGACGCCGTGGTGATCGGCGCGCCGATGTACAACTTCACCGTGCCGACCCAGCTCAAGGCCTGGATCGACCGCGTGGCGGTGGCCGGCAAGACCTTCCGCTACACCGAGGCCGGCCCTGAAGGCCTGTGCGGCGACAAGAAGGTGATCCTGGTGTCCACCGCTGGCGGCCTGCATCAGGGCCAGCCTACCGGCGTCGGCCATGAAGACTTCCTCAAGGTGTTCCTCGGCTTCATCGGCATCACCGACCTGGAAATCGTCCGCGCCCACGGCCTGGCCTACGGCCCGGAACACCGTGCCAAGGCCATCGACGCCGCCCAGGCGCAGATAGCAGGTGAGCTGTTCGCCGCCGCCTGATCGCCATTGCGCACCTAAAGCCGACTGCCGCCCAGCGCGCCAGTCGGCTTTTTTCATCCAGTTTTCATGTGCCGCCGGCGCGCCGGGTTCTATGCTGGGACCCATACCTGAGCACCGCGCAGTGCCTTGCGACGAGGAGCGCCCTGCGATGAAGCGAGCCCGCATGCTGATGGCGCTGTTGCTGCTGGGCGGCCTGCTGGCCCGCGCCGACGCGGCGCCGTGGGCAGCCGGCTTGCACCGCCTGACCTTCAGCGACCCGGTTGACGCCCGGCCCATGCAGGCGTTGGTGTTCTACCCCTCCAGTGGCGAGGCGCATCCGGTGCGCATCGAGGGCTACCAGACCCGTGTCGCCGAAGAGGCGCCGGTAGCCATGGGCCAGTTCCCGCTGCTGGTGATCTCCCACGGCAATACCGGCAGCCCGATGGCCTTGCACGACCTGGCCAATGGCCTGGCCCGCCAGGGTTTCGTGGTGGTGGCGGTGGTTCATCCCGGCGATAACAACCGCGACCACAGTCGTTTGGGTACCCTCAGCAACCTCTATGGCCGCCCCCTGCAGATCAGCGCCGCGATCACCGCGTCGCGAAGCGACAAGCTGCTCGCGCCGTACCTGAACGATGGCAAGGTCGGGGTGATCGGCTATTCCGCCGGCGGCGAGACCGCGCTGATCCTGTCCGGCGCACGTCCTGACCTCGAACGCCTGCGCCGCTATTGCGAGCAACGCCCCACTGACGCTGACGCCTGCAAGACCCATGGCGTGCTGATCGCCGATCACAGCGAGCTGGCGCCCCGCGCCGACCCCCGGGTGGGCGCGGTGATGCTGATGGCGCCGTTGAGCCTGATGTTCGGCCGCCACGCCCTGGCTGGCGTGCAGGTGCCCGCACTGATCTACAGCGGTGACAACGACCAGCTCCTGGCCCTGGAGCATAACGCCGATGCCCTGGCGCGCAAGCTGCCGGTCACGCCCGACTACCGTCTGCTGGCCGGTGCCGGACACTTCGTGTTCATGGCCCCGTGCGACGACGAGCAGCACCAGCGCATGCCAGTGCTGTGCAAGGACGCCGAGGGCGTCGACCGTCGGCATATCCATCGTTCGCTGCGCAGCGAGACCACCGCCTTCTTCAGCCAGGCACTGGGCGCGCCGGAGCCCGCCGAGCGTTCAGCCGCGGCGGGCCAGCAGCAGGGTCAGGCCCACCCCTGACAGGGCGAGCAGGGCGGCGACGCAGAAGATCGAGGCATAGCCCAGGTGCACCGCCACCGCGCCCATCACCGGGCCGGCGATGGCCAGCGCCAGGTCGAAGAACACCGCGTAGGCGCCCAGCCCGGCGCCACGGCTGCTGCTGGGCACCTGGCGGATCGCCTCGACGCCCAGGGCCGGGTACACCAGCGACAGGCCGAAGCCGGTCAGCCCGGCACCGACCATCGCCCACAACGGCGACGGCGCCAGCCATAGCAAGGTCAGCCCGAGCACCTCGGTGGCCATGCAGACGATGGCCACGTTGTAGCCGCCGAAGCGGTTGACCGCATTGACGAACAGCAGCCGCGACAGGATGAAGCACAGGCCGAAGGCGCTCAGGCACCAGGCGGCGCCGGCCCAGCCTCGCTCGAGGTAGTACAGGGTGACGAAGGTGGTCAGGGTGCCGTAGCCGATCGACGCCAGGGTCAGTCCCACGCCGCAGGGCGCCACGCGGCCGAACGCCGACCAGAACGGCAACCGTTCGCCGCGCACCACCACCACGTCCGGCCGGGTGCGCAGCACCAACAGGGCCAGCAGCGCCAAGCCCAGCAGTGCCGGACCGAGCACGGCGAAGCTCAGGCCACCCACCAGCAGCACGCCGGCGGGCGCGCCGATGGCGATGGCGCCATAGGAGGCGATGCCGTTCCAGGAAATGACCTGGGCAGTATGTTCCGGCCCAACCTGGCCGATCCCCCAGCTCAGCGTCGCGACGCCGATCAACCCCTGGGCGATGCCCAGCAACAGCCGGCCGCCCAGCAGCAGTGCCAGGCTCAGCCAGGGCAGGGTCAAGGTCCAGGCCGACAGCAGGGTCAGCACGCCACAGCCGGCGATGCCGTACAGGCCGTAGCGGATCGCGCGCTTGCCGCCGAGGGTGTCCGCCACCCGTCCGGCGAAGGGCCGGCTGAGCAGGGTGGCCAGGTACTGCAGGCCGATGGTCAGGCCGGCGATCACCGCGCCGAAGCCCAGCTGGTCGTGCACATGGCCAGGCAGCACCGCGATCGGCAGGCCGATGCAGAGAAAGGCGATGAAGGTATAGAAGACGATCGAGAGGATCTGCAGGGTGACGCTGGAGGCGTGTGGCGCGGTCATGGGGCTCGTTCGCGGGCGGGCGGTGGGGCTGTGCCCATCATGGCCGCTGCGCGACGGAAAAGAAAGCAGGCTAACTAATTGGCCGCAGGCAGTGCAAGACAGTTGCTCCCACAAGCATGTCAAATACCGTTGTGAGAGCCAGCCCTTTCAAGGTTTTGTGCCGGGGTCGCTTTGCGACCCTTTCGCGGCACAAGGCCGCTCCTACAGGAGACCACACGCCCTGTAGGAGCGGCCTTGTGCCGCGAAAGGGCTGCAAAGCAGCCCTGGCAAATCCAAGTCGGGCGCCAATTATCGACACTTGAAAGGGCGGGTTATGAGAGCGGACTCGCCCCGCGATGAAGGTTACTCAGCGTTGGCTCAGACCACCACACCCTGGCTGCGCAGGTAGTCGTCGTAGGTACCGCTGAAGTCCACCACGCCATCGGCCGTCAGCTCGATGATGCGGGTGGCCAGCGACGACACGAACTCACGGTCGTGGCTGACGAACAGCAGGGTGCCCGGATAGTTCTCCAGCGCCAGGTTCAGCGCCTCGATCGATTCCATGTCCAGGTGGTTGGTCGGTTCGTCCATCACCAGCACGTTGGGTTTCTGCAGGATCAGCTTGCCGAACAGCATGCGGCCCTGCTCACCGCCGGAGATCACCTTCACCGACTTGAGGATCTCGTCGTTGGAGAACAGCATGCGCCCCAGGGTGCCGCGGATCACCTGCTCGCCGCTGGTCCACTGGCCCATCCAGTCGAACAGGGTCACGTCGTCTTCGAAGTCGTGGGCGTGATCCTGGGCGTAATAGCCCACCTCGGCGCTGTCGGTCCACTTCACTTCGCCCTTGTCCGGGGTCATCTCACCGACCAGGGTGCGCAGCAGGGTGGTCTTGCCGATACCGTTGGGGCCGATGATGGCCACGCGCTCGCCGGCTTCGATGGTGAAGCTGAAGTCCTTGAACAGCACCTTGTCGTCGAAGGCCTTGGCCATCTTGTCGACGATCACTGCCTGGCGGTGCAGTTTCTTGGTCTGCTCGAAGCGGATGAACGGGCTGACCCGGCTCGACGGCTTGACCTCGGCCAGCTGGATCTTGTCGATCTGCTTGGCGCGCGAGGTGGCCTGCTTGGCTTTCGAGGCGTTGGCCGAGAAGCGGCTGACGAAGGTCTGCAGTTCGGCGATCTGGGCTTTCTTCTTGGCATTGTCCGACAGCAACTGCTCGCGGGACTGGGTCGCGGCCGTCATGTACTCGTCGTAGTTGCCGGGGAACAGACGCAGCTCACCGTAGTCCAGGTCGGCCATGTGGGTGCAGACACTGTTGAGGAAGTGACGGTCGTGGGAAATGATGATCATGGTGCTGTTACGCGCCGTGAGGATCGTTTCCAGCCAGCGGATGGTGTTGATGTCCAGGTGGTTGGTCGGTTCGTCGAGCAGCAGCACGTCCGGATCGGAGAACAGCGCCTGGGCCAGCAGCACGCGCAGCTTCCAGCCCGGGGCCACTTCGCTCATCGGGCCGAAGTGCTGTTCCAGCGGGATACCCAGGCCCAGCAGCAGCTCGCCGGCGCGGGATTCGGCGGTGTAGCCGTCCATCTCGGCGAATTCGGTTTCCAGCTCGGCGACGGCCATGCCGTCTTCCTCGCTCATCTCCGGCAGCGAATAGATGCGGTCGCGCTCGGCCTTGACCTTCCACAGCTGCTCGTGGCCCATGATCACCGTGTCGATCACGGCGAACTCTTCGTAGGCGAACTGATCCTGGCGCAGCTTGCCCAGGCGGGTGTTGGGCTCGAGCATCACCTGGCCACCGGACGGCTCCAGGTCGCCGCCGAGGATCTTCATGAAGGTCGACTTGCCGCAACCGTTGGCGCCGATCAGGCCGTAGCGGTTGCCGTTGTTGAATTTGACCGAGACGTTTTCGAACAGGGGCTTGGAGCCGAACTGCATGGTGATATTAGCGGTGGAGATCAAAGCGCTTACCTATCAGTAACTTACGCGGCTGGATTTTCAGCTGATACCGATCTGATACCAATCCTGAGCGTGTCCAGCTCGCTCCAGTCGGAGCTTGAGTTGAGCCAACGCGCATGCGTCGACAGCAGCATTCGCACGCTGTGACCCAGCTGTTGGGTGAAAAATGCGGGAGTTGAGGCCAGACATTGCGCCTATTGTCGCATAGGTGCGACGACAGTTGTATGGGGGCTCCTCCTGATCCCCAGTTCACTTAGCCCCTTCTCCATCGGCGACAGTGGGTGACCAACTCCACGCAACAGCGTCTATAGAGGTCTGTGCAAGGAAGCAATAAGGACGCTAGGTGGTTCGCAAGGCGATTTTACTGGTGCTGATTACCAGCTTGAACGGATGCATGGCCACCGCCATGCGCATGGATTATGACAAGCACCGTTGTCCTTACATCGGCCTCAGGTTCGATTGGTGGCTGGTAGGGACATCCAAAGGAAAGCTGATCCCTTTTCTACTGGTAGACGCGCCGTTTTCCCTGGTGGTCGACACCGTCTTCTTTCCCTTCGAGTATCAATACACCTGTAATCTTTAACGTAGCGGACTCGTCCAAATCGGGACGTGATCCAGCCTGGCTTTTCATCCGTCCAGCGCCAGCATGACTGGCAAAAGCTGTAGCAGGTCTCGCCTCCAGGCGATTCTGTATCTTGTCCTATGCGGGCGTTGAAGCCGGCCGTAGCCGGGCTATGGTAGATTCCTGCCTCCAACAGGGAGGTGCCAATGAGCAATCGAGGGAAGGATAGCCAGATCGACAACGTCGAGTTCAACGTCAGCGACATCAAGCGCAGCAAGGATTTTTACGGCGCGGTGTTCGGTTGGACCTTCATGGACTACGGTCCGACATACACCGAGTTCAGTGACGGTCGGCTTGCCGGCGGCTTCACCACGGGCGAGCCGGTCAGGCCCGGAGGGCCGTTGGTCATCCTGTACGCAAACGATCTTGCCAAAGCTCAGAACAGTGTCGTGGCGGCGGGCGGCAAGATCAGCCGGGAAGCGTTTTCGTTCCCAGGTGGAAAACGGTTCCACTTCATCGACCCAGATGGCTATGAGCTGGCTGTCTGGACGGCTGCAGATTGAGGTGGACGGAGCTAACCTGAAGCCCCTTGCCAGTCGCTAGTCCTTCACTGAACCGGTTCGATCAGATCCTGTCCTTGATTGCGTACGTTACCCACTGCAGCGCCCACCCGGTACCACTCAAAAGTCTCCGACGGCTCGCCCAGGTTGAGCAGCAACTGCTCGGCGTGTTCACTGGGCATAGGGACCGACATCCATTCGATAGCCAGGCCAGACGGCAGCACAACCGGTCGCCGGTCGTGCACGTCGACCAGGCCGCCCTGGGCATCGGCGGTGATGATCACGAACCCGTCATGATCGTTGCCGGCGAACTGGCCGATGGCGGCGCACAGGCCAGGGCGACCATCGCGTCGGCGGATGTAGTAGGGCTGCTTCTTCGGCCCGCCTTCATCCACCCATTCATACCAGCCGTCCACCGGGGTGATGGCCCGGTATGGCCATATCGCCCGGAAGAAGGCGCCGTGCGCTACCTTTTCAATGCGGGCATTGATCGGTGTGGCCCGGTCGGTCGCCCAATGTGGACGCCATCCCCATCTCACCAGGTCCGCGCGCGGACCTGCGTCGTCTACCCTAAGCACCGCGACCTGCGTGGTCGGCGCAACGTTGTAGTGGCCGAGCGGCTGCTCGCCGATATTGTTCCGCCAGGCCTGCGGAATGCTCAGGGTCTCGACGAAGTCATGGAGTCCGCGGTACTGGCTCAGCCGTCCGCACATTTCCCATCCCTCCTGCTTGAGCTCAAAGGGTAGGTCGTCGAGCAATGTCAGCGATCATCAGTTGCGGGATGATTGCGCCAGGAACCCGCTGACCAGCGAGGCAAACGGCTGTTGGATCGTTGCCTGCGGTCGAGCATTAGTGGGATGCATCGCTCAATCGCGCACCTGGTGTCCTGTCGGCCCTCACAATAACTTGCTGAACAACTGGTTTTCATGCGTCTCGTTCTGGAATGTATAGGGTTGCGAGCCAAGGTGCTCGTAACCTTGTCGAGGATAGAACGCCAGCGCCCGACCATTCCTCGCCCAGACAGTGGCCCACAGGATCGACCCGCCATCACGCCTGGCCTGTTGCTCGGCGGCCTCGAGCAAGCGATAACCAATGCCTTGCCCGGTAAATCGCTCCTGCAGGTAGAGGCATTGCAGCTCGCACGCCTGCGGGTTGGCAATCCGTTCATGGCCGATGTTCATGGCGACCTGGGCAAAACCGACCAGATGCCCGTCAATCTCTGCGAGCGTGATGAAGGTATCTGGTCTGGCAATCACCTTCGACAGGCTGTCTGGCGAGAATGAGTCCAGGGCTTCCTGGGCGATGGCGTCGCGTATGCCTTCGGTGGCATAGGTATCGAGAAAGACCTGAATGCCGAGTGCGGCAAGACACAGGGCATCCTGAGGGAGCGCTTTGCGCAAAGTGATCGGCTGCATTGATTGCCTCCTGGCATCGCCTGTCTGGGTCGGGCAGGTGTCTATCGCCAACCTGGTAAACAGACCTCACTGGATCTGGCTCCTGGCTCACTCTAACAGCCTGGGCAGGGCCTGTTCAGTCAGTGGTCGATCTCTCAAGCGCTGCACTTCTCATTCCTGCCTGACGAACCTCTAGCGGCGGCAGCGGTTTCGCCGCGCTGGGCATATCGCCACACTGCATTCCCTTCAATTCGCTGGGCGGAATGTGGACATGCAGCTGCCGACGGCGCTGCTGGATGATCTTCTGGATGCGTCTCATGGGGGCACACCTTGATGAGCATCCTTGCGAGAGCCGGAGGGCATGACCATCAGTAAACGCCTGTTTGCCCGCAACGCCCGTCTCGCCTGACCAATGGGCGGGGTCCTGGCGCTGGCGGGCTGGAATGGGAGTTGCTTGAACCCAGGAAACCGATCATGCGGGGAGAGCAGACATGTTCCAGGATGACTTCTATTTCATGAGCTTCGTCGTGGCTGCCGTGCTGGCTGTGGATGTGGTGGCGATCTTTGTGTTCCTGCAGGCCAGTGTCTGATCCCCACTTCTGGGGATGTCTCCCCCTGCATCGGGGACAGGTGCATGTATTCGTCCTGGGGTAGGCCCGGGGTGATATGCTGCGCCGCTTACCTGACAGGGAGTCTGTGGATGGCGTGGCTGGACCGTATAAAAGCGACGAGTGAGCGATTCACCGCTCGGCAACGTTGCATGGTGGGAGCGGGCCTTTTGGTTGCCTGGCTTGTAGGGACTGTCGCGTTCCCCGGAGTCGATCTTGTGCTTTTGTATATCGGCTCGATGTTCATGTTCTTCGGTGCCTTGACGGCCCGGCTCAACAAGCGGCGTTGAGCGACCTTCGTGGTGCCATGCACCGCATCGCGGGGCAAGCCCGCTCCCACGCTGGTGATGCCAGTAACTCGGCTACCACCGCGACAGCGCGGCCCAAAGGGTTGGCGGGCTCCGCAGATCCTTGCCAGATCATTCTGTCTGTTCGAGTGTCTGAGATCTTTAATTGATATCCATATGGGTGCTCCGCTTGTCTGCCGGCGCAGCCGACCCACGGGACGCTAGTACACTCACCCGTGCGGTAAGCAAGTCCCACTCATAAGGAGCATGAGTCATGGCACAGCAACAAAAGGCTTTTGATGAAGAACTGGCCGCCGATGTCCAGGTACCTCCGGGTTATACCTACCTGAGCAGCGGTCGTTGCGATGTGAAGGGCAAGGAGGGAGAGCGGGCCGGCGCGAACTTCGTCGAAGCGCAGATCCAGCAGTACAAATCCTTCATCCTCAGGACTACCGCCGGTGCGGGCACGTTCATGGTGCGCCTGGACTACTCTGGCGGCAGCGACAAGAACCTGCAGTACGTCAGTATCGATGCGAACTACTCCACCCAGGAGACCTTCAACATTCGCAGCGTTTCGATGAGCAATCTGCGTGGTTTGTTCGCCGCCGGCAAGAGTTCGGCGAACCTGAGTTTCTATGTGTTCGGAAAACCTTGATCAGGGTTGATTGACCTGCATGGATTCCGGTCGGTTCACGGCCGGAGTCCATAAGTGTGTCCTCGGGCTGGCAGGCATTACCAAAGCCACAGGAAGACGCTGGCCAGGTCGACCAGCATCCCTGCGAAGACCCAACTGGCAGTCAGGGACACGGCGATCAGTGGCGTGGCATCCCTGGTTCGAAGCATGGCCAGGAAACCGCCAGCCAAGGCACCGGGAAAACTGAAGAAGTACCATAGCCAAGCCATTGCCTCGGCACGCCCTCCCGTGGAGAACCAGAGTCCGAAGAGGCTCAGGAAGAGTGCCATCGCTATCTCCGTGCCCGCGAATACCGCCCATGGCCCTCTGAATATCAGCAAGACGCCCAGTACGATGGCGTGAGGTGCCAGCAAGAGTGCGAAATTGCCCCAGAAGTATTCATCGAACCGGGTGAGGAGGGTAGCGCTGGTCATGGCCCACAGCACTGCGACTAATGCAATCCAGTGGTCGACGCGCCGGGCTGGCGCGGTACCTGTCGAAATCATCGCGTGAAATCCCTTTCAAAATGCAGCGCGCATTCTAGCGATCTCGCCTCGCAACGCCCAGCACTTGGACGCATCGGTTGGGTACCTTTACCAGGGTGGCAATTGTGCTAGATTTCAAGGTCTTGCAGACATCAAGCCGGTGAGGGCTCGCTCCATGTTCATCGAAACACCGCGTCTTGTCCTGCGTCCCTGGGCCGAGCGGGACATCGAAACCTTTGCCCTCGTCAATGCCGACCCCGAAGTCAGGCGCTACTACTATCCCGCGATACTGTCTCCTGATGAAACCCGGTCGATGCTCGCGGACTGCGATCACCATCTGCAGGTCCATGGTTTCGGTTTCGTCGCCGTCGAACGCAAGGTCGATGGCGCGCTGGTCGGCGGGCTTGGACTGTCCTTGACCGGGGATGAGATACCGGGCGGCCCGCAGGTCGAAATCGGCTGGATTTTCGGGCGCAGCCACTGGCGGCAGGGGTACGCCTTCGAGGCGGCCAGCGCGTGTCTGGAGCACGCGTGGTCAACGCTTGGGCTAAGGCAGGTCATCGGCTACACCTCCAGCATCAACACCCCGTCGCGGGCTTTGATGGAGCGGTTGGGTATGCGTTCGGATCCGGCGGAGGACTTCCCCGACCCGACGGTGCCTGAAGGCAATGCATTGCGGCCGCACGTGCTCTACCGAATCCACAGGCCGGCCTGAAAGCGATGCGATATAGCGAACCGGCCTACCGCGCCCATAACCCGGAGCTAGTCTTGTAGATCGTAAGCAGACTATTAAAAAGGGTGGTAGGTGTCTGACCCTGTCCAGGGCTTCCTGCTGGGGTGGTTGGAGTCTGTATGAGCCGTTTGATGATGGCAGTGGCCGCCAGCCTGTTGCTGGTGGGCTGCGCACACGATCCCGATATCCGTGCGGGCCGCGACAACACCTTCGGCATGACCGCGAAAAGCCCGCCGGAGTACCTGAACTGCGTCAAGGCCGAGCTTCCCGACACGGCCACGACCTATGTCGTGCAGAACCAGGACGCCCTGGAGCTGTTTGTCGCCAGCACTGACCCGAACAAGGCCGAGGGGCTGGTCAAGGTTCAAGGCTCCGCCGGGCGGCAGCAGTTCTCGGCGTACCAACGTGATGCCTGGTATGACAAGGGGCGCCTGCTCGATGCCGCGCTGATGTGTTCGCGGGTATGATCGCAGCTTAGCGGGGCGCGCCAGTTTCCATCGCGCCTCGTGAAGCGATCCCGCCCCACTTCACCTCAAGGTGCCTCTCATGTTGAACGGACTCAACCATCTCACCCTGGCGGTTTCGAACCTGCCAGACAGCATCGTGTTCTATCAGCAGATCTTGGGCTTCAAGCTCGATGCACGTTGGGACCGTGGTGCCTACCTGAGTCTGGGCGACCTTTGGCTGTGCCTGTCGGTCGACCAGGTCGAGGCGGGCGACTTGCAGCGCAACTACACGCACTACGCATTTTCCATCCGCCAGACCGATTTCGCGGCATTTGCCCAGCGCTTGCATGAGCATGCTGTGAGCCTGTGGAAACAGGACAGCAGCGAGGGCGACTCACTGTACTTCCTCGACCCGGACGGCCACCAGCTCGAAGCCCATGTCGGCGATCTGCAGTCGCGGCTGGCTGCCTGTCGGGTCAAACCCTACGCGGGCATGGTGTTCTACGACTGACGCATCCGCGCCATGCACAGCGCATCGACGTACACCCCGTCACGCACGCCGTAATCGCGCAGCCGGCCTTCGGTCTCGAAGCCGAACTTGCGATACAGCGCCAACGCCGGTTCATTGTCGGCGTAGACGGTGAGCTGGACCCGGCGCAGGTTCATCCAGTTGTCGGCAATGTCGAGGATGGCCGTCATCAGCCGCGAGCCGACGCCCTTGCCTTGCCAGGCCTGGGCAACGCCCATGAGCAGCTCGCCCAGGTGCGCCTGGCGGATGCGTGTGCTCTGGTCGAGGCCGATATTGCCGATCACCTGGCCCTTGTGCACCGCCACCAGGCGGACCTGGCGTTCGTGGTAGGCGGCCAGGCGCTCGCGCCAGACTTCGACGGACTGGTAGGGCATCTGCAGCACCTGGCGGCACACGGCCGGTTCATTGTAGAGCGCGGCGATGCCCTGCAAGTGCCGCTCGGCAAACCGTTCGATGACGATGTCGGGCGATGCGTCGGTCACTGTGTTTCCATCCTTTGAAAAACGAGTGGCGCCTGAGTGTACGGGGCGCAGGCCCAGGCTGGCCAGTGGCGATGACCTGGCAAGAAAGCGGATGCGCCGGCGCGCCACGATGGGTACAGTGCAGTGATCGTCGTCCTGCCGGAGCCTGTCATGTCCTGTGCCTTCACCCTCATGCAATCGCCTGTCGGCACCCTGACCCTGGTGGCGCGGGGCGAGCGGCTGGCCGCCGTGCTGTGGGAGCACGAGCGGGAGAACCGGGTGCGCCTGGGCGACCTGCACCGTGATGACCAGCACGGCGTGCTGCGCGAGACTGCCCGCCAGTTGGGCGAGTACTTTGCCGGGCAACGCCAGCGCTTCGAGCTGCAACTGGATTTCGCCGGCACCGAGTTCCAGCGTGAGGTCTGGGCGGCGCTGTTGACCATTCCCTTCGGCCAGACCCGCAGCTATGGAGAGATTGCCCGACAGATCGGCAAGCCCGACGCGGTCCGTGCGGTGGGCGCGGCCAACGGACGCAATCCGATCTCGATCATCGCGCCATGCCACCGGGTGATAGGAGCCTCGGGCAGCCTCACTGGTTTTGCCGGCGGCCTGCCGGCCAAGCAGTTCCTGTTGGCACTGGAAGGGCGGCAGAGCCTGGCGCTGGAGTTCTAGTGTACTGTCTCGGAAATACGTTCTCTTTTGGCGAGTGGCAACGCCGGCCGGGCGCTCAAGACGCCGCCAAAAGTGAACAGCTTATTTCCGAGACAGGACACTAGCTTTCAGCCGAGCCAGAGGCAGAGCAGCGCCAACACGAGGGCCAACATGCTGCCGGCAATCAGGCTGTAGTGGCGGTGGGCGCGGCGGGCGTGGGCTTCGACCTCTCGCAGGTACTGGCCTGGAGGTGGGGCGTCCGGGCGATGGCGAAGGCCTTCGGCGATATCGGCCAGGCGCCCGCGAATCAGGGTGCCCACCAGGTACCAGACGCTGGCATAGCTGGCCAGGATCACCAGCACGTATTTCATATGGCCGATAACCCGGCAGTGCCCGTCTGTGGCGCCGATCGCAGTGTGCAGGTCCTCATGGTGCATCCGTCCTTGGCATGTCGTCGATTGACGAGGATACAATCGACGGGCGCAGACTCCCAGCGCCGATGTGTCGATTTCATGGACGAGACCACAATGACCCATGCCGCAGCCATCCCCGCCGACTCGCTGATCGCCCCCCATGCCGCGCAGGCGGGCTTTCGTCATTGCCGGGCAATCGACCTGGCGGACGATGGGCAGCCCGCCATGGCGCACTTCCTGCGCCTGATGGCGAGCATGCCTGGCTGGATCGACGACATGATGGTGTTGCGCAACCGCCTGGTCGGGCTGTTCGGGCTGAAGAACCTGGGGCGGTTGACTGCCATCGACCCGGCCCGCACCCCGGACAGCTACCAAACCGGAGAGCGGGTGGGCATCTTCACGTTGCTCAGCAACAGCGTGAATGAGGTGCTGCTGGTCGACTGCGATCATCACCTGGACGTGCATATTGCCCTGATGCGCCGCCCCACGGCCCCAGGACGGTGCGAGGTACTGGTCAGCACCGTGGTGCGCACGCACAACTGGCTGGGTCGCCTGTATATGCTGCCGGTGGCGCCGTTCCATCGGCTGATCGCGCCCATCGCCCTGCGCCGGCTGGCGTTGTGACGATCAGGACGGCGGCGCGAAGCGTTGACGGAACCAATCACCAAGCATGGCCTTTTCCGCATACAGCCGGTCGTTGCTGCCCAGACGTCCCGGGCGGCTGAGGTACATCTTGTCGCTTAGGTGTTCCTGGGCTTTGAGCGCGGGTTGCCCGGGCTGCTGTAGGGTGTAGTCGAGGTCGATGCTGGGCCAGGTGACCTCACGCATGAAGCGCACATCGTAGGCCTGGCTGTGCCACGGCTCGAAACGCCCGGCCAGGTCGATGTCGCGGATGTCGATGACCAGTTGCTGGCCAGGCTGCAGGTAGCGCTGGCCGAGCTTCTGCAGGTGCTGGGTGATGGCCTTCATCACCTGCGGGTCGGCGCCCTGGGGGTAGCCGCGGTTGTCGAGGCTGGCATCGCGGAATTTTTCCGGATGGTCGAAACGCACCTCGACCTGCGCGGTCGGGGTGCCCTGTGCCATGCTGTCGAATGCCAGCACCAGCAACAGGGCGCTGGCCAGGATGGTACGCATGATGCACCTCCGGGGTTGGGCGGCTTGCCTGCCTATTTTACGCCGGTGCGGGGCATAAGCAGAGGACTGATGCAATGAGCGCTTTTCGGCGGATGACCGCCAATACCCGCGGGCGTGACCTGGCCGTGGGTGATATTCACGGGCACTTCGAGCGCTTGCAAGTATGCCTCGAAGCTGTCGAATTCGATCCAGCGGTCGACCGCCTGTTCAGCGTCGGCGATCTGGTCGACCGCGGGCCGGCCAGCCCGCAGGCGCTGGAATGGCTGGCCAAGCCCTGGTTCCACGCGGTGCAGGGCAACCACGAGTCGCTGGCGGTCAATCACCTGCGCGGTGGTCGGGTCGACCTGGACATGTACCGGGCGGCCGGCGGCGGCTGGTTCCTCGACCTGCCGAAAACTGAGCAAGCGCGATTCGTCGAGGTGTTCGAGCGGTTGCCGATCGCGTTGCAGGTCGACACACCCGACGGTCCGGTTGGGCTGCTGCACGCCGACAGCCCGTTCGACGACTGGCAGCGCCTATGCGTGAACCTGCAGGCCGGGGATGACCCCGAGGTGCGCGAGGTGTGCCAGTGGTCGCGACGGCGCCTGAAGGAGGGCGACAGCCGGCCGGTGAAGGGCCTGCGGGCCTTGCTGGTCGGGCATACGCCGGTGCTGGAGGTGAAGGTGCTGGGCAATGTCTGGCACCTGGACACCGGCGGCTGGAGCCGTGGCCATTTCAGCCTGCTCGAACTGCGGGGGCTGACGTTGCTCAGCCCAGGGCCAGGTGCATGAGCACGCCGCTGGCGAGCAGGATCAGCATCACCCCCGAGGCGCGTTCCAGCCAGGGCAGGGCGCGGGCGAAGCGGCGCAGCACCCGCTGATTGCCGATGGCCACGGCCACCAGCAGGTCCCAGGCCAGGACGATGGCGAACATCCAGGTGCCGTAGGCCAGCTTGGCCAAGGTGCTGCTGCTGGCGATCATGCTCGCCAGGCTGGCGTAGAACAGCGCGTTCTTCGGGTTGAGGATGCCCGAGGCGAACCCCATGCCCAGGCTGTTCAGCCAGCCTCTGGCGCGCGATGAAGCGTTGGCGCAAGCCCCCGTCAGGCCGCTCTTTCCAGCATGGCGCAGGAACAGTTGCCCGATGTACAGCAGGTAGCCGCAGCCGGCCAGTTGCAAGGCGACGAACAGCGGGCTGCCGTCGCGCAGAAACGACACCCCGGCGAACGCCGCGCCAATGAACACGCCATTGGCCAGGGCGATGCCTGCGCAGGCGCCACTGGCCACCTGCCAACCGGCGCTGGCCGAGGTCCGGGCCACCAGGAAGAAGTCCGGACCCGGGGAGAGCAGGGCGAGGAAGTGGGCGGTGGCGATGAGCAGGAACAGTTGCATGGGCGGGCTTCCAGAACGAGGAAACCGTAGTCTGTGACCGGGCAATAGGGCGGGTATTGAAGATTATTGCAAGGCTGCGCGGTAGGCCCCCGGCGTTACCCCCGCATGCGCCTTGAACACTCGCTGGAAGTGACTCTGGTCGGCAAAGCCCAGGCGATACGCGACTTCAGCCAGCGGCCGGCCCTGGCGCAACAGTTGCCGGGCCTTGTTTATCCGGGCGTTGAGCAGGTAGGCATGGGGTGTCATGCCGGTCGCGATGTTGAAGGCCCGGATCAATTGATAGCGCCCCATGCCCGCCAGCCGTGCCAGGCCATCAAGGCTCAGTTCGGCCAACGCCTGCTCCTCGGCATGGGCCAGCAGGTCGCGCAGTGTCGAAGGCGGCAGGGGCGGCGCGGGTGGCAAGTCCCGATGGATCGAGAAGTCGTTGTCGCCAAGAAAGCTCACCAGTGCCGCCTCTTTCTCGAACGCCGTCGCCCTGGAAAACAGCAGGGTGTTCAGCGCGCAGAACTGCTGGTATAGCGCCGCCGAGCGGCTGATCCGAGCCGCTGAGGCGGGCTGGTCGGCGGCAACGCCCGACTCCAGGCACAGGCAGCGCAGCCAGTCGGCGTCCAGGTGCAGCATCTGGTAGCTCCAGGCCTGCCCAGGTTCGGGATTGCAGGCGTGCACCCGCTGGGCCGGCACGAACACCAGGGTGCCAGGCGTCAGGCGCACCTGTCCGTCGCCAGCCCCGGTGAAGCGGCTCTGGCCGGCATCCACCGCGCCGATGGAAAAGCTTGGGTGGCTGTGGGCCTTGTAGCAGGCGCGGCTGTGGCAGGCGCGTCGGCTCTCGACATAGGGCAAGGCCGGATCGTGCCAGATTTCGCTGCTCGGAAGGGGCATGTCGAGGGAGCCTGGAAATGGACGCAGGGCGCCAGTCTAGCGTCTACCTACTGTTCCGGCCATTTGCCGCGCCGCTGTGCTTGACGCGCACGCCCGCCAGACGCGACGCTGCGACGGTCCCCGCTGGAGAAGAATAATGGACCTGTCGAGCCTGCTGCTGTTCATCCCCGCCTGTTTCGCCCTGAACATGGCGCCGGGCCCCAACAACCTGCTGTCCCTGCACAACGCCAGCCGCTATGGCCTGCGCACCGCCTGCGTGGCCGGCGGCGGGCGCCTGCTCGCCTTCAGCGGCATGATCGCCCTGGCGGCCATGGGCCTGGCCGTGGTGCTGCACACCAGCGAGTACCTGTTCCTGGCGATCAAGGTGCTGGGCGCGGGCTATCTGTTCTATATCGCCTGGCAGCTGTGGCGGGCGCCGGTCGGCGAGACGGCGGTGGCTGGCGAGCAGCCGCGCGGCACCTGGAAACTGGCGCGCCAGGAGTTCTGGGTGGCGGCGGGCAACCCCAAGGCCATTCTGATCTTCACCGCCTTCCTGCCGCAGTTCGTCTCGATGGGCAGCGCCACGCCGGTGAGCGAACAGTTCCTGCAACTGGGCGTGCTGTTCCTGCTGCTGGAGTGGGCGGCCATCGCCATCTACGCGGGGCTTGGCGCCTACCTGCAGCGCTGGTTCGAGCGGCCCGGGCCACGGCGGCTGTTCAATCGGATCAGCGCGTCGCTGCTGGGCTGCGCCGGTATCGGCCTGCTCGCCGCACGGCGCTAGAACTGCCAGCGTACGCCCAGGTTCACGCCGCTGGCTTCCTGCTGGCGGCTATCCAGGTTGCTGGTGTATTGCATGCCGCCGTGCAGGCTCAAGGCCCGGTTGACCTGGGCCACCAGGCCGCCTTCGAGTTGCGCCGAGGTGTAACGGTAGTCGGTCTTGATCCTGTCCACGCCATCGAAGGTCAAGGTGTCGCGACCGCCGTCGCCATGCCACAGGTTTAGTTGTGCGTAAGGTTGTAGCAGGCGATCGCCGCTGGCCTTGAAAGTGCCTTCCAGGCGCACGCCAAGGCGACCGGTCAGTTCCACCTGGGCGTCATGGCTGATGCGTGAGACGCCGTCGCTGGCGCTGTCCAGCGAGGTCTTCTGGGCGATCAGCTGCGCTTGCGGCTCCAGGGTCCAGCGCTCGAACAAGGCAATCGGCAAGCCGGACTCAACCGACGCGCTCCAGGCATGGCCGTCAAGCTCCAGCTTGCCGCCGCGGTCCGAGCGCGCCCGGCCATCGAGGTCGGTGTACTGGACGACCGTGTCGAGGTACCCGCCTTGCGGCGCGACCAGCGTCCAGTAGACGCCGACGCTCTTGCCATCGAGCACCAGGTCGCCGACGCGGCGGTCTTCCACGGCCAGGGCAAAGCCTTTGACGTCGGCGTCCAGCCGGCTGTGGCCGACGTACACACCCATCTGCTGGCGATAATAGCCATTGTCACTGACCGTGGCATAGAGGTCCTGGCCCACCTTGAAGCCCTGCAGGTCGCCATCCAGGCTCGGGCTGACGGTACCGCTCCAGCGCTGGCGCAATGCGCCGCCATAGGCCTGGCCCCAACTGGCCGGCAATGCGCCCTGGCCAGCCAGCAACCGCTGGTCGCCCTGGCGCTGGTGGAAGGTGCCCAGGGCCTGGCGGGCGATGATCGCGGCGCCTCGAGGGGCAGCGGCATACACGGGCACTTCCGGGCGGTACAGCGGCACGCTCTCGCCGGCCACCGGGTCGGGAAGATCGGGTTGACCGGGCGCCGGCGCCGGCACGGGCGGTGTAACGGGAGGCTCACCCGGCGCGGGCGCAGGTGGCGCGACCAGTGTCGAGCGCAGGTACCAGCTGTTCTCGCTGCCCGCAGTCACGCCGCCTTTGAACAGGCGGTAGTCGTAGGCGCCGGCCGAGAGTGTCTGGGTCTGCACGAAGGCGTTGGCGCTGCTGGTGGCACCGTCGCGGGCCTCGACCACCTGGATGCCGTTCTGGGTGGTGGCGGCGCCGGTGCCACCGAGGTTGTTGACGAGCAACCGGGTGCTGCCGGTGATGGCGCCCTGGCTGACCACCAGACGGTCGGAAGCCGCATCGTCCCCAGCCAGCTGGCTGTTGAGGCGCAGGGTGCCGTTGGCGCCTTCGTAGTTGCCTTGGATCGTCAACGTGCCGAGCTTGTTCTGGCCCGTGCCGAGGTCAATGGTGCCGGCATTGCTCACAGTCGCCGGCTGGCCTGTGGCAACGGCAGAGATGATGCCTTGCCGGGAAACGAGGGTGCTGTCGGCATCGATGCTCAATGTGCCACGACCGGTATCCGCATCGCCGAGGCGCAAGGTGTCGGTCAGCTCCAGGTGGCTACCCGCGTTCAGCGCAATCCGCTCCCAGTTCAGGTACTGGCCGCCCCCGGTGCTCCGGCTGGCGTTGAAGGTCAACGTATCGTTGCCTGTGCCGCCGTCGAGCGGGATGGACAGTGCATCCTGCTCCAGGCGCTTGAGCAGGGCCTGATCATCACCAGGCCCAAGGTCAACGCGACCGGCAATACGTCCACCGTCCCAGGTGAACGTGTCGTTGCCCGTGCTAAGCAACACATCACCGCCTATCCGGCCGCCATGCACCAGCACCCGGTCGTCGCCGCCACTGACGCTGATATTGCCACCCACGGCGCCGTTGAAGATCTCCACATAGTCCTTGTCGAAGGCCGTGATGATGTTCCGGTCGATCACGCCGCCGCGCATGATGAAGGTGTTTTTGTCCAGGCGCATGTTGACGTTGCCGATTCGCCCGGCGTCCATTTCGGCATGGTCGCCGCTGTCGAAGGTGCCTTTGATCCAGCCACCGGTCATGCGGAAGGTATCCAGGCCATCGCCCTGGTTGAGGTTGCCCTCGATTACGCCACCGCTGATCTTGAAGTCGTCGATGCCCGAACCCTGGTCGACGTTGCCGCCGACGTTGCCGGAGGCCATGTCGATACGGTCCGCACCGGCGCCGAAGGTCACATCGCCACTGATGAGGCCTGTCCCACCGACTGGCATGCCCAGGCTGTTGTTGCCATTGGTGTCAATCAACGTGGCTGCTGTGCCGCTGTCGCAGATGTACGTATCGTCACCTGCTCCGGCGGTGAAGCTGCAGGCCGCCTGGGCGGTGGGCACGTTCAGCAGGGGCAGGGTGGCGAGAGTCAACAGCAGGCGCGTTCGCATGGGTAGACCTCCATGGTTCCGGGAAGGCCCGCAGCGCATGCAGGCTCAACCCGGTTGTATAGAGGTCTGGGAGAGGGGCACAACTGGCAGAAATGTCAGGTGGCCAGTGGCCGCCGCCTGTCAGTCGCGGTAGAACGTCTGCACCAGGTGATAACCGAACTTGCTCTTGATCGGCCCGTGCACCACGCGCAGGGGCTTCTTGAAGATCACCTGGTCGATGGCGCCGACCAGCTGGCCAGGGCGCACTTCGCCCAGGTCGCCGCCGCGCTTGCCGGACGGGCAGGTGGAGAATTTCTTCGCCAGCACGTCGAAGGCCTCGCCGTTGGCGATGCGCTGCTTGAGCTTTTCGGCTTCGTCAGCGGTCTTGACCAGGATATGGCGGGCTTGGGCTTTCATTGGGGTACCTGTGCTTCAGGACAAAAAGCCGACATTATGCCTGATGTCGGAGAACCTGGGGCAGCGCGGCTGTCGCGGGGGCGTGGGAGCGGGCTTGCCCCGCGAACACCGACGAAGTCGGTGCCAAATCGCGGGGCAAGCCCGCTCCCACGAGGTTCTCCAGTTACCTTAATTCCGCACGGTCGCGGAACTGTTCCAGCGCCTCGGGGTTGGCCAGGGCATCGGTGTTCTTCACCGGCAGGCCATGCACCACATTGCGGATCGCCAGTTCCACCAGCTTGCCGCTGAGGGTGCGCGGGATGTCGTCGACCTGGGCGATTACCGCCGGCACATGGCGCGGCGTGGTGTACTGGCGGATCACCTGGCGGATACGCTGGCGCAGGGCATCGTCCAGTTGCAGGCCGTCGCGCAGGCGCACGAACAGCACCACGCGCACGTCGCCGTGCCAGTCCTGGCCGATGGCCACGCTCTCCAGCACCTCCTCGACCTTTTCCACCTGGCGATAGATCTCCGCGGTGCCGATGCGCACGCCGCCGGGGTTGAGCACGGCGTCGGAACGGCCGTGGATCACCAGGCCACCGCCGGGTATCTGCTCGGCATAGTCGCCCTGGCACCAGATGCCCTCGAACTGGCTGAAATACGCCTCATGGTAGCGGCTGCCATCGTCGTCGCCCCAGAAGCCAAGCGGCATCGAAGGGAAGGGCTGGGTACAGACCAGCTCGCCTTTCTCGCCAGTAATCGACTGTCGCTGTTCGTTCCAAACATCCACCGCCATGCCCAGGCCCTTGCCGGCGATTTCCCCACGGCGCACCGGCAGCAGCGGGTTGCCGAGCACGAAGCAGGCGACGATATCGGTGCCACCGGACATGGACGCCAGGCACACGTCGGGCTTCACCTTGGCATAGACATAGTCGTAGCTGTGCGGTGACAGGGGCGAGCCGGTGGAGAGAATCAGCCGCAGGCTGTCGAGGCGGTGGGACTTGGCCGGTTCGACACCGGCCTGTTCCAGGGCGGCAAGGTATTTGGCGCTGGTGCCGAAGGCGTGGATCCCTTCGGCGTCGATCAGGTCGAGCAGGCGCGCGGGGCCTGGGTGGAACGGCGAGCCGTCGTACAGCAGCAGGGTGGCGCCGACCGCCAGGCCGCTGGCCAGCCAGTTCCACATCATCCAGCCGCAAGTGGTGTAGTAGAACAGCACGTCGTCGGCCTTGAGGTCGTTGTGCAGGCCATGTTCCTTGAGGTGTTGCAGCAGCACGCCGCCGGCACGGTGGACGATGCACTTGGGCACGCCGGTGGTGCCGCTGGAGTACAGGATATAGAGCGGATGATCGAAGGGTAGCGCGGTGAAGATCGGCGTCCCGCCGGGCGTGAAGTAATCGGCCCACAGGCTCGTCGGCGCGCCGATGAACTCATCGGCGCGGGTCTGCGGTCGGGTATGCGGCACCACCAGCAACTGCTTGACGCTTGGTAGCTGGGCCACGACCTGGTTGATTTTCTCCACCTGGTCGATGACCTTCCCGGCATATTGATAACCGGCGCAGGCCACCAGCAGCCTGGGCGCGATCTGGCCGAAACGGTCGATGATGCCGTGGCTGCCGAACTCCGGTGAACAGCTGGACCAGACCGCGCCGAGGCTGGTGGCGGCGAGCATGGCCACCAGGGTTTCCCAGGTATTGGGCATTACCGCGGCGATACGGTCGCCGGGCTGGATGCCAGCCTGCCTGAAGGCCTGTTGCAGTCCGGCGACCTGGCCGGCCAGCTGGTTGTGGGTGAGGCGGTGGCGAGTGCCGTCCTCGCGCACGGCCACCACGGCGGGACGGTCGTCGCGGCGTTGCAGCAGATGCTCGGCGACGTTCAGGGTGGCGCCGCGGAACCAGCGAGCGTCGGCCATGTGCTCGCCTTCCTCGAGGATGCTCGTCGGTGGCGTGTGCCAGCGCACATGGAAGTACTCGGCCAGGGCCTGCCAGAACTGCGGGCGCTGCTCGATGCTCCAGCGGTGCAGGGCGGCGTAGCTGTCGAGCTGGAGATTGAAGCGCCGGTTGACGCGGCGGCGGAAGGCTTCCATCCGGCTCGCTTCGATGCGGGAGGTGGAGGGGCGCCAGAGTACGTCGTTCATGCCGGGACCCTCGGTGATTGCTGATCCACTCGCCTCTTCAGGGCTTGCGCTCCCCCTGTAGGAGCGGCCTTGTGCCGCGAAAGGGCTGCATCGCAGCCCCCCAACCATTGGTGTCACATCATCGATCGCCGGGGCCGCTTTGCGGCCCTTTCGCGGCGCAAGGCCGCTCCTACACACAGAGAATGCGCAACCCCGACCATCATTCTAGACGCTTACTGGGCCAGCCAGCCGCCATCGACGTTCCAGGCGGCACCACGCACCTGGCTGCCGGCCTCGCTGCACAGGAACAACACCAGCGCGCCGAGATGCCGGGGCGTGACGAAGGCCAGCGAAGGCTGCTTCTCGGCCAGCAGGTCGTGCTGCGCCTGCTGCGCGTCGCCACCGTTGGCGGCGCGGTCGTCGATCTGCTTCTGCACCAGCGGGGTCAGCACCCAGCCCGGGCAGATGGCGTTGCAGGTGACGTTGCTGGTGGCAGTCTCCAGGCCGATGACCTTGGTCAGGCCGACCACGCCATGCTTGGCGGCGACGTAGGCGGCCTTGCCGGTGGAGCCCACCAGGCCGTGCACCGAGGCGATGTTGACGATTCGCCCCCAGCCCCGCGCGCGCATGCCTGGTAGCACCAGACGGCTGCCGTGGAACACCGCCGACAGGTTCAGCGCGATGATCTTGTCCCAGGCCTCCACCGGAAACTGTTCGACCGGTGCCACATGCTGGATGCCGGCGTTGTTGACCAGGATATCGACCGCGCCGAACTCGCGCCCGGCCATGGCGAACATCTGTTCGATCTGCGCGATGTCGGACAGGTCGGCGGGGTGGTGGGCCACCTTGACCCCGTGCTGCCTGATCTCGGCAATGGCGGCCGCCGGGTCGCCAAAGCCGTTGAGCAGGATGTCGGCGCCGGCCTCGGCCAGCACCTGGGCTACTCCTAAGCCGATGCCGCTGGTGGAACCGGTGACCAATGCGGTCTTGCCTTTGAGCGTCATGCCGTTCTCCTTCATACGATGCCGGTAGCGTAGAACGTGGTGATGACCACGAACACGGCCAGGGTCTTGATCAGGGTAATACCGAAGATGTCCTTGTAGGCCTCGCGGTGGGTCAGCCCGGTAACCGCCAGCAGGGTGATCACCGCGCCGTTGTGCGGCAGGGTGTCCATGCCGCCGCTGGCCATGGCGGCGACCCGGTGCAGCACCTCCAGCGGGATGTTCGCCGCGTTGGCGGCGGCGATGAAACTGTCGCTCATGGCCGCCAGGGCGATGCTCATGCCGCCGGAGGCGGAGCCGGTGATGCCGGCCAGCAGGGTGACGGTGATGGCTTCGTTGACCAGCGGATTAGGGATGCCGCGCAGGGCGTCGGCCAGGACCAGGAAGCCCGGCAGCGAGGCGATCACCGCGCCGAAACCGTATTCCGAGGCGGTGTTCATCGCCGCCAGCAGGGCGCCGCTCACCGCGCTCCTGGTGCCTTCGGCCAGGCGCTGGCGAATGGTGCCGAAGGCGCACACCAGCACCATCAGGATGCCCACCAGCAGGGCCGCCTGCACCGCCCAGATCGCCGTGAGCTTGGCCACGTCGCTGTGCACCGGCGTGGCCATGCCTGGCAGTTGCAGGGTATGACTGGTCCCGTACCACTGCGGAATCCAGTGGGTGAACAGCAGGTTCATCACCCCCACCAGCAGCAGTGGCGCCAGCGCCAGCCAGGGGTTGGGCAGGGCGATATCATCGGCGGTTTCCGGCTCGTTGCGCAGGTTGCTGCCGTAGCCTTCGCCTTTGCGCTGGGCCTTGTTGCGCTGGCGTTGCAGGTAGAGCATGCCGGCGCAGAACACGAACAGCGTGCCGATCAGCCCCAGCCAGGGCGCGGCCCAGGCGGTGGTGTTGAAGAAGGTGCTGGGAATGATGTTCTGGATCTGCGGGGTGCCGGGCAGGGCGTCCATGGTGAAGGAAAACGCACCCAGGGCGATGGTCGCCGGGATCAGCCGTTTGGGGATGTTGCTCTGGCGGAACATCTCGGCGGCGAACGGGTACACCGCGAACACCACCACGAACAGCGACACGCCGCCGTAGGTGAGCAGGGCGCAGACCAGCACGATCACCAGCATGGCCTGGCGGGTGCCAAGCAGGCGGATGGCGGCAGCGACGATCGAGCGCGAGAAGCCCGACAGTTCGATCAGCTTGCCGAACACGGCGCCGAGCAGGAACACCGGGAAGTACAGCTTGATGAAGCCGACCATTTTCTCCATGAACACCCCGGTGAAGGCCGGGGCCACGGCGGCAGGGTCGGTGAGCAGCACGGCGCCGAGGGCGGCGATGGGGGCGAAGAGGATCACGCTGTAGCCGCGGTAGGCGGCGAGCATCAGCAGGGCCAGGGCAGCGAGGGCGATGAGCACGGTCATCGAGGGGGATCTCCAGGGTGTTGTTTTTATGGTTGCCGGGGAGATAGCGGGAATCGTGCCATGCTTCTAACTAATTGATTTTATTGAATAAATGTTCTTTTGCTGATTTTTTTGTCTCTGTTTAGAGATGCATATGGGCTGAAGGCCATCGCGGGACAAGCCCGCTCCTACAGGGGGCGGTGTATTTGCGAGTATCACCAATCCCTGTAGGAGCGGGCTTGCCCCGCGATCGAGGGCGAAGCCCTCGCAACAGTCTCTATTATGAAACTTAAATCTCTTTATTGAGACAATATCCCCAGCACCACCATTTTCTTGTACAGCGTCGAGCGCCCCAATCCCAATGCCTTTGCCGCCTCCGGCACATTCCCGCCACTGCGTGCCAAGGCCTGCACAATCAGCCCGCGTTCAAACTGCGCGCAGGCCTCCCGGTACCCCAATTGCGGCGCTGTCTCGGCCACCGGGCTCAACGGCCCCAATGCACTGACCAAGTCCGACACATTCAAGCGCGGCTGATCCGCCAGCAAGGTCGCCCGTTCCAGCACATTACGCAGTTCTCGGATATTCCCGGGCCAGGCATGCCGCCCCAACAATGCCTGGGCCTCGGCCTCCAGCTCATATTGGCTGCCCAACTCGGCGAGGATCGCCTCGCACAGCGCCGGCAGGTCTTCCAGGCGTTCGCGCAGCGGTGGCACCTGCACCGGCAGCACGTTCAGCCGGTAGTACAGGTCGGCACGAAACGCCCCCCGGGCCATGGCCGCCTGCAGGTCGATGGAGGTGGCGGCAATGATCCGCACGTCGCTGCGCAGCATCTGGTTGCTGCCCACCGGCTCGTATTCCTTCTCCTGCAGCACACGCAACAATTTGCTCTGCAGGGCCAGGGGCATGTCGCCGATCTCGTCGAGGAACAAGGTGCCGCCTTCGGCCAGTTGCAGCTTGCCGCTGCGGCCCTTGCGGTCGGCGCCGGTGAAGGCGCCGGGGGCGGTGCCGAAGAACTCGGCCTCCAGCAACGCTTCGGGGATCGCCGCGCTGTTGATGCTGACAAACGCCTTGTGCGCCCGCGCCGAGGCGGCATGGATGGCGTGGGCCAGCAGCTCCTTGCCGGTGCCGGTCTCGCCGAGCAGCAGCACCGGCGAGTCGCTGGTCGCGCCGCGGCGGGCGCGGCGCTTGGCCTCTAGGCAGGCAGGGCTGCTGCCGACGAACTGGGCGAAGCTGTAGCGGGCCTGGCGCGCACGCAGCTGCGAGCGGGTCGAGGCCAGTTCCTGCTGCATGCTGGCATAGCGCTTGAGCAGCGGCGACAGGCTGCGCAGTTCGTCGAACAGGGCAAAGCCGATGGCACCGATCAGCGCGCCCTGGCCGTCGTGGATCGGCAGGCGCATCACCACCAGCGGCTCGTTCGGCGTGTCGAGCATGTCCAGCAGGATCGGCTTGCCGTTGCTCACCACCTCGCGCATCAGGCTGCCGGGGATCACCGCCTCGCAGGGCTGGCCGATAGCGCTGGCGGCATCCTGCAGGCCGAAACGGCGGGCATAGCGCTCGTTCATCCAGACGATGCGCGCCTGGCGGTCGACGATCACCGTGCCTTCGCTGGATTGCTCGATGATCTCGAACAGCGAGCGGATGGCCAGTTGGCGGACCTGGGGGTAGTCCTTGAGGTTGTCGTGCATGGAAGGGATACCCGTAATCGAAATATATGCCGAACGTGTAGGAGCGGCCTTGTGCCGCGATAGGGCCGCAAAGCGGCCCCAGCGATCTTTGCGTCGCCACTGAAATCCCGGGGCCGCTCTGCGGCCCTTTCCGGCCGGTCCGACGCCTCGGCAAGGCCGCTCCTACATGCGAGGATCAAACGCCTCGCGCAGCGCATCGCCGATGAATACCAGCAACGACAGGATCAACGCCAGGGCAAAGAATGCGGTAAAGCCCAGCCAAGGCGCCTCGAGGTGCTGTTTGCCCTGGGTCACCAGCTCGCCCAGCGAGGCGCTGCCGGCGGGCATGCCGAAGCCGAGAAAATCCAGCGCGGTGAGGGTGGTGATCGCCCCGGTGAGCATGAACGGCACATAGGTCAGGGTCGCGTTCAGGGCATTGGGCAGGATATGCCGCAGCATCACCTGGGTGTCTGAAAGCCCCAGCGCCCGTGCCGCCTTGACGTACTCCAGGTTGCGCCCGCGGAGGAATTCGGCGCGCACCACATCGACCAGGGCCAGCCAGGAGAACAGCGCCATGATCCCCAGCAACCACCAGAAGTCCGGCTCGACGAACCCCGACAGGATGATCAGCAGGTACAGCACCGGCAACCCCGACCACACCTCCAGCAGGCGCTGGCCGAGCAGATCGACCCAGCCGCCGTGGTAGCCCTGCAGGGCGCCGGCGGTAACGCCGATCAGCACGCTGATCAGGGTCAGGGCGAAGGCGAACAACAGCGAGATCCGCGTGCCATACAGCACCCGCGCCAGCACGTCGCGGCCCTGGTCGTCGGTGCCCAGCCAGTTGCTCGCGCTGGGCGGGCTGGGGGTGGGCACCTGCAGGTCGTAGTTGGGGGTATCGGCGCTGAACGGGATCGGCGCGAACAGCATCCAGCCGCCCTGGCCCTCGATCAGTTGGCGCACGTACTGGCTGCGGTAGTCAGGCTGGAACGGCAGCTGCCCGCCGAACTGCTGCTCGGTGTAGCGCTTGAGCGCCGGGGTGTACAGCTCACCCTGGTAGCCCAGCAGCAACGGCTTGTCGTTGGCCACCAGCTCCGCGCCCAGGCTCAGCAGCAAGAGCCCGGCGAACAACCACAGCGAGATCCAGCCACGGCGATTGTCGCGAAAACGCCGCAGACGCCGCCGGGCGATGGGCGAAAACATCAGCGGCCCCTCGCGTCGAAATCGATGCGCGGGTCGAGCACCGTGTAGCACAGGTCGCCCAGCAGGCGGATCAGCAGCCCGGCCAGGGTGAAGATGAACAACGTGCCGAACACCACCGGGTAATCCCGCGATACCGCCGCCTCGTAGCTCATGCGCCCGAGGCCGTCGAGGGAGAAGATCACCTCGATCAACAGGGAACCTGCGAAGAACACCGTGATCAGCGCCTGGGGCAGGCCGGCCACCACCAGCAGCATGGCGTTGCGCAGCACATGGCCGTACAGCACCCGGCGCTCGCTCAGGCCCTTGGCCCGGGCGGTGACCACGTACTGGCGGGCGATCTCGTCGAGGAAGGCGTTCTTGGTCAGCAGGGTCAGGGTGGCGAAGCCGCCGATCACCAGGGCGCCGACCGGCAGCACCAGGTGCCAGAAGTAGTCGGCGACCTTGCCCAGCAGGCTGAGCTGGTCGAAGTCCTCCGAGACCAGGCCGCGCACCGGGAACCAGTTGAGCGAGGTGCCGCCGGCGAACAACACGATCAACAGCAGGGCGAACAGGAACGAGGGCAGGGCGTAGCCGATCACGATCAACGCGCTGCTCCAGGCGTCGAAACGGCTGCCATGGCGTACCGCCTTGCGGATGCCCAGCGGGATCGACACCAGGTAGGTGATCAGCGTGGCCCAGAAGCCCAGCGACAGGGTCACCGGCAGCTTCTGCACGATCAGCTCGGTGACCGTGGCGCCGCGGAAGAAGCTCTGGCCGAAATCCAGCCGTGCGTACTGGCCGAGCATCAGCCACAGCCGTTCGGGCGCGGACTTGTCGAAACCGTACTGGCGCTTGATCTCCTCGATCAGCTTCGGGTCCAGGCCGCGGGTGGCCCGGGACTCGCCTTGCACTGCCTCGACCCGGGCGCCCGGCGCGCCGCCGCCGATGCCCTGCAGGCGCGCCACGGCCTGTTCCACCGGCCCGCCGGGCGCGGCCTGGACGATGGCGAAGTTCACCAGCAGGATCGCCAGCAAGGTGGGGATGATCAGCAGCAGGCGGCGCAGGATGTAGGTGGTCATGGCGCGCTCCGCAGCCGTTCGGCCATCTGCGAGTTGGTCAGTGCCCGGGGGCTGACTTCCCACCAGGTGTCCAGGCCCTCGTCATAGGCCGGCTGTACCTTGGGCAGGCCGAAGCGGTTCCACCACACTGTCGAGCTGCCCGGCGGGTAGTAGTTGGGAATCCAGTAGTAGTTCCATTGCAGCACCCGGTCCAGGGCGCGGGCGTGGCGCAGCATGTCGGCCTGGCTGGTGGCGCGCACCAGGCCGTCGAGCAGGCGGTCCACCGCCGGGTCCTTGAGCACCATCAGGTTGTTCGAGCCCGGATCGTTGGCCGCGGCGGAACCGAAGTAGTTGTACTGCTCGCTGCCCGGGGACAGGGTCACCGGGTAGCCGGTGACGATCATGTCGTAGTCGCGGGCCATCACCCGGTTGACGTACTGGGCGGAGTCGACGTTGCGGATGTTCAGCTCGACGCCGATCTGTGCGAGGTTGCGCTTCCACGGCAGCAGCAGGCGCTCCAGGCCCGACTGGCCATTGAGGAAGGTGAAGCTCAGCGGCTGGCCCTGGGCGTTGACCAGCCGATCGCCCTGGGGATGCCAGCCGGCGTCCTGCAGCAAGGCCAGGGCCTGCAGTTGCTGCTGGCGGATGATGCCGGAGCCGTCGGTGACCGGCGCGCTGAACACCCGGCTGAACACTTCGTCCGGCACTTGGCTGCGCAGTGGCTCGAGCAGCTTGAGCTCCTCGGCGTCGGGCAGGGCGCGGGCGGCCAGAGGCGTATTGGAGTAGAGGCTCTGCTGGCGGATGTACATGTTGCGCATCATCTGCCGGTTGCTCCACTCGAAGTCCCAGAGCATGCCAAGGGCCTGGCGCACGCGGCGGTCCTTGAATTGCGGCTTGTCCAGGTTGAACACGAAGCCCTGGGCGATCTGCGGCTTGGCCGGGGCGAGGTGGGCGCGTTGTAGGCGCCCGTCATCCAGAGGCGCACCCTTGTAGCCGAGGGTGTAGGCGGTAGCGGAGTACTCGCGGTTGTAGTCGTAGCCCCCGCCCTTAAGTACCTGGCGGGCCACTTCGGTGTCGCCGAAGAATTCGACGCCGATACGCGCGAAGTTGTACAGCCCGCGGGTGACCGGCAGGTCCCGGGCCCACCAGCTCGCATCGCGCTCGAAGGTAATGCTGCGGCCGTTATCGATCCTGCCGATGCGGTACGGACCGCTACCCACTGGCTTGTCGAAACCGGCACCGTTGGCGAAGTCGCGTTGCTGCCAGTCGTGCTCGGGCAGCACCGGCAGGCCGGCCAGTTCAAGGGCCAGGGTACGGCCATGGGGTTGCTTGAAGTCGAAGCGCACCTGGCGCGGGCCTTCGACCGCCACCGCGGCGACATCGGCGAACTGGGTGCGAAACTTGAGGCTGCCCTGGTTCATCAGCAATTCGTAACTGAAGCGTACGTCCTCGGCCCGTACCGGCTTGCCGTCGGCGAAGGTGGCGCGGGGGTCGAGGTAGAAGCGCAGCCAGGCGTCGTCGGGGCCGCGTTCCATGCGCTGGGCGATCAGGCCATAGACGGTGTAGGGTTCATCGAGTGAGCGCACGGCCAGCGGTGCGTACAGCCAGCCATCGACCTGGCTGACGCCGATGCCTTTGTCGATGTAGGGCAGGATATGGTCGAAATTGCCGATCTCGATGGCCGAGCGGCGCAGGCTGCCGCCCTTGGGGGCGTCGGGGTTGACGTAGTCGAAATGGCGGAAGTTCGCAGGGTAGCGCGGGGCTTCGGCGTAGACGGTGAGGGCGTGGGTGGGGGCGGCGTGGGCTAACGAGAGCGAGCACCACAGGATCATGCAACACAGCACCTGTGGGAGCGGGTTTACCCGCGAATGCGTCAGCTCAGGCAACGATGTTGCATGTACGGGCGCATTCGCGGGTAAACCCGCTCCCACAGGGGACATCATCGCCTGCGATGACTTAGTCCTGACGGCTGGTCACTTCCAGCAGGTGGTAGCCGAACTGGGTCTTCACCGGACCCTGGACGACATTCAGCGGCGCGCTGAAGACCACGGTGTCGAATTCCTTGACCATCTGGCCCGGGCCGAACGAGCCCAGGTCGCCGCCTTGGCGGCTGGACGGGCAGGTGGAGTTGGCCTTGGCGACTTCGGCGAAGTCGGCGCCGGCTTCGATCTGCGCTTTGAGTTCGTTGCACTTCTCTTCGCTGGCAACCAGGATGTGGCGGGCGGTGGCTCGGGCCATGGGTACTGCTCCTTGGGATCAAAAAGGCAAGCCTAGCGCACTTGTTCGTGCCGTGTCTCGCAAGGCTTGCCATGCAGGCTTACAGGCGTGCGGCAGCCTCGCGCAGCAGGGCCTCGGTCGCGTCCCAGCCCAGGCAGCCGTCGGTGATCGACACGCCGTACTTCAGCGCGCCTTTGCCCAGGGCCTGGCAACCATCGAACAGGTGACCTTCGAGCATCACCCCGACCAGCGAACGGTCGCCGGCCAGGCGCTGGGCCAGCACATCTTCGAACACCGCCGGCTGGCGCGCCGGGTCCTTGCCGCTGTTGGCGTGGCTGCAGTCGACCATGATCCGTGGCGCCAGACCTGCCTTGGCCAGCCCCTGGCGGGCCAGGGCGATGCTCTGGGCGTCGTAGTTAGGACCCTTGTGCCCGCCACGCAGCACCAGGTGGGTGTCGGGGTTGCCCAGGGTCTCGATGATCGCCGGGTGGCCCTGGGCGTCCATGCCGAAGTGGCGGTGCGGGTGGGCGGCGCTGCGCATGGCGTCGCAGGCGATGCCGATACCGCCGTCGGTGCCGTTCTTGAAGCCGACCGGCAGCTCCAGGCCGCTGACCATCTCGCGGTGGATCTGCGATTCGGTGGTGCGTGCGCCGATGGCGGCCCAGCCCAGCAGGTCGTCGAAGTAGCCGGCGGCCATCGGCTGCAGCAACTCGGTGGCGATCGGCAGGCCGCGTTCGAGCATGCCCAGCATCAGGCCGCGGGACAGGGCGATGCCGGCGTGCATGTCGTCGCTGCCGTCAAGGTGCGGATCGTAGGCCAGGCCTTTCCAACCCACGGTGGTGCGCGGCTTCTCTACGTAGGCGCGCATCACCAGCAGCAGCTTGTCGTCGACTTCGCGGCTGAGCGCGGCCAGGCGGTCGGCGTATTCGAGGGCCGAGCGCGGGTCATGGATCGAGCAGGGGCCGACCACCACCAGCAGACGTTCGTCGCGGCCTTCGAGGATGGCCCGGATCGCCTGGCGGTGCGCGTGGACTTGCTGGGTGAGTTCGCTGGACAGCGGCATCTGCTGCTTGAGCAGGTGCGGGCTGGGCAGGCGCTGGCTGACGGTGGTGTTGGCAGCGTGCGGCTGGGTCAGGGGCAGGGCGAGGTTCGAGGCTTGCATGGCGTTTTTTCCCTGGGCGGACGGCGGGTTCTGGCCCGCGTCGTCGGCCCTATCGAGGTGTTCGACTGATCGTCAAATGGGGTGTCTGTGCGGCATTGCCACCGGAAATCGACCGAACGGAGGCGGCAGGCTGGCCCGAACGGAACTGGCTAAATCGCCATGCATAGGTGCGGTAGTAGGTGGTGTAGTTCATGACGCTGTCCTCAAGGTAATCGGTGTGTTTCGTGGGCCCGGAAAAGCAAAACCCCCGGTCGGGGAGCCGACCGGGGGTTTGAGTATTCTCATGTTCGGCGGCCCCTCGAAGGTGGGCGCCGGATGGGTCATCGGCGCCTAGTGGCTAAACCAATACCCAAAATAAAAGCTGGCAACGGCGTTACGACCGGCAACGGCCAGCACGCGGTGCGCGGAGCGACCGGTGTGGTTGGCGTGGTTGCGGGTTTGTTTCGACATGTTGCTCTCCAGTGATTGAGGCCGAGCTTACTGCACCTTTGCGCGGGTGTTCAATCACTAAATGCTATTGATTCGATTGCGTGGGAGCGGCACACAGGTACCACGCCAACCTGTAGGAGCGGCCTTGTGCCGCGAAAGGGCTGCGTAGCGGCCCCGGGATTTCAGCGTTGTTGCAAAGAACGCCGGGGCTGCGGTGCAGCCCTTTCGCGGCACAAGGTGAACTGGCCTAATGATTTTGGACACCTTCATCGGGCGCTATGATGGCGCCCAATTGGAGGCAAAATCAGTG
>NZ_JAJSRC010000043.1:0-34747 GCF_021283245.1 Pseudomonas sp. NMI760_13 | reverse complement strand
TGATTTGACTGGGTAGCGTGGGAGCGGGCTTGCCCCGCGATGCGGTGTATGGCACCGGCTTCGCCGGTGTTCGCGGGGCAAGCCCGCTCCCACGCTGGAACTCTGTTTCCTGCGCGACAGCGCAGCCCGTAAGGGCTGTGTAATCTCCTACAGGTCACGCCAGGCTTGGTTTCAGAACGTCGCCTTGACCTGCAAGCCGAACACCAGCGCGTTGTCGATGTCCTTCCCGGAAAACGCCCCCGGCTCGACGATGTACTGCACATCCGGCCGCAGGTTCAGCCACGCGGTGGCCTGGTAGCCATAGCTCAGCTCGACCAGCTGCTCGGCGCTGTCGAGGTTGGGGACGGGCTGCCCGGCATCGACGGCCGCATCTTCCAGCACATCGCGGCTACGCGGGTTCGGCACCGCGCGGCCATACCCCAGCGCGACGGTATCCCGTGGCCGGCTTGCGAACGGCTTGTACAGCACCACGCCTGCGCCATACCACCTGGTGAACGGCGAGGCGGCCTTGCTCGACGCCGAGTACTGGCCGAAGGCATGCAGGCTGCGCCCGGGCGATACCGGGTCGTTCCACATGGCCTGGTCGACCAGCAGGTAATGCCCGCCACGACCGGCGACTTCCTCGCTGCTGCCGATGCGCTTCACGTTCGAGCTGTCGTAGTAGTAACCCAGCTTGTACTCGCCCGGCAGTTCGCCGCGCAACTTGTACACCAGCTCCACCGGGACCACGGTGCCGGTGCTGTGCCTGGGCCCCAGGTGCCAGGCGCGGCTGGCATTGCCGTTGCTCTCGGGGTCGACGTTGAACGCCGCCACCCGCAGTTGCCAGTCGGGCGTCAGGTCATATTTCACCCGTACGCCGAGGTGGGCGTTGGGGTAGTTGGTCCAGCCGCTGCCGCCGGACATGTTCAGCGGGTGACCGCAGAAGCCGGCGTTCATGAAGTTGCACAGGATGCCGCTGTCCAGGCCGCCAAGGTCGTTGCCCATGGCCATGTAGCCGAGCTTGAGGTTCAGCGCGGGTGACAGGTTGCGCTCGTAGCTGAGTTCGGTCAGGCGGGTGTAGAGGCCGCCGTAGTTTTCCTGGATCGGCAGGCGGTTGCCCACCAGGTCTTCCGAGGCGCTGTTGCCGCGGCGGTCGTTGACGGTCAGCTGGACCTTGCCGCCGTTGTCCAGGCCGTACAGCTTCGACAGGTCGAACTGCACGCCGAGCTTGAGGTTCTGCGAGTAGCGGGCCGAGCGGTGCAGGCCGCCATGGGCGTTGTAGGCGGTCTCGCCGCTGTAGTCGCCGCTGAAGGTGATGCCGTCTGCCGCGAGCTGGTGGCGCAGGCCGCCCCAGTCGCCGGTCAGGGTGTTGCGGGTGAGCAGGTCGCCGTCGGCGAGGGCGGTGGTGCTGGCCAAGGCCAGCAGCAGTGTGGAGGGGAAGCGGGAACGCATTGCGATTTTCCTGGAATCAAAGGTAGAAGCCATCGCGGGGCAAGCCCGCTCCCACGACCCGCACCATCGGCAGCGTGGGAGCGGCGGTGCGCCGATGCGACTTGCCCCGCGATGAGGCCGGCGATTTACGGCAGGGCGTATGCCATCACGTAGTCGCCACGATCGGTCGACTGGCGCGCGCCGCCGGCGGTGACCACCACGTACTGCTTGCCGGTTTTCGGCGACACATAGGTCATCGGGCCGCCCTGGCTGCCGACCGGCAGGCGGGCCTTCCAGATCTCGTTGCCGTTGCCGCTGTCGTAGGCGCGCAGGTAGAAGTCCTGGGTGCCGGCGATGAACACCAGGCCGCCCTGGGTGGACAGGGTGCCGCCCAGGGTCGGCAGGCCGATCTTGATCGGCAGGTGCATGCGGATGCCCAGGGGGCCGGTGTCCTCGACAGTGCCGACCGGTACCTGCCAGGCGATCTGCCGGGTCTTCATGTCGATGGCGGTGAGGGTGCCGAATGGCGGCGCCTGGCACGGGATACCGGCCACCGACAGGAAGCGGTTCTTGTTCACCGCATACGGTGTGCCCTTGAGCGGCACCGCGCCCATGCCGGTGTTCAGCGCCTCGCCGCCGCCCGCTGCCGCACCCGTGTTCTGCGAAGGGATCATCTGGATCCACAGGCCCAGGCGCATGTCATTGACGAAGATGAAGCCATGCACCGGGTCGGTGGAGAGGCTGCCCCAGTTCATGCCGCCCAGCGAACCCGGGAAGCTCAGCGACAGGTCGGTGCCCGGCGCGGTGTACAGGCCGTCATAGCGCATCTTCTTGAAGTCGATGCGGCACAGCAGCTGGTCGTACGGGGTGGCGCCCCACATGTCCGACTCGGTCAGGGTCTGCGCGCCGATCTGCGGCATGCCCACCGACTTCGGCTGGGTCGGCGAATACGGCTCGTTGGGGATGTTGCCCGGTTTTACCGGTACTTCGTCGACCTGGGTCAGCGGCTTGCCGGTGGCGCGATCGAGCACGTAGATCTGCCCGGCCTTGGTGCCGATCACCACGGCGGGCACGGTGCTGCCGTCATCCTTGGTGAAGTCGATCAGGCTCGGCTGCATCGGCAGGTCGAAGTCCCAGAGATCGTTGTGCACGGTCTGGTACACCCACTTTTCGTTGCCGGTGGTGGCGTCCAGGGCCAGCACCGAGGCGCCGTAGGTGTGATCAAGCTTGTTGCGTTCGACGCCGTAGATGTCGGTGGACGAGGAGCCCATCGGCAGGAACAGGGTGTTCATCGCCGGGTCGTACGACATCGGCGCCCAGCTGTTGGGCGTGCTGCGCACGTAGGTCCGGTCGCCTTGCGGGGCGTCGCGGTCCTGCGGGTTGCCCGGGTCGAAGGCCCAGCGCTGGGCGCCGGTGATCACATCGAAGCCACGGATCACGCCGCCGGGCATGTCGGTCTGGACGTTGTCGGCGACGCGGCCGCCGACCACCACGGTGGTACCGGCCATCAACGGCGCCGAGGACAGCTGGTAGTACGAGTCCGGCACGTTGCCCAGGCCGGCCTTGAGGTCGACCTGGCCGTTGTCGCCGAAGCCTTCGCAGAACGCGCCGGTGTCGGCATCGACTGCGATCAGGCGGGCATCGATGGTGTTGGTCAGCAGGCGGCGCTGGCAGTTGGCGCCGGCCGGCACGCTGCTCACGCTGACCGGCGTGCTGTCGGGCCGGGTCGGCTGGGCGATCGGCGCGCTGGCGTCGAAGTAGGCCAGGCCGCGGCAGCGCTGCCAGACCTTGGACTGGGCGTTGATGGCGTTCTTCCACAGCTCCTTGCCGGTGTCGGCGTCGAGGGCGATCAGGTTGTTGTGCGGGGTGCAGATGAACACCTTGTCGCCCACCTGCAGCGGCGTGAGCTGGTCTTCGGCGCCGTTGCCGTCGCTGAGGGCGACGTCACCGGTGTGGTAGGTCCAGGCCACCTTGAGCTGGTCGACGTTGCCACGGTTGATCTGGTCCAGCGCGGCGAAGCGGCTGCCGCCCTCGGTGTTGCCGTAGTGGGCCCAGTCCTTCTGTTGCTGGCCGGGTTCCACTGGCGTCAGGCCCGGGCCCTTGCTGGTAGGAGCGACGCTGGGGTGGGCGACGAACATGTTGCCGGCGGCGATCGTCAGCGCCACGCCCAGCAGGCCGGCGACGCCATAGGCGCCACGCGCCGGGCGTTGGACCAGTTGCGGGTAGAGCAGCGCCACCACCAGGCCGATGGCGGCGAACATGAACAGCCGCGAGAACAGCGGCCAGAACACCAGCCCGGCGTCGGCCACGGCCCAGACGGCGGTGCCAGCGACAAACACCGCGTACAGCCAGGCGCCGGCCGGTTTGCGGCGGGCGATGAGCAGGCCGGCAATGGCCATGGCCAGGCCGCCGACCAGGAAGTACCAGGAACCGCCCAGGCCGGCCAGCTTGACGCCGCCGGCAGCCAGGAGCAGGCCGAGCAGGGCGATGACCACGCCCAGGCCGACCAGGATGAAGGTTGAGGCGCCGGAGGCGCGGGGTGAGTCTTTCATGCCAGGGATCTCGCAGGTGGAATGCGAGAAGTTTAAGCCCTTAGCAAGCTAATTAACAAGTTAGTACATTTTGCGGTGAGCAAAATTTCTATAGGCCGTAATCCTCCCGTGTAGGAGCGGCCTTGTGCCGCGAAAGGGCCGCAAAGCGGCCCCGGCGATCTTTGCTCAGTCCTGAAATCCTGGGGCCGCTGCGCAGCCCTTTCGCGGCACGAGGCCGCTCCTACAGGTGGGCGTAGCCATTCAGACCTGCAACCCCTCCATCAAACAGCGCAACGCCCCCTTCACCCGTTCCGCCGCCGCCTGCGGATCGTCCTGGGCGATCACCCACATGCCGCTGTCGCCCATCGCGCCGTTGATCAGGTGCGCCATGGCCACGGCGTCGAAGGCGCGCAGCCTGCCGGCCTGCTGCAACTCCACCAGCCCCTGGGCCATGGGCCCGATGTAGCTGGCTTCCTCCAGTTCGCGCAGGCGCGGGCCGAGTACCCCGGGGGCGTCCTGCAGCAGGATGCGCCGCAGGGCCGGCTCGTGCAGCAGGTCGTAGTAGTACAGGCAGGTGTCGATATAGCCGTCCCATGGGTCGTCGTGGGTGGCGTAGCGGGCGTCGAGCGCCTGGTTGATCTCCTCGAGCAGGTGCTCCACCACGGCGGTGAACAGCCCGGCCTTGCCGCCGAAATGGTGGTGCAGGGCGCCCCGGGTGAGGTCGGCTTCGGCGCACAGTTCGTCCATCACCACGGCGGCAAAGCCCTTTGCGGCGAACTGGCGGCGGGCGACGGCGATCAGCCGTTCGATGGTATCCGCGCTCATGGCGGCGCGGCTGCGGCGAGGGGTGGGCATGGAGGGCTCCGGGTAAAAAAGCGATGACTGCAAATTAGCATACGTTGCGTATGTCAATAAATGGCATTAGCATACGCGGCGTATGTCAATTGGAGGTTACTACCGTGACTGCCCTTGTTTCACGCAAGAACATTACCTGGCTGGGTGAGCTGCCCGGTCTGTTGCGCCTGGCGCTGCCGCTGGTGCTGGGCCTGTCGGCGGCCGAGCTGATCAGCCTGACCGATACCGTGCTGCTGGCCTCGCTGGGCACCGTGGTGCTGGCCTGTGTCGCGCTGACCAGCAGCGCCGGGCTGATCTTCCATGCCGGGCTCTACGGCATGCTTGCCACCCTCAGCGTGCGCGTCGGCCATGCCTTCGGCGCCGACGACCCCGGCACCGTGGCGCGCACCCTGCGCGCCGGGCTGGGCTATGGCCTGCTGGTGGGCATCCTCGGCTGCCTGGCGATGCTGGCCTGCCTGCCATTGGTGCAATGGCTGGGCGTGCCGCTGCCCGACGTGGCGCTGCTGACGCCGTACTGGCAGGCCATGGCGGTGTTCCTGATCCCGTACTGCCTGGCGGTGGTGTTCAAGGATGTGCTGGAAGCCATCGGCCGGCCCTGGGTGGGCGTGCTGCTGGTGATGAGCGCGGTGCTGTTCAACATTCCGCTGAGCTACGGGTTGATCCACGGCCATTTCGGCCTGCCGACGCTGGGCCTGCTGGGCGCGGGTATCGCCGGGGTGATCGCCGAATCGCTGGCGGTGTTGCTGGCCCTGGCTTATTGGCGCCTGGCGCCATCGCTGGCCCGCTACCGTCAGGCGCCGCAGGGGGCGCGACTGAGCTGGCGCACGCTGCTGGGCGAAGGCTGGCCGCTGGGCCTGGGTTATCTCGCCGAAGCCGGCGCGGTGGTGATCGCCGCCTGGATGCTGGGCTGGCTGGGCAATGCCGCACTGGCGGCCAACCAGGTGGTGCAATCGATCGGCGCGTTGCTGTACATGCTGCCGCTGGGCATGGCCGCGGCGGTGAGCATCCGCATCAGCCAGGCCCAGGGCCGCGGCGAGACGGCGCGCATCCGTGCCATCGGCAGCGCCACCTTTGCCAGCGTGAGCGCCTGGATGCTGGTGGCCACCGTGCTGTTGGCGTTGTTCGGCCGCTCCATCGCCGAGGCCATGAGCGACGACCCGCAGGTGATCGCCATCGCCGTGCCGATGTTCGTGGTGGTCGCGGCCATGCAGGTGGCCGATGGCTTGCAGTCCACCGCGCTGGGCGCCTTGCGCGGCCTGCAGGACTACCGCTGGCCGGTGGGCGTGACCATGATCAGCTACTGGTTGCTGGCGTTGCCGCTGAGCTACTGGCTGGCCTTCCACTCCGCGCTGGGCGCGGTGGGAGTGTGGGTCGGGTTCGCCTGTGGCCTGGCCGTGGCGGCGGTGCTGCTGCCGTGGCGGTTCTATCGCCTGCAGGCGATGCCTGCCGCAGCGACCTTGGCTCAGCCCTGATAGAACACCGCCAGCCATACCGTGGCCACGCCGGGTTCGGTCCACTCCACGCGGTGGCGGCAACCGGGCGGGATGTCCAGATGGTCGCCGGGGCGCAGCACGCGGGTGCGCGGCTCATGCTCCAGGCGCAGCCCGGCGCTGCCACTGAGCACGACCACCCATTCGCCCTCGGTCTGGTCGTACCAGAACCCTGGCGGGCTGGCCTGGCCGCTGGAGACGATGCGCTCGATGCGCAGACCCGGGCGCCGGAGCAGGTCGGTGAACTGCTCGTCGGCGTCGGGCGCGAGCGGGGGCAGGGCGGTAAACAGGTTGTCGGGCATGGGCGCCTCGCGCATGGTTGATTCCAGCCGGTGATTGTAGGAAGGTTTCGGCCTTTGCCCCATGGAAGATTGACGATGGACAAGCTGCTGGCGCTCAAGGTGTTCATGGCCACCGCCGAGGTCGGCGGCTTTTCCGCCGCTGCGCGCAGGCTGGGGGTGGCGACCTCCTCGGTGACCCGCCAGGTCGACGCCTTGGAACTGGAGCTGGGGGCCAGCCTGCTCAACCGCTCGACCCGCCAGGTCAGCCTGACCGAAGCCGGCGCCAGCTACTACCAGCGGGCCCGCGAGATCCTCGAGGCCCTGGCCGAGGCCGACGCCAGCGTCGCCGACCGCGGCGAGGAACCGGTCGGCGTGTTGCGCCTGTGCCTGCCGGTGGAATTCGGTCGCCGGGTCATCGCTCCGCACCTGGGCGCGTTCCTCGCCCGCCACCCGGCACTGGAACTGGACATCGACCTGAGCGACCGCTTCGACGACCTGCTCGATGGTCGCTACGACCTGAGCATCCGCCTCGGCGAGCCGGCGCCCAGCGACGAACTGGTGTGTCGCCCGCTGGGGCGTTTCGAGCGCTGGCTGGTGGCCAGCCCGGCATACCTGAGCCAGCAGCCAGTGCTTACCGAACCGCAGCAACTGGCCGCGTGCGCCTGCCTGCGCTTTCGCTACGGCCAGTCGGCACGGCCCTGGCGGCTGAGCCTGGGCGAGCAGCGCCTGGAACTGGACGTCAGCGGCCCGTTGCGCAGCGCCAACGCCGACCTGCTGCGCGAGGCGGCCATTGCCGGTAGCGGCGTGGCGCTGCTGGCCGACTGGCTGGTGCGCGAGGATGTCGAAGCCGGGCGCCTGCAAAGGTTGTTCGCCGACTGGACGGTGAGTCCGGGGGCGGCCAGCGCCAGCATCAACGCTCTGTACCTGCCCAACCACCGAGGCTCGCGCCGGGTCATGGCGTTCGTCGCCTTCTGCGAGGGGCTGCTGGCCGGCTGAGGTGTTGCGCGCCACGCAAAGGCCCGTTGCGCGGGCGATGGATTCTCGCCGGGGCGGTTGTCCGTCACCCTTCGCGCACATCCTTTCGCAAGCCGAGGTACCCTCGAATGAATCCCTCCCTCGCCGTCGCCCAGGCGTCGGCCCCAGGCCTGAGCCGCACCCTGGTGACGCTACTGGCGTTCTGCTGCGGCGCCATCGTCGCCAACATCTACTACGCCCAGCCCATCGTCGGCCTGATCGCGCCGGACCTGGGGCTGCCCGCCGAACGGGCCAGCCTGATCGTGTCCCTGACCCAGATCGGCTACGCCCTGGGCCTGTTGTTCCTGGTGCCGCTGGCCGACCTGCTGGAGAACCGCCGGCTGATGATCGCCACGGCGGTGCTGGCCACCGGCAGCTTGTTGCTGGCCGGCACCAGCGGTCATGGGCAGGGCGAGGTGTTCCTGCTGTACGCGCTGCTGATCGGCTTCAGTTCGGTGGCGGTGCAGATGCTGATACCGCTGGCGGCGCACCTGGCGGCGGAGCGCGAGCGTGGCCGGGTGGTCGGCAACATCATGGGCGGGTTGCTGCTGGGCATCCTGCTGGCACGGCCGCTGGCGAGCCTGGTGGCGGATCACTTCGGCTGGCGCGCGGTGTTTGTCGGTGCCGCCGGGGTGATGGTGGCGATCATCCTGCTGCTGGCGTTGACCTTGCCGCGCCGGGTGCCTGAGCACACGGCCAGCTATGCCGGGCTGATGGCCTCGTTGCTGGTGCTGCTGCGCCGTTATCCGGTGTTGCGCCAGCGGGCACTGTTCCAGGCACTGATGTTCGCGGCGTTCAGCCTGTACTGGACGGCGGTGCCACTGGCGCTGGCCGGCGAGCACGGCCTGTCGCAGAGCCAGATCGCGCTGTTTGCCCTGGTCGGGGCGGTGGGCGCGGTGGCGGCGCCGCTGGCCGGTCGGCTGGCCGATGCCGGCCATGCGCGACGCGCTTCGCTGCTGGCGATGGCCCTGGCGCCGCTGGCGTTGCTGCTGGGCCTGAGCGCGCCGGGCGCCAGCGTGATCGGCCTGGGGTTGACCGGGGTACTGCTGGATTTCGCCGTGCAGATGAACATGGTCATCGGCCAGCGTGAGGTGTATGCGCTGGATCCGGCCAGCCGTGGCCGGCTCAATGCCTTGTACATGACCAGCATCTTCCTCGGCGGGGCGCTGGGCTCGGCGCTGGCCAGTGGGGTGTATGCGCAGTATGGCTGGAGCGGCGTGGCGTTGCTGGGCGCGGGATTGCCGGCGCTGGCGCTGGTGGTGTTCCTGGTCGTTTCCCGGCGTTGATCCCTGGGGCTTCTATCGTCCCAGCGGCAGGGCCACGCCGATCAGCGCGAACAGGCTCCCGCAGCAGCGGTTGAACCCACGTCCGCCCTTGGCCAGCCACGGGCGGATGCGAAACGCCAGGCGGGCCAGCAGGTACTCCACCAGGCATTCGACACTGGCGAAGGTCGCCGCCATCACCACGAACTGCACCAGCAGGCCGCGCTGCGGATCGATGAACTGGGGCAGGAACGCGCCATAGAACAGCAGCACCTTGGGGTTGGCCAGCGCCGACAGGCAGCCCTGGCGGAACAGCCCGGCATTGCCCAGCGCCACGCTGCCGCGTGGTTGCTCCAGGTGCAGCGCCGGGGTGCGCCACAGCTGGATCCCCAGCCAGACCAGGTAGGCCCCGCCGACCCACTTGAGCACCGTCAGCACCGAGGCCGAGGCCTGCAACAGGGCGCTCAGGCCGAACATGGTCAGGGCGATCAGGAGACTGAAGCCCAGCACCCCGCCGAGGATGGTGAACAGCGTGCGGCGGGCGCCGTACAGCGCGCCATGGGTCAGGGCCAGCAGGCTGTTCGGACCTGGGGTCAGCGACAGGCCGATGCTGGCGAGCAGGTAGATGAGCCAGGTGTCGAGTGCCATGGGGGAGCCTTGTTTATGTGCAGGGCGTCAGTGTAGGGCAGGGCAGTGGGAATACAGGGTAGTATCTGGCCATTGAATGGTTATATCTGGACATACCTCAATGACACCCGACCTGCGCCTGCTGATCCTGCCGTTACCGGAGTTCGCCCTGCTGCCGTTCGGCGCGTTCCTCGACAAGCTGCGCTTTTCCGCCGACGACGAGGACTACAGCCGCCAGCGCTATTGCCGCTGGACCGTGCTCGGGCTGGACCGGGAGCCCGTGGTTTCAAGCAGCGCGGCGAGTGTTCAGGTCGAGGCGGCGCCTGCGGACATCCGCTGGGGCGACTACGACCACCTGGTGCTGTTCGGCGGGCGCAACGCCAGTGCCACGGCGGCTTTGGCGCCGCGCTACAGGGCTCTTTTGAAGCAGGCGACCAAGGCCGGGGTGAAGCTGGTGTGCGTTGACAACGCGGCTTTCCTGCTGGCCGCCTGTGGCCTGCTGGAGGGTCACCAGGTAGTGGTGCACTGGCGCCATGAGGCGGAGTTTCGCCTGGCCTTTCCCCGCGTGCGCCTGCTGACCGGGCAGCTGTTCTGCTTCGACGGTGGCCGCATCACCTGTGCCGGCGGCACGGCAGCCATCGACCTGGCGGTGGAATTGATTGCCCGCGCCAGTGGTCGCACCCGGGCGCTCAAGGGCCTGGCCGACATGCTGGTGGACGAGAGCCGCGATAGCCTCCATGCCTTGCGTTCGCTGGAGGCCGGTGCCGGGCAGGGGCGCCAGGTGCGGCGGGCCACGGCGCTGATGCGCCACCACCTGGCGACGCAGATGCCAGTGGAGGCGTTGGCGGCAGAGCTGGGCATCAGCCGGCGCCAGCTCGACCGCCAGTTCCAGGCCTGCCATGGCATGAGCGCCAAGGCCTGGTGGCAGGAACTGCGCCTGCAGCAGGCGCGCTGGCGCTTGCTCAACTCCAGCCACAGCCTGGCACAGATCGCCGATGAGGTGGGGATGGCAGATGCCAGCTACCTGGGCAAGTGGGTACGGCGGCGGTTTGGTTGCACGGCGCTGGCGTTGCGCAACTCGGGCCATGCGCCGTCCCTGTAGGAGCGGCCTTGTGCCGCGAAAGGGCTGCGCAGCAGCCCCTGTCTCGGTGAAACGCTGAAATTGTCGGGGCCGCTTTGCGGCCCTTTCGCGGCACAAGGCCGCTCCTACAGGGACGGTGCCTGGCAGGGTTTACTGCGGCGCACCGAACAACCCCGTCCAGTAGATCCCGGCATCGCTCTTCGGGTCCACCGCATACGCCGCCCCCAGCTCGCGGAAGTCCGGGTTCATCAGCGTGGCGCAGTGCCCTGGGCTGGCCAGCCAGCCGTCGACCACCTTGCGCGCGGTGTCGCGCCCGGCGGCGATGTTCTCGCCGATCTGCCGGTACAGGTAGCCGGCCAGCTCCGCCCGATCACCTGGGGTGCGGCCCTCGCGGTCGAGATGGTCGAAGAAGTTCTGGTTGGCCATGGCCCGGGTGTGGTTGGCGGCGACGCCCGCCAGGGTGGTGCTCCAGGCCAGCGCCGGGGCGGCGGGGTAGGGCTGGCCGCCGCACTGGCGGGGCAGGTTGCGCGCGGCGTTGATCTCCTGCAGCAGCTTCTTCCCTTCGGCCTGCCAGTCACCCAGGCGAGCGCTGAGCAGCGGCCGGGCCAGGACAATGCGCCAGTCGCGGCCCTCCTGGCTGACGCCGATGTCGACGAACTGCGGGTCGAGCACCACCTGGCAGAAGCTCTCCTCGATGGCCTTCATCGCTGCCTGGGCGTTCCGTGGGCCGGACAGGCTGATGGCCTGGACGTTGACCATCGGGTAGGCGGCGCGGGTCATGGCCTGCTGCAGGTCGCGGGTGCCTTCGGGCGACAGCGCCAGGCGGGTGTCGCTGTTGAGCGGCGGCAATTCCAGCGAGGCTTCGCCACCACAGCGCTGGGCCTGACTGCGGTAGACGTTGATCGTATCGATCAGTTGCGCCTCTTCACCGGTGAAGGCCTGGGCGCTGGTAGCAGCGAGCAGGCCCAGCGTCAGGCCGACGAGGCAGGCAACGGATGGGACGCGCATGTGGATCTCCCTGTAACTGGCAGCGTCTGGATCTGCGCTGCCCATCCTACACAACGGCAAGGCTTTTGGCCCGGCCATGTGCAGTGTAAAAAGGCGGGCCTTGGCAGTCGAATGCGGTTGGCAAAAGAGGGAGTAGACCGCTGCTCGGCGAAAAAGTGCGATCGTTGTTGGCGCGCTATTGCTTCAAGGTACAGAAGAAGGTTGTGACCCTGCGGTCCACGTGGAGAACCGGCTGTATCACCGGCACCATTTTGACCTGCAGGGATTGCAGCGTGTCTTACCAGAGTGCCACCGCTGCTGCTCCGACAACCCGGCCGAATACCGCCAGCGCCGTGTCCACGTCCGCTTCGCTGGTGTAGCGCCCGAGGCTCAGACGCACGCTGTTGCGCGCCTGGTGCTCGTCGAGGCCAAGAGCCAGCAGCACATGGGACGCCGCGTTGCTCGCCGAGTTGCAGGCCGAGGTGGTGGACAGCGCCAGCTCGCCGGCCAGGGCCAGGCTGTTGAAACCCTTGGCGTCGATGCGCAGGTTGAGGGTGTGGGGAATACGCTGCATCGCGCAGCCATTGAGCGTCACTCCGGGCAAGGCCAGCAGGCCGTCGCGCAGGCGCCGGGCGAGCTGTTCCAGGCGCTGGTACTCCGTCTCGCCGGGCTGGCCGGCCAAGTCGAAGGCGCTGCCCATGCCGACGATCTGGTGGGTGGCCAGGGTGCCGGAACGCAGGCCGCGTTCATGGCCGCCACCGTGCATCTGCGCACGCATGACCGGGCGAGCGTGAGGGCCGACGTAGAGGGCGCCGATGCCCTTGGGGCCGTAGACCTTGTGCGCCGAGAACGACATCAGGTCGACGGCCTGGTGCGCCAGGTCGATGCGGACCTTGCCCACGGCCTGGGCCGCGTCCACATGCAGCAGCGCGCCATGCTCGCGGACCAGCTGGCCGATACGGGCGAAGTCAGTCACCGTGCCCAGTTCATTGTTCACCGCCATCAGCGACACCAGGCGCGTGTCCGGGCGCAAGGCGGCCTGCACGACTTCGGCCTGGATCAGGCCATGGGCGTCGGGCGCCAGGCGGGTCACTGTCCAGCCCTGGCGCTCCAGTTCGGCGGCGGTGTCGAGGATGGCCTTGTGTTCGAGCTGGCTGGTCAGCAGGTGCCCCGGCTGCGCGAAGCCCTGGGCGACGCCCTTGAGCGCCAGGTTGTTGGATTCGGTGGCGCCGGAGGTCCAGACCAGATCGTCGGGCAGTGCGCCCACCTGCATGGCCACCTGCTGGCGGGCCTGTTCGACGGCCTCGCGGGCCGCCTGGCCGTGGGCGTGGCCACTGGAGGCGGGGTTGCCGAAGTTCGCCTCGCGTCCCAGGCAGGTGAGCATGGCGGCAATGACCCGGTCATCGACCGGAGTGGTGGCGGCGTAATCGAAGTAGAGCGGGGTGCTGGGCATGATCGCGGGCGGGTCCGTGCGTGGACACCGCCTGTCGGCATCCATGGACATCATCCTAGGCAACTGCCGATATGAATGTTTTTTCTTTTTCCCGTTCCAGGGCGATTTTCGAAAAAAATTCTATTCTTTTTCGCTATGTATTTAGAATTTTTTTCTTCCCTGGGTCAGAGCCATTGCCACGGTGCCTGCTTGGTGATCATCACCAGCACGATCAGGAACATACCGGCAAACCCCGCCACCCCCATCCACAGCCAGGGGCGGTACAGCCGCTGATAGTCCTCACCCAGCGCGGTGCCATGCTCGACCGCCTGGGCCGCGAGGCGCTGCATGCGCGTCTGCAACAGCAGCACCGGCAGCCACAGGGCGCCCACCGTGAAAAAGATCAGCAGTGCGCCACGCAGCCAGCCCGTGGACCACGGCATGCCGGTCATGCTGACCATGGCGTAGCCGGTCAGCAGTTGCAGGACGCCGGCGGGTGTGGTGATCCAGGCATCGAAGCGCACCACCATCCTGGCCACGGCGGCGATCACCCGTGGATCGCGGCTGCGGTTCGCGGCGATCAGGTACAGGTACGAGCCCATGCCGAAACCGAACAGGAATACGGCAGCGATCACATGCAGGTACTTGAGCAGCAGGTAGCTCATCTCAGCCTCGCCCGTGCTGGAAGCTGACGCTGTAGCGCACCTTGTCCGGTTCGCCGATGGCCGCCAGGTACTGCTCGACACTGATCTCGCCGACGCAGGGGCGGGCGCCCGGGGCTGGGGTGTAGCCCTCGATGACCCTGGCCATCAGCGCCACCGCCGCGCAGCTGGGAATTTCCGGGCCCTTGTCGTCGCGGGCGCTGACCTGGGCCTGCAGGCGCAGTGGCTGGCCCTGCATGTCCAGGCCGCGGACATCGAGGTACATCGCACTCATGCCATCGCCAAAGCGCTCGAAATGGCCGCCCAGGCGATGCAGACGCCGCGCCCAGGGCAGCGGATCGCGCACCAGGCCGTACTTGACCAGCAATGCCAGCGCGGCATTGGCCAGGCCACCGGCCATGAGCCCGGAGCCGGCCTTGAACGCCAGGTCCCGGGCGCCGTAGCGCTCGGCGAAGATGTCCATGTCCGGCACATCGACGTTGTTCAGCAGGCGCCAGCCCAGGCCGGGCAGGTGGCGCAACTGCAGGCCGAGCCAGCCGTCGACGGTGTGCGGGCGTCCGTCGCGCCACTGGCGGATCGGCCGGCCGGCGTAGGCCAGCACGCCCTCGATGGTGGACAGGCCGGGCATCTTCGCCGAGGAGGAAATGCCGTGCTCGATACGGTCTATGCGGCTGAAGTGATGGCGCTGCTCATCGAGGATCGCCGACGACAGGCTGGGCACCGAACTGCAGCCGCTGAGCAACGCGACATTGGCCTGGCGGGCGCGGGCGTCCAGGCGCTCGATGCCGTTGACGAACACCCGGCAGTCGGAGAGGTCGCAATAGCTGGCGCCGGCCTCGATGCAGGCTTCGGCCACGCTGTAGGGCTGGCCCTGGAAGGGGCCGCCGGTATGGATCACCCAGTCGATGCGCAGCGTGCGCAGTGCCTCGGCGAAGCCGGGGGCCATGGCGTCGCCGCACCAGCTTTCGCTGCCGCTCAGCTGGGTGGCCAGTTGGGCGAGGCTGTTGGCGTTACGGCCGGCGATCACCAGTTGCACGGCGGGCATATGCTGCAGGTGGCGGCAGATGATCCGGCCGAAGTTGCCGTAGGCGCCGATCACCAGGATTCTGCGGGACATGCGGGGGTCCTTGTGCATGTGTCGGGGAAGGAAAAGCTGACTTACATTTCCCTGTAGGAGCGGCCTTGCGCCGCGAAAGGGCCGCAGAGCGGCCCCAGCGATCGTTGCATCAACACTGAGATCCTGGGGCTGCTACGCAGCCCTTTCGCGGCGCAAGGCCGCTCCTACACAGAGGGGGCAGCGCAGGGCTGGTCAGCCCTCGTAGCCCAGGTTCGGCGCCAACCAGCGTTCGCTGACGCTGACATCCTGGCCCTTGCGCGCGCTGTATCGCTCGATCTGGTCCTTGTCCACCTTGCCCACGGCGAAGTACTGCGCCTGCGGGTGGGCGAAGTACCAGCCGCTGACTGCCGCCGCCGGGAACATGGCGAAGTGTTCGGTGAGGAACACGCCGCTCGGGCCGGTCTCGCCGATGGCGGTGCCATCGAGCAGGCGGAACAGGGTTTCCTTCTCGGTGTGGTCCGGGCAGGCCGGGTAGCCGGGGGCCGGGCGGATACCGCTGTACTGCTCCTTGATCAGCGCCTCGTTGTCCAGGTGCTCGTCCTTGGCGTAACCCCAGTGCTCCTTGCGCACCTGCTCGTGCAGCCACTCGGCGCAGGCCTCGGCCAGGCGGTCGGCCAGGGCCTTGACCATGATCGAGCTGTAGTCGTCGCCCTTGTCCTGGTAGGCCTTGGCCACTTCCTCGGCGCCGATGCCGGCGGTGGTGATGAAACCGCCGACATAGTCGGTCACGCCGCTGTCCTTCGGCGCGACGAAGTCGGCCAGCGACCAGTTCGGCTTGCCGTCGGGCTTGATAGTCTGCTGGCGCAGGTGGTGGAGGGTGGCCAGGGTGTCACCGTTGCCGCCATACACCTCGATGTCGTCGTGTTCGACCTGGTTGGCCGGCCAGAAACCGAACACCGCGCGGGCGCTGATCAGCTTCTCGTCGATCAGCTTGTCGAGCATTTCGCGGGCGTCCTTGTACAGCGCCGTGGCAGCCTCGCCGACCACTTCGTCGGTGAGGATGCGCGGGAACTTGCCGGCCAGGTCCCAGGAGATGAAGAACGGCGTCCAGTCGATGTACTCGGCCAGGGTGCGCAGGTCGATGTCTTCCAGCACCTTGACGCCGGTGAAGGAGGGCACCGCGGCCTGGTAGCCGGCCCAGTCGTACTGCGGCTTGGCGGCGATGGCCTGGGCGTAGCTCAGGCGTTCGGTGCGGGCGCTGCGGTTGGCGGTGCGCTCGCGCACCTCGACGTATTCCTGGCGGGTCTTCTCGACGAAGCCGCTCTTGAGCTCCTTGGACAGCAGCTGGGTGGCCACGCCCACCGCGCGCGAGGCGTCGGTGACATAGACCACGGCGTCATTGGAATACTTGGGCTCGATCTTCACCGCGGTGTGGGCTTTCGAGGTGGTGGCGCCACCGATCATCAGCGGCAGGTGGAAGTCCTGGCGCTGCATCTCGCGGGCGACGTGGACCATTTCGTCCAGCGACGGGGTGATCAGGCCGGACAGGCCGATGATGTCGCACTTCTGCTCGCGGGCGGTCTGCAGGATCTTCTCGGCCGGGACCATCACGCCCATGTCGACGATATCGTAGCCGTTGCAACCGAGCACCACACCGACGATGTTCTTGCCGATGTCGTGCACGTCGCCCTTGACCGTGGCCATGAGGATCTTGCCCTTGGCCTCCGGTTTGTCGCCTTTCTCTTCCTCGATGAACGGAATGAGGTGGGCCACGGCCTGTTTCATCACGCGGGCGGACTTCACCACCTGCGGCAGGAACATCTTGCCGGCGCCGAACAGGTCACCGACCACGTTCATGCCGCTCATCAGCGGGCCTTCGATGACTTCGATGGGGCGCGCCGACTGCTGGCGGCATTCTTCGGTGTCTTCGACGATGTAGGCGGTGATGCCCTTGACCAGCGCATGCTCGAGGCGCTTGTCCACCGGCATCGAGCGCCATTCTTCGTTCTCGACTTCCTTGGTGGCGCCGCCGCCCTTGTAGTCGTCGGCAATCGCCAGCAGGGCGTCGGTACCGTGCGGGGTGCGGTTGAGCACCACGTCCTCGACCTTCTCACGCAATGCCGCCGGGATCTCGTCATAGATCTCCAGCTGGCCGGCGTTGACGATACCCATGGTCAGGCCGTTCTGGATCGCGTGGTAGAGGAACACCGAGTGGATCGCCTCGCGCACCGGGTTGTTGCCGCGGAACGAGAACGACACGTTGGACACGCCGCCGGAACTCAGGGCATACGGCAGGTGATCGCGGATGTAGGCGCAGGCCTCGATGAAATCTACCGCGTAGTTGTTGTGCTCCTCGATGCCGGTGGCGACGGCGAAGATGTTCGGGTCGAAAATGATGTCTTCCGGCGGGAAGCCCACCTCGTTGACCAGGATGTCGTAGCTGCGCTGGCAGATCTCGCGCTTGCGCGCGGCGGTGTCGGCCTGGCCGACCTCGTCGAAGGCCATCACCACCACGGCGGCGCCGTAGCGCTTGCACAGGCGGGCGTGGTGCTTGAACTGCTCGACGCCTTCCTTCATCGAGATCGAGTTGACGATGCCCTTGCCCTGGATGCACTTGAGGCCGGCCTCGATCACCTCCCACTTGGAGGAGTCGATCATGATCGGCACCCGGGAGATGTCCGGCTCGCCGGCGATCAGGTTGAGGAAGCGGACCATGGCGGCCTGGGAGTCGAGCATCCCTTCGTCCATGTTGATGTCGATCACCTGGGCGCCGGCCTCGACCTGCTGCAGGGCGACTTCCAGGGCCTCGGTGTAGTTCTCCTCGCGGATCAGCCGGGCGAACTTGGCGGAGCCGGTGATGTTGGTACGCTCGCCGACGTTGACGAACAGCGACTGGCGATCGATGGTGAACGGTTCCAGGCCCGACAGGCGGCAGGCCTTGGGGATGTCCGGAATCGCACGCGGCTTGTACTTGGCGACCGCCTCGGCGATGGCCTGGATGTGCGGCGGGGTGGTGCCGCAGCAACCGCCGATGATGTTGAGGAAGCCGCTGGCGGCGAACTCCTCGACCACCGCGGCCATTTCCGCCGGGGTCTCGTCGTATTCGCCGAAGGCGTTGGGCAGGCCGGCGTTGGGGTGGGCGGACACATGGGTGTCGGCCTTGGTCGCCAGCTCTTCCAGGTACGGGCGCAGGTCCTTGGCGCCGAGGGCGCAGTTCAGGCCGACGGAGATCGGCTTGGCGTGGCGTACCGAGTTCCAGAAGGCTTCGGTGGTCTGGCCCGACAGGGTGCGGCCGGAGGCGTCGGTGATGGTGCCGGAGATCATGATCGGCAGTTCGACGTCGTCCTCCTCGAACACCTGCTGCACGGCGAAAATCGCCGCCTTGGCATTGAGGGTGTCAAAGATGGTCTCGATCAGGATCAGGTCGGCGCCGCCCTCGATCAGGCCACGGGTGGCCTCGATGTAGTTCTCCACCAGTTCATCGAAGGTGACGTTGCGATAGCCTGGGTCGTTGACGTCGGGGGAGATCGAGCAGGTGCGGCTGGTCGGGCCGAGCACGCCGGCGACGAAGCGCGGCTTGTCCGGGGTCTCGAGGGTCTTGGCGTCGGCCACCTGACGGGCAACGCGCGCGCCCTCGACGTTGAGCTCGTACACCAGCGCTTCCATGCCGTAGTCGGCCTGGGAAATCTGCGTGGCGTTGAAGGTGTTGGTCTCGAGGATATCGGCGCCGGCGTCCAGGTAGGCTTTCTCGATCGCGGCGATGACATCCGGGCGGCTGAGCAGCAGCAGATCATTGTTGCCTTTGACATCGCTTGGCCAATCGGCGAAGCGCGTGCCACGATAGTCGTGTTCCTCGAGGCGGTAACTCTGGATCATAGTACCCATGCCGCCGTCGAGGATCAGGATGCGCTCTTTGAGTGCTTTCTGGAGTGCTTGGTAACGAGCGCTGCGGTCGGACATAGGAACTACCTGGTCGGGCGAATATCAGAAGGTGCCGAATAATAACAAAGCTGCACGGATTTTAGGCGTACCGCCGATTTGCATGAATTTACTTCATGTTGGTGCGGCGCCCCAACACCTCAGGACCCGCCAGGCACATCGTGATGGCTTCAAGTAACCAGGACTTTCGGCACATGCTGCATCGCATATTTGCCAGCGCCTTCGCCTTGCTCATCAGTGGCGCGGCGTTCGGGCAGGCCCCCCAAGCGAGCCCGACGATTTCATACACCCGGGATATCCAACCGATCTTCACCGAGAAGTGCGTGGCCTGCCACGCCTGCAACGACGCTGCCTGCCAGCTCAACCTGGGCAGCGCCGAGGGCGCCGAGCGGGGTGCTTCCAAGGTGCCGGTCTACCAGGGCGAGCGCAGCCAGGCGGTGCCCACCACGCGGTTGTTCTACGATGCCCGTGACGAAGCCGGCTGGCGCAAGCAGGGCTTCTACTCGGTGCTGGACAAGCAGGGCAGCCAGGCCGCGCTGATGGCGCGCATGCTCGAGCTGGGCCACAAGACCCCGCTCACGCCCAATGCCAAGCTGCCCGAGGAGATCGTCCTGGGGCTCAACCGCAACAACATGTGCCCGTTGCCCCACGAGTTCGACGCCTACGCCGGCGCCCACCCCAAGGAGGGCATGCCGCTGGCGGTCACCGGCCTGACCGACCAGGAGTACCAGACCCTGCAGCGCTGGCTGGCGGCTGGCGCTCCGGTCGAGAAGACGCCGATCCAGCCCAGCGCGGTCGAGGCAAAGCAGATCGCCGACTGGGAAGAGCTGCTCAACCGCCCCGGTTCGACCGAGGCACTGGTCGGCCGCTGGCTGTACGAGCACCTGTTCCTCGCCCACATCCACTTCGTCGGCGGCGAGCCGGGCCACTTCTTCCAGTGGGTGCGTTCGCGCACGCCAAGTGGCCAGCCGGTGGACCTGATCGCCACCCGCCGGCCCAACGACCCGCCGGGCACCGATTTCTACTACCGGCTGATGCCGGTGCAGGGCGTGATCGTCCACAAGACCCACATCACCTACCCGATGGGGCCGCAGAAGCTCAAGCGGGTCAAGCAGCTGTTCTACAGCGGCGACTGGCATGCCTCGTCGCTGCCCGGCTACGGCCCGCGCCACCGCGCCAACCCGTTCGAGACCTTCGAGGCGATCCCGGCGGTGGCCCGCTACCAGTTCATGCTGGACAACGCCGAGTACTTCGTCCGCACCTTCATCCGCGGCCCGGTATGCCGTGGCCAGATCGCCACCGACGTGATTCGTGACAACTTCTGGGCGCTGTTCCAGGAGCCGGCCCACGACCTGTACATCACCGATGCCGAGTACCGGGGCGAGGCCACGCCGCTGCTGGCCATGCCCGGGCAGATCGACGACGTCGGCAGCGTGCTGAGCCTGTGGCACGCCTACCGTGACAAGCGCAACGAGTACGAGGCGCTGCGTCGCGAGGCCTATGCCGAGCAACCGGCGCCGAGCTGGTCGACCCTGTGGGCCGGCAACGACAACGCGTTGCTGAGCATCTTCCGCCACTTCGACAGCGCCTCGGTGACCAAGGGCCTGATCGGTGATGTGCCGCTGACGATGTGGCTGTTCGACTACCCGCTGTTCGAGCGCACCTACTACCAGCTGGCGGTGAACTTCGACGTGTTCGGCAACGTCTCGCACCAGCTGCAGACGCGCCTGTACTTCGACCTGATCCGCAATGGCGCCGAGGTCAACTTCCTGCGCCTGATGCCGGCCGGCAAGCGTAGCGAGATCCTTGGCAACTGGTACCAGAACAGCGGCAAGGTGAAGATGTGGATGGACTACGAGGACATCGACACCAGCACCCCGAGCGCGCTGAAGCTGGACAAGCACGATCCCAAGCGTGACTTCGGCCTGCAGTTGCTGCAGCGCACCGGCAGCCTGAACGTGGCCCCCGACCCGATCAACCGCTGCCAGGGCGCCTATTGCTCGCGACCCGGGCTGTCCCAGGAGTTTCGCGACGTCGAGCAGTCGTTGAGCCGCCTGGTGTCGCGCCCGGCCGCGGGCCTGAAGGTGATCGGCCAGCTGCCCGAGGCGACCATGCTGCGCATCGAAGGGCAGGGCGGTCAGCGCCAGGTCTACAGCCTGCTGCGCAACCGCGCCCACAGCAACGTGGCGTTCCTGCTCGGCGAGGCCTACCGCTACCAGCCGGGGCTGGACACCCTGACCCTGGTCCCGGGCGTGCTCAGCAGCTACCCCAACTTCATCTTCAACATCCCGGTGGCCGATGTGCCGGAGTTCGTCGAGGACATGGAAGCGGCGCGGGACGACACGGCGAAGTTCGAGCGCATCGTCATGCGCTGGGGCGTGCGTCGCAGCCATCCCGAGTTCTGGCGCTACTTCCATGACCTGAACAGCTACATCAAGCAGACCGAGCCGGTGGAGGCGGGGGTGCTGGACATGAACCGCTACGAGAACCTCTGATCGGTTGGCCGGGACTTTCCCGGCCTGTTGCGGTCGGAACTGCTGGATGGTTTCGGTTGAAATGGCTCTGCAGCCATCGCCGGGGTAGGAGCGGCCTTGTGCCGCGAAAGGGCTGCAAAGCAGCCCCAGGGGCCTCCAGCAACGCTGCAAAGATTGCTGGGGCCGCGCAGCGGCCCTTTCGCGGCACAAGGCCGCTCCTACCCCCGCGATGACATAGCCTGATTGCCGAAGCCTCAACGCACCGGTCAACGCAGGGTTTTTCATGCTGTATTCGCTTCAGGCTCTCCGGGCATTCGCCGCCTGGGTGGTGGTCTGCCACCACTTCATGCAGATCTTCTTCGACTTCAACGCCACCGGCCCTATCGGCCAACTGCTCGCCGACCGCGGCGCGGTGGGGGTGGACATCTTCTTCGTCATCAGTGGCCTGGTGATCTACCTCTCGACCCGCGACAAGGACATCGCGCCCGCACAGTTCCTGCTCAACCGCGCCCTGCGCATCGTGCCCGCCTACTGGTTCTACACCCTGCTGATGGCAGCGCTGATGCTGGTCGCCAGCCGCTGGATGCCGCACCAGGTGTTCGAATGGCAGCACCTGCTGCTGTCGCTGTTGTTCATCCCGGCGGAGAATCCGGGCGGCTACGGCTTGTATCCGACCCTCAATGTCGGCTGGACGCTGAACTTCGAGATGTTCTTCTACCTGTTGTTCGGCCTGGCGTTCCTGGTGCGCCAGCGCCACCACCTGCTGTTGGTGACGGCGGCGCTGCTGCTGGTCAGCGAGGTACTGGGCCGCCTCGGCGTGCTCAGCCGCTTCTACAGCAACGACATCGTCTACGAGTTCCTGCTGGGCATTGGCCTGGGCGTGCTGTACCGCCGCGGGCTGATTCGCCAGGGCTTGTGGCTGCCGCTGGGGCTGCTCGGCGTGGCGGGGTATGCGCTGTATCACCTGGACGCCTCGCAGCGCCTCCTGCACTGGGGCCTGCCCAGCGCCCTGGTGGTGCTGGCGTTCATCGCCCTGGAGCCATTCTTCAAGGGTAACCGGGTGCTCAAGGCGCTGGGGGATTGCTCCTATTCGGTCTACCTGGTGCATGTGCTGGTGCTGTATGGCGGCCTGTTCGCCAGCGAACGCCTGCGCCTGAATCCGTACCTGGTGTTCGCCTTGTGCGTGCCGTCAATCGGACTAATGTCGTGGCTCAGCTACCACTGGCTGGAGCGTGGCCTATACGGGCGGCTCAAGGCCGGATTCGCGGGGCGTGGCGCCCAGGAGCCTGCGCTGGCGCTATCCCGAGTCAAATGCTAGGACTTTGTTCGAGGGCCGGGTTGGCGTACACTGCCGGCAAGTCTGTGAGGAACTTCCATGAGCGCTATAACCATTACCGACGCCGCCCATGATTACCTGGCCGATCTGCTCTCCAAGCAGAACACGCCTGGCATCGGCATCCGTATCTTCATCACCCAGCCGGGTACCACCTACGCCGAGACCTGCATCGCCTACTGCAAGCCTGGCGAGGAGAAACCCGACGACCAGCCGGTGGGCCTGAAGAGCTTCACCGCCTACCTCGACGCAGTCAGCGTGCCGTTCCTCGAGGACGCGCTGGTCGACTACGCCACCGACCGCATGGGCGGCCAGCTGACCATCAAGGCGCCGAACGCCAAGGTGCCGATGGTCAACGAAGACAGCCCGATCAACGAGCGTATCAACTACTACCTGCAGACCGAGATCAACCCGGGCCTGGCCAGCCACGGCGGCGCCGTGAGCCTGGTGGACGTGGTCGACGACGGCATCGCCGTGCTGCAGTTCGGCGGCGGCTGCCAGGGCTGCGGCCAGGCCGACGTGACGCTGAAGGAAGGCATCGAGCGCGCCCTGCTCGAACGCATTCCGGAGCTCAAGGGCGTGCGTGACGTGACCGACCACAGCCAGAAGGAAAACGCGTACTACTGATCGCCAGTGGTGACGCCATCGCGGGGCAAGCCCGCTCCCACGCCTGGGCCATGCCTGGATCAATGCGTGGGAGCGGGCTTGCCCCGCGATGTTTTCAGGTGTTGTGCATTGATCCCTAGCAACAAAGTGTTACGGATTCAACCCCTGCGACAACCGGTCGCGCCCCGTAAACAAAGGGCTGCAGCCTGGTCGGCCGGATATCGGGTGGATGGTGCAGGGGTGGCGTGACAGAATGCCCCGGTTTTCTGGCCGGCCCATCCCAGGGGTCGGCACCTTCCCTGTAAAGGATGGTTCCATGAATGATCTGTTGACCCGGCGCGCGGTTGTCGCCGGGATGGGCGTACTGGGGCTTGGCCTGCTGGCGGGTTGCAACCCGGCCCGGGGCCTGGACTTCAAGTACGGCAAGAACATGAGCAACGAGATCCTCGGGCGCAAGTTCAAGCTCAAGGACACTCAAGGCAACGAGCGCACCCTGTCGAGTTTCTACGGCTCGATGCCGATGATCTTCTTCGGCTTCACCCAGTGCCCGGCCGTCTGCCCGACCGCCATGGCGCGCGTGGCGCAGATCCGCAAGATCCTGCGCGGCCGTGACCGTGACCTGTTCCAGCCGGTGTTCATCACCCTGGATCCGGAGCGCGACAGCCCCGAGATACTCGATGCCTACGTCAAGGCCTTCGACCCGTCGATCGTTGCCCTGACCGGTACCCCCGAGGAAATCGCCGAGGTGGCCCGGGAATTCAAGGTGTTCTACGAAAAGGTCCCGGCCGGCGACACCTACACTGTCTCTCACTCGTCCACCAGCTACGTCTACGACACACGTGGCACCCTGCGCCTGAGCCTGGGCCATTCCCTGAACGCCAAGGAATGTGCCGAGGACCTGGTCACCCTGATGGAGATCTGCTGAATGTCGATGCAACCGATCAAACGCGGTCTGGCCGCCCTGGCCCTGCTGGGCATGACCCTGCCGGCGTTCGCCCAGACCACCGTGAGCGACGCCTGGGTGCGCGCCAGCGTACCGCACCAGCAATCGACCGGCGCCTTCATGACCCTGACTGCCAGCAGCGACAGCAAGCTGGTGAGCGTCGCCTCACCCGTGGCCAAGGACGTGCAGGTGCATGAGATGGTCATGAACGGCGATGTGATGAAGATGGGGCCGGTCGATGCCATCGCGCTGCCGGCGGGCAAGCCCGTCAAGCTGGACCCCAATGGCTACCACGTGATGTTGATGGGCCTGAACCAGCAGGTGAAGGAAGGCGAGCAGGTGCCGCTGACCCTGACCATCATCGATGCCAAGGGCGCGAAGGAAACCTTGCAGGTGCAGGCGCCGGTGCGTGCGCTCAACGCCGAGGCCAGCGGCGGGCATGACCATATGCATATGAACCACTGATCGTGGATCGGGGGCGCTTTGCGCCCGTTCGCGGCACAAGGCCGCTCCTACAGAGGAAATCGCAGTCCCCTGTAGGAGCGGCCTTGTGCCGCGAACGGGCTGCAAAGCAGCCCCAGCGGCCCGTCAGCTACGAAAACGTGGCAACGGCCGTTCGATGTTCAGCGAGGTCAGGGTCTTGCGCACCTGTGCATCCTCGGCCTCCAGCGCCTTCAGGCTGGCGCGGATCTTCCCGGCGGCGGGCACATCGCCCTGGCGGTCGATCCAGTCGGCGATCTCCTTGCAGGCGCTGCTCAGGCAGGCCTGGCGCTGGCTCATCAGCGACAGGAGCGTGGTGATTTCTCGTTCGGACATGACGCGATCCTCCATTCAGCCCCTTGAGTGTAGCAGCGCCCGGCCAGGCTGCTCGTAGCCGATGGCCAGTGCCCAGCCCGCCAGCGCACAGACAAACAGCGTCGCCCCCATAGCCTGGCAGGCACCCGCCAGCAGCAGTCCCGCGCCAATCTGCAGGTAGTAGAACAAGCCGAACAACGCGCCCGCCGTGCCACGGCAGTCGGCGTAGTCGACCAGCGCCGAGCCCAGCACCAGCGGAATCGCCATGGCGAAGGCGAACATCACCAGGGCCATGGCCAGCACCGTCCACAGGCTGTCGCCCAGCCCCAGCAGTGCCAGCGCCGCCAGCAGGTCGAGCAGGCACGCCAGGCGCAGCAGGCGCGCCGTGGCCACCCCGCGCTGCAACAGTCGTGCATTGAGTCGCGCGCCCAGCAGCGAGCCGAGCGCCAGCGCCGCGCCGGAGTAGCCCATCCACGGGCTGGCGCCGAGGCGCTCGAAAACAAACGGCGCCAGGCTGTACCAGCTGAACACGCTGATGTTGAACACTGCCACCAGGGCGCTGGCCAGCAGCACGCGACGGTCGCGCAGCAGGCGTCGCAGCACCTGGCCGAGCGCGGGCGTCGCCTGCGCGGCGGGGCGCGTCTCGGGCAGGCCGCGCCAGGTCCAGGCGAGCAGCAGCGCGGCCATCAGCAACTGGCCGGCGAGTACACCGTGATAGCCGAACAGCCGGTCCAGCCAGGCGCCGCTGATCAGCCCGAGCGCCGGGCTGAGCGCCAGGCATACGCCGATCAACGAGAACACCCGGGCCAGTTCAGGGCCGGCGTGGCGATCGCGCAGGATGGTCTGGGTGACCACGGAGCCCACCGCCGCCGCGAAGGCCGCCACGATCCGCGCCAGCAGCAGTTGGCTGAAGTCGACCGCCAGCAGCGCCGCCAGTGCTGCGGTGGTATAGAGCGACAGGCCGGCAAGCATGGCCGGGCGCCGCCCCCACAGGTCGCAGGCACGCCCCCAGGCCAGCACGCCGACGGCAAACGCGACGAAGTACAGCGACAGGGTCAGCGAAGCCTGGGCAGCGCTGACGGCGAATGCTTCGGCCAAGGAGACCAGGGCAGGGCTGTAGAGGGTTTCGGCGACTTGCGGAAACATCAGCAGGGCGGTGGCCAGGGCCAGCCAGGAACGGGAAAGCATGGGAGTGAACGCCTTGCAGCACAAACGGGCGCTCATGGTAGGGACGTTGTGCCGTGAGCTATTATCGCGATTCCGTTGCTCTATCGTTGAAATCGGACAATTACAGCCATGGCCTGGTTAGCCCCCGACACCCACTTCGACCCCGATGCTTTCGACGCGCCGGTACTGGGCATCTGCTCGGCTCTGGGCGACCACGACTCGGGGCGCCACCGCCATGGCCGCGGCCAGGTGCTGTTCACCCGCCAGGGCTGCGTGCGCATCCAGACGCCCGGACGCCTGTGCCTGCTGCCACCGACCCAGGCTGCGTGGATTCCGGCGGGGCTGGAGCATCGGGCGCGCATGCGCGAAACGGTAGACTACCGCTCGCTGTATTTCAGCGCCGTGCTCAACGTGGAGCTGCCCGACGACGTGACGATCATCAGCGTCAACCCGTTGCTGCGCGAACTGCTCGAACGCATTGCCCAGGCGCCGTTCGACACGGCCTGGGACCGAGGTGACCAGGTGCACCTGCTGGCGCTGTGTCTGGGCGAATTGCGCCTGGCGCCGCGCCAGCCGATGTTCCTGCCACTGCCAGGCGATCGCCGCCTGGTTGGGCTGGTCGAGCGGCTCGAGCGCCTGCCGCCAGCGCTGGGTGAACTGGCGCGGCAGGTTGGCGCCAGCGAGAAGACCATCAGCCGCCTGCTGCGCCGGGATACCGGCATGTCCTATCAGCAATGGCGCCAGCAGTGGCGGTTGTTGCGGGCAATGGAACAGCTGGCGTTGCAGCGGCCGCTGGGCGCCATCGCCGACGACCTGGGCTTCGCCAGCGACAGTGCCTTCATTGCGTTCTTTCGCGGCATGACCGGCATCACGCCAGGCGCCTGGAACCGGGGCGCAGCTACAGGCCCAGACAGGCCTGGCGATAGGCCCCCGGCGTAACCCCATAGGCCTGCTTGAACTGGCGGCTGAGGTGGCTCTGGTCGGCGAAGCCCAGGGTGACGGCGACCTCCAGTGCCGGCAGGCCGCTGCGCAACAGCTCGCGGGCGCGGGCCAGGCGGCGCTGCTTGAGCCAGGCGTGGGGCGGCAGGCCGGTGGCCTGGCGGAACACCCGGGCGAAGTGGAACGGCGACAGGTTCACCGCCGCCGCCAGGGTTTCCAGCGAGGGCGGCTCGACCAGCCGGCTCTCCAGCAGCTCGCGGGCACGGGCCACGGCCAGCGGCTCGTTGCCGGGGGCGGCGGGCTCGGCGCAGTGGCCGTGGCGCTGCACCAGCGCCAGCACCGCCTGGCGCCAGGCGGTCTGTTGCTCCAGGGCGCTGGCGCAGGACTCGGACAACTGGTGCAGATGGCTGAAAGCGGCGGCCAGGGCCGGGTCCTGGATCACGCTGTCCTTGAACCGGGGCAGGCCGTGGCGGCCCAGCTCCAGTTCGTCGAGCACGCCGGTGACCCGCTCGTGTTCGGGGTAGAAGCCACGGTAGCGCCAGCCGGCCTCGTGGGCGGTGGCACCGGTGTGCAGCTCGTCGGGATTGATCAGCACCATGCTGCCCACCGGCGCCAGGTGCTCGCTGCCGCGGTGCCAGAAACGCTGGGCGCCGGATTCGATCACGGTGAACACGTAGCCTTCGTGCACATGCGGGGCGAAGCGCTGCTGGATGTAGCGGGCGTGCAGCATCTCGACGTCGCCGAGGGCGGGCGCCTGCCACAGGTGGGCCTGTTCGCGCAGGGGCGTGGTCATGCCAGCCAGCTGCGCAGGAGGAAGAAGATCAGCATGCTCGCCAGCATGCTCAGCAACACGCTGCGGGTCAACAGCACCAGGGCGATCGCCACCAGCGAACCAAGCAGGTAAGGGTTCAGCGGGCTCAGCTCGAGCTGGTGGCCGGGCAGGAAGATGATCGGCCCGCAGATCGCGGTGAGCATGCCGGGCACGGCGAAGCCGAGGAACTGCCGTGCATTGGAGCTCAGGCGCAGCGGCAGGCGCGGTTCAAGGAAGGCGTAGCGGTTGAGGAACACCACCGCGCCCATGGCGACGATCAGCAGCCAGATCATGAGCGGCCTCCGGAGAATTTCTGGCAGATAAAGCCAGCGGCCATGCCAAGCAGGCCTGCCACCACCAGGGCAGTTTCCCAGTGCCAGTAGCTGAACAGCACCGAGCAGAACAGCGACACCGCCACGCACACCACGGTCGGCAGGTTGCGCACCAGCGGCGCGATCAGCGCGACGAAGGTGGCGACGATGGAGAAGTCCAGGCCCAGCTGGTCCAGGTGCGGAATGTTCTGGCCGAGGACGATGCCGGCCAGGGTGAACAGGTTCCAGGCCACATAGAAGGTCAGGCCGACGCCCAGGGCGTACCAGCGGTTGAACTGCTGCTGGTCGTGGTGGCTGGTCAGGGCGAAGAATTCGTCGGTGAGCAGAAAGCCCAGGCCCAGGCGCCAGCGGGTCGGCAAGCCGGACATCACCGGGCGCATGGACAGCCCGTAGAGCAAGTGCTGCGAGGTCAGCAGCAGGGTGGTGAGCAGGATCGACAGCAGGTTGGCGCCGCCCTTGAGCATGCCGATGGCCACCAGCTGCGCGGCGCCGGCGAAGACGATGGCCGACAGGCCCTGGCCTTGCCAGGCGCTGAGGTTGGCCTCGATGGCCATGGAGCCTGCCAGCAGGCCCCAGGGCGCGACGGCCAGGGACAGCGGCAGGATGGCGATGGCACCGTGAAGGAAGGCATTGCGGGCGAGCGGTGGGCTGGACATGGGAACGACAACGAATCGACAGGGCAGGCCAGCATGACAGAGCGGCGCGGGGGCGGCTTGAACGATCTTGCTTTGTTATCGATCATGCCGGCCCCTGTAGGGGTTCAGACCATTGCCAGGCGCTGCTTGCGGGTCGGCGCGGGGAAGGCCTGGTCGATGGCCCGCAGGTCTGCTTCGCTCAATATCAGCCCTGCCGCCGCCGCGTTCAGGCGCACATGTTCCGGGGCGGTGGCCTTGGGAATGGCGATCACGCCCTCCTGGCGCGTGACCCAGGCCAGGCTCACCTGGGCCGGCGTGGCGCCATGGCGTGCGGCGATATCGCCCAGCACGGGATGTCGCAGCAGGCGCCCAGCCTGGGCCAGCGGGCAGTAGGCCATGGTCGGCAGGCCCTGCTGCTGGCTCCAGGGCAGCAGGTCGAACTCGATGCCGCGCTCGGCCGGGTTGTACAACACCTGGTTGGTGGCGCAGGCGGGGTTGTCGAGCTCGCGCAGGTCGTCGAGGTCGAAGTTGGACACGCCCCAGCGGCGGATCTTGCCCTGCTCGATGAGGCGCTCGAAGGCCTCGACGGTCTCCTCCAGCGGATACTGGCCGCGCCAGTGCAGCAGGTACAGGTCGATGCAGTCGGTGCCCAGGCGCTCGAGGCTGCGTTCGCAGGCGGCCGGCACACCGCGCCGGCTGGCATTGTGCGGATAGACCTTGCTGACCAAAAACACCTGGTCGCGGCGCCCGGCGATGGCCTGGCCGACCACGCGCTCGGCACCGCCCTCGGCGTACATCTCGGCGGTGTCGATCAGACCCAGGCCCAGTTCGATACCCTGTTGCAGCGCCGCCACCTCGGCGGCCCTGCGGCCTGGGTCCTCGCCCATGTACCAGGTGCCCTGGCCGATGGCCGGAACGCGGGAACCCGCCAGATTCACGTAACGCATGTCACCTCCTGTGGATGGGTATGGGTCAGCAATACATCGAGCAGCGCCTCGGCGGCCTTGGACAGCTTGTGATCGCTCAGGGCGATCACGCCGATGCGCCGCTCCACGGTCGGTTCGACCAACGGCACGCAGCGGGCGCCGAGCTCCTGCATCTGGCCGATGCACAGCGCCGGCACCGCGCTGACGCCCAGGCCGCTGGCGACCATGCGACCGATGGTCGACAGCTGGTGGCTCTCGAAGGCCACCGCCAGCTTGCCATGGTTGGCGGCCAGGTGCTGCTCCAGCAGCAGGCGCACCGCGGAAGGCCGTTGCAGAGCGATGAAATCCTCGGCCAGCAGCTGCGGCCAGCGCACCTGGGGCTGGCGGGCGAGGGGCGAGTCGGCGGGCACCACCGCGACGAAACGGTCCAGGTACAGCGGATGGAAGCGCAGCGCCTCGCTGCTCTCGGGCTCGAAGCCGATGCCCAGTTCGACGCGGCGGTGGCGCACCAGTTCCAGCACCTGCTCGTTGATCACATCGTGCACGGTGACGTTGACCTTGGGGTAGCGCTGGCGGAACACCTTGAGCGACTGCGGCAGCAGGTTGCCGGCAAAGGCCGGCATGGCCGCCACCGAGACCCGCCCCAGCTGCAGGGTAAAACGCTGGCGCAGCATCTCCTCGGTGTCGTCCCAGTCGGCCAGCAGGCGCCGGGCCAGGGGCAGCAGCACTTCGCCCTCGGGGGTCAGGCTGACGCTGCGGGTGGTGCGGGTGAGCAGGGCGCCGCCGAGGTTGTCCTCCAGCGCCTTGATGGTCAGGCTCAGGGCCGGTTGCGATACATGCAGGTGCTCGCCGGCCTGGGCGAAGCTCTGGTACTTGGCCACGGTGACGAAGGCGCGCAGCTGCTTGACGTTCATGGGGCGGGCCCTTTGTTTTGTAAAAGTTATCAATCGATGACGAAAACAAAATTAACAAATCAGTCGACTACAGTGAAGATGACCGTACGGTTCCAACAACTACAAAAGGCGACTGAGCATGGCCGGACTGGACAAGCGTGTAGCAACTTATGAAGAGGCCCTGGCGGGCCTGACCGACGACATGACCGTGCTGGCCGGCGGCTTTGGCCTGTGCGGCATCCCCGAGAACCTCATCGCCGAGATCAAGCGCCGCGGCGTCAAGGGCCTGACCGTGGTCTCGAACAACTGCGGCGTCGACGGCTTCGGCCTGGGCGTGCTGCTCGAAGACCGGCAGATCCGCAAGATGGTCGCCTCCTACGTCGGCGAAAATGCCGAGTTCGAACGCCAGCTGCTCAGCGGCGAACTGGAAGTGGAACTCACCCCGCAAGGCACCCTGGCCGAGAAGATGCGTGCCGGCGGCGCCGGTATCCCGGCCTTCTTCACCGCCACCGGCTACGGCACCCCGGTCGCCGAAGGCAAGGAAGTGCGCGAGTTCAACGGTCGCAAGTACATCCTCGAAGCGTCCATCACCGGCGACTTTGCCATCGTCAAGGGCTGGAAGGCCGACCACTACGGCAACGTGGTGTACCGCAACACTGCGCAGAACTTCAACCCGCTGGCCGCCACCGCCGGCAAGATCACCGTGGTCGAGGTCGAGGAGATCGTCGAGCCCGGCGTGCTGCTGCCCAGCGAGATCCACACCCCGGGCATCTATGTCGACCGGGTCATCGTCGGCACCTTCGAGAAGCGCATCGAAAAGCGCACCGTCAAGGCCTGAGCGCCGCCCTCAAGAACAACAAAGAGATCCTGACCATGGCATTGATCCGCGAACAAATGGCGCAACGCGTCGCCCGTGAACTGAAGGACGGCTACTACGTCAACCTCGGCATCGGCATCCCCACCCTGGTGGCCAACTACGTGCCCGAGGGCATGGAGGTGATGCTGCAGTCGGAGAACGGCCTGCTGGGCATGGGCGAGTTCCCCACCGAGGCCACCATCGACGCCGACATGATCAACGCCGGCAAGCAGACCGTCACCGCCCGCCGTGGCGCGTCGATCTTCGATTCGGCGCAATCCTTCGCCATGATCCGTGGCGGCCATGTCGACCTCACCGTGCTCGGCGCCTTCGAGGTGGATGTGCAGGGCAACATCGCCTCGTGGATGATCCCCGGCAAGCTGGTCAAGGGCATGGGCGGCGCCATGGACCTGGTGGCCGGTGCCGACAACATCATCGTCACCATGACCCACGCCTCCAAGGATGGCGAATCCAAGCTGCTGCCCAAGTGCAGCCTGCCGCTGACCGGTGCCGGCTGCATCCGCAAGGTGCTCACCGACCTGGCCTACCTGGAGATCGAAAACGGTGCCTTCATCCTGCGCGAGACCGCCCCGGGCGTGAGCGTCGAGGAGATCATCGAGAAGACCGCCGGCAAGCTGATCGTGGCGGACGATGTAAAGGAAATGACGTTCTAATCACCCGCACCGCACCGCCCCCCTGTAGGAGCGGCCTTGTGCCGCGAAAGGGCTGCAGAGCAGCCCCGCGATTTCGGCATCAGCGCTGAGATCGAGGGGCCGCTGCGCGGCCCTTTCGCGGCACAAGGCCGCTCCTACAGGGGTTTTGCAATACCTGTTGAAAAATCCACCAATAAAACCAAAAAAGGAAAACATCGTGGCCGCTGATATCCAAGACAGCCGCTCCGCCCGCTTTGCCCTGCGCTGCTCCAACTGGGCCGAACGCTGGTTCCCCGACTCCTGGGTGTTCGCCGCCCTGGCTGTGATGCTGGTGTCCCTCGGCGCCCTGGCCATGGGCGGCAAGCCCACCGACACCGCCAAGGCGTTCGGTGACGGCTTCTGGAGCCTGATCCCGTTCACCATGCAGATGGCCTTCGTGGTCATCGGCGGCTATGTGGTGGCCAGTTCGCCGCCCGCCGCCCGGCTGATCGACCGCCTGGCGCGGCTGCCGAAGAACGGCCGCTCGGCGGTGTGCTGGGTGGCGCTGATCTCGATGCTTGCCTCGTTGCTCAACTGGGGCCTGTCGCTGGTGTTCGGCGGCCTGCTGGTGCGCGCCCTGGCCCGGCGCAGCGACCTGAAGATGGACTACCGCGCCGCCGGCGCCGCTGCCTACCTGGGCCTGGGCGCGGTGTGGGCGCTGGGCCTGTCGTCGTCGGCCGCGCAGCTGCAGGCCAATCCGGCCAGCCTGCCGCCGTCGATCCTGTCGATCACCGGGGTTATCCCGTTCACCGAGACCATCTTCCTCTGGCAGTCCGGGGTGATGCTTGCCGCGCTGGTGGTCGTCTCGCTGGTCGTGGCCTACGCCACCGCCCCGGGGCCGAACAGCGCCCGCAGCGCCCAGGACTGCGGCGTCGACCCGAGCTTCAGCGCGCCGCCGTCTCCTCAGCGCACCCGCCCGGGCGAGTGGCTGGAATACAGCCCGATCCTGATCCTGCTGCTGGTGGCCCTGGCCGCTGGTTGGCTGTACCAGGAGTTCGCCACCAAACCTGCGATCACCGCGATCTCCGGGTTGAACACCTACAACCTGCTGTTCATCATGCTCGGCGCCTTGTTGCACTGGCGCCCGCGCAGCTTCCTCGACGCGGTGACCCGCGCCGTGCCGACCACCACCGGGGTGCTGATCCAGTTCCCGCTGTACGGCTCGATCGCCGCCATCCTCACCCAGGTCAAGGGCGCGGATGCCCAGACCCTGGCCCACCATATCTCGGTGTTCTTCACCCAGATCGCCACCCATGACACCTATGCGCTGCTGATGGGCGTGTACTCGGCGGTGCTCGGTTTCTTCATTCCGTCCGGCGGCGGCAAATGGATCATTGAGGCGCCCTACGTGATGCTGGTGGCCAACGACCTGCAGTATCACCTGGGCTGGGCGGTGCAGATCTACAACGCCGCCGAGGCGCTGCCGAACCTGATCAACCCGTTCTACATGCTGCCGCTGCTGGGGGTGCTGGGGCTCAAGGCGCGCGACCTGATCGGCTTCTCGTTCGTGCAGTTGCTGGTGCATGTGCCGCTGGTGCTGGTGCTGCTGTGGGCGCTGGGCACGACCTTGCAGTATGTGCCGCCGGTGATGCCGTAAGGCCCAAGTCGTGGGGCTGCACGGCAGCTCCACGTCGTTCACGGCGACAGGGCGAAAATTTTTCTCTGTAGCGAAACGGCTCTATCTCAATGGTTTCATTCAATACGCGGAGCCGTGTTACAAAAAACTCAATGATGGCAAATTGACGCCAATTTGATGTCAAAATAGTATGCCCGCCACTTTGCACTGTTCACCAGGGATCGGTCATGGCGGGACGTCTAGTTTCAGGGCGCAAAACGGCCCTCTGTGCGCTTGTGAGCCTGCTGTGCTGCCCTGCGGCCTGGGCCGTTTCACCCGGCGACCAGGACCTGATCCGCGACCGCCAGGACCGTCTGCTCGAAGAGCAGCAGCGCCGCCTCGAAGAGCTGCGCAACCTGCCCGGCAAGGCCGCCGAACCCGGTGAAGCGCAACCGACGACCGACAGCCGCTGCTTCACCATCCACACCATCGAGCTCAAGGGCGCCGACAGCCTGTCCGCCGCCGACCGCGACCGCCTGCTCAAACCCTTCATCGACCAGTGCCTGGGCGTCACCCAGCTCAATGCCTTGCTCAAGGCCATCACCGACCATTACCTGGGTCGCGGCCTGGTCACCAGCCGCGCCTACCTGCCGCAGCAGGACCTGTCCTCGGGCCATCTGCAGGTACTGGTGGTGGAAGGGCGCCTGGAAGGGTTGCGCCCGGACCCGGCCAGCGGCCTGAGCGACCGTGAGCTGGCCATGGCCTTCCCCGGCGATATCGACCAGCGCCTGAACCTGCGCGAGATCGAGCAGATGGTCGACCAGCTCAACCGCCTACCGTCGAACAAGGCGCAGATGGAGCTGACCCCGGGCAAGGCCGTCGGCGGCAGCGAAGTGCTGGTGCGCAACACCCAGCAGAAACCCTGGCGCGCCTCGCTGTCGCGCAACAACGAAGGCCAGCGCAGCACCGGCGAGCAGATGCTCAACCTCGGTCTGGAATGGGACAGCCCGCTGGGCCTGGCCGACCAGCTGATGCTGCGCGGCGGCCACGACGTGGTCAGCGACCACACCCAGGGCTCGAAGAATGGCGTGCTGTTCTACAACCTGCCGTGGGGCTGGTGGAACTTCACCTACAGCTACAGCGAGAGCGAATACCGCTCCCT
>NZ_JAJSRC010000042.1:0-40085 GCF_021283245.1 Pseudomonas sp. NMI760_13 | reverse complement strand
TGCGGGAATAGCTCAGTTGGTAGAGCACGACCTTGCCAAGGTCGGGGTCGCGAGTTCGAGTCTCGTTTCCCGCTCCAAATTGAAAACGCCACTTCGTTTGAAGTGGCGTTTTTTTTTTGCTCGCGAGATTGGTTTTTTGGGGCGAGCTGGCTCTGCACACCTATCAATTTTACTAGTTGGCTAATGTCGTCTGGGGGCGTACAACGGCATGGCGCTACTCGTTACGCCCGATGTTCGTACTCATACCATCAGTTATTACTCTGTCGGGGGAGAATGTTGGGCGCGCCTGATCACACTCCATTCTGCCTTGAACAAGGAAGGAGCAATGACCGTGACGATCGAAACGACGGATTTGGAAGTCCAGCTGGAGATATGTAAACGGGCGGTCGATGCGTGGAGGCGTTATGAAGAAAGTAAAGGGAAGCAGCCCCCTTCGCAGGTAGAACGACTTCGACTGGAAGCAGAGTTCTTATGTTCTTCGGCGCATCATTTTTTCGGGGGTGAGGCTAGGATTCCCCCTGACTTGCTAGATCGTGATTTGGCGGAGTGAATTCACTTGTCCCGCTCAGGTGATTGGGGTTCCCGGCCCAGATGGGGCCGGGATGCATCTATATCAGTGAATATCACCCTGAGCAGGCTTGGCTAGCAGTTGCTTTTCTTGGTGCCAATCAAACGCTTCACCGTTCTGCTCGGCCTCGTAGCGGCGCTCTTCCAGCGTTTGGTAAAGCTCCAACTCTTCATCTGGCATGAAGTGCAGGCAATCGCCACCAAAGAACCACAGCAGGTCACGCGGCACCAGATGGGCGATCTGCGGGTAGCGCTGGATCACCTGGCAGATCAGGTCTTGGCCCAGGTACTGGCTTTGCAGCGGGTCCTGGGGCAGCAGGGTGAGCAGTTCGTCGAAGCGCTCGAGGAACAGGGCGTGGCTTTCCTCCGGGACCTGTTCGGCTTCACCCAGCGCGGCCAGGATGGTGCGCAGGTGGTGGAGCAGTTGCAGGTGGTAGTCCAGGTGGGGGTTGGCCATGGCGGCGGTCCTCGGGGTGGTTGAAACGGGGGGCGGAGTATACGCCGGTTTTGCATAGGCTGGCAGCGTAGCTGCCTGTGCTGGCGCTATCGCGGGGCAAGCCCGCTCCCACGAACACATGTTCACGGCTTGTTCGTGGGAGCGGGCTTGCCCCGCGATGTTGTCGATGAATGTTCAGCGCACTTTGCCTGCTTCGGGCAACAGCACTTCCTTGTCGAACGCATCCACATCGATCACCACCCGCCGCGCCTGCTCGGCCTGATGCAGGCGTTGGCCTTCCTCCGCTTGCAAGGCGCCCGCTTCGATGGCGGCGTCGATCACCGATTGCCCTGGTGTCGCCTGCACCTTACCTTCCTTGATGGCCTGATGCAGCGCCTTGTGCAGTGGGGCGGCATCGTCCAGCAGGTCGCAGGCGGTCTGCAGCGCGGCCACCGGGTCGCCGTCGGCCTGAGGCCTGAAGCAACCCGCCAGCAGCTCTTCCAGCGCCGGGTCGCCTTTGCGGCGGCCGATCAGCGCCGCCACCTCGGCATCCAGCTCATCGCTGGGCCCGGTATGTCGGCGGCCGAACGGGAACACCAGCACGCGCAGGGCGCAGCCCAGGAAGCGGTTGGGGAAGTTGTCGAGCAACGCATCGAGTGCTTTCTCGGCCTGCCCCAGGCTTTCCTCCAGGGCCCAGCGCAGCAGGGGGCGCAGGTGTTCGGGCGAGCCGAGGTCGTGGTAGCGCTTGAGCGCGGCGCTGGACAGGTACAGGTAGCTGAGCACATCACCCAGCCGGGCGCTCAGGCGTTCGCGGCGCTTGAGCGCGCCGCCCAGCAGCATCATCGACAGGTCGGCCAGCAGGGCGAACGCCGCCGCCTGGCGGTTGAGGGCGCGGAAGTAGCCCTGGCTCAAGGCATCGCCCGGGACCTTCTCGAAATGCCCCAGGCCCAGGCCCAGCACCAGGGTGCTGGCGGCGTTGCCGGCGGCGAACAGGATGTGCTGCAGCAGCAGGTCGTCGAACTCGTTCAGCGCCTGGTCGTGGTCCTCGCGTCCGGCCAGGGCCATTTCCCTGAGCACGAACGGGTGGCAGCGGATCGCGCCCTGGCCGAAGATCATCAGGTTGCGCGACAGGATGTTCGCCCCCTCGACGGTGATGAAGATCGGCGCGCCTTGCCAGTTGCGGCCCAGGTAGTTGTTCGGGCCCATGATGATGCCCTTGCCGCCGTGCACATCCATGGCGTGCTGGATGCATTCGCGGCCGCGCTCGGTGAGGTGGTACTTGAGGATCGCCGACAGCACCGAGGGTTTTTCCCCCAGGTCGACAGCCTTGGCGGTGAGCAGGCGGGCGCTGTCCATCAGCCAGGCGTTGCCGCCGATGCGTGCCAGGGATTCCTGGATGCCTTCGAAGGCGGCCAGCGGTACGTTGAACTGTTCGCGCACGCGGGCGTATTGGCCGGTGACCAGGCTGGTGTACTTGGCCGCGCCCGTGCCGACCGCCGGCAGGGAGATTGAGCGGCCCACTGACAGGCAGTTCATCAGCATCATCCAGCCCTTGCCGAGCATGGCCTGGCCGCCGATCAGGCAGTCCAGCGGCACGAATACGTCCTTGCCGCTGTTGGGGCCGTTCATGAACGCGGCGCCAAGCGGCAGGTGGCGCTGGCCGATCTCCACGCCGGGGAGGTCGGTGGGGATCAGCGCCAGGCTGATGCCCAGCTCGGTCTGCTCGCCCAACAGGTGGTCGGGGTCGTAGGCCTTGAAGGCCAGGCCCAGCAGGGTGGCGACCGGGCCGAGGGTGATGTAGCGCTTTTCCCAGTTCAGGCGCAGGCCGATGACTTCTTCACCCTGCCACTGGCCTTTGCAGATGACGCCGGTGTCGGGCATGGCCCCGGCGTCGGAGCCGGCCAGGGGGCCGGTGAGGGCGAAGCAGGGGATGTCGTCGCCACGGGCCAGGCGCGGCAGGTAGTGGCTGCGCTGTTCGTCGGTGCCGTAGTGCAGCAGCAGTTCGGCCGGGCCCAGGGAGTTGGGCACCATCACCGTGGAGGCCAGGTCGCCGCTGCGGGTGGCCAGTTTCATCGCCACCTGGGAGTGGGCGTAGGCCGAGAAGCCCTTGCCGCCGTATTCCTTGGGGATGATCAGGGCGAAGAAGCCGTGCTGCTTGATGAAGTCCCAGGCTTGCGGCGGCAGGTCGAGGTCCTGGCCGATCTGCCAGTCGCTGACCATGGCGCACAGCTGCTCGGTGGGGCCGTCGATGAAGGCCTGTTCTTCCTCGCTGAGCTTGGGCGCGGGGTAGTCGAGCAGGGTGTTCCAGTCGGGGCGGCCGCTGAACAGGTGGCCGTCCCACCACACGGTGCCGGCGTCGATGGCTTCGCGCTCGGTCTGCGACATCGGCGGCAGGGTGCGCTGGAACCAGCTGAACATCGGCGCGGTGAACAGTTTGCGGCGCATTTCTGGCAGGACGAAGAAGGCGACCTTGAGGGCGATCACCACCCAGATCAGCGTCAGCAGCCAGCCCGGCGCCGTGCTGAACAGGCCCATGAGCAGGGTGTAGGCGGCGATTGCCGCGAGGATCTGCAACGGCGCCAGGCGTCGATGCAGGAGATACGCGGCGCCTAGCACCAGGACCAGCAACCACAACAGCAGCATGATTCTTCCTCCTTGGAAGCGGGGCGGGGGGCGATCCACAGAGCTTAGACGTGTTGGGGTGGATGGCCTGCTTAGAAGACTGACCGGGTTGGGTGGCGGGAGTTCGGTGGCGGTTGGGGGATTGTGGGGCTGCGTTGCAGCCCTTTCGCGGCACAAGGCCGCTCCTACAGACGGCCGCGATCCCATGTAGGAGCGGCCTTGTGCCGCGAAAGGGCCGCAAAGCGGCCCCGGGGATCATTTACTTCTGTTCAACCCCACCTCCATGTCATCGATCAGCGCCTTGGCCATGGCGCTGAGGATCCGCGCCGAGCTGCCGGCCAGCAGGTCGCCTTCCATCTCCGCTTCGCAGGTCAGGTGGCGGATGCAGCCGAGCAGCACCGACAACTCGCTGAAGGCGTCTTCGAAGGTAACGCCCGGCTCGACCTTGAACAGGTCCAGGCAGGTGATGCGGCCTGCGGTATGCCCGCGGCTCATGGCTGCACCTGCGGCTTGTGCTCGAGCAGGGCGCAGGCGAGCTGACCGAGGTAGTCGCTGACGGTGAACAGGCGGTCCTGGGCTTCGCCGGGCTCGGTCTTGAAGTAGATGTCGAGGACATCGGAGATGGCGGTGGCCACTTCGACGGCGGCGGCCATGGCGTCGTCGCGGGGGAGGGTGGGGCGGATGGTGATGAAGTGGGAGAGACGGGGTGGGTCGGGGACGATTTTTTTCATGGTCGAGCTTCCTTGTGGTTACGAGTAACCACCACCCGCATCCTTTCTCACGAGATCAAGGTGGCAGCCATGTACGAGGTGAGAAATCCGGGCCACAAGGTAAACCCGGCCAGACCGAGGTCTGCCCGTACACGGCCACCATGACGGAGGCGCGTTACCGTTGTGGAAATCGGGTTTCTCACACCCGGTCACCCAATTGGGCGACCCGATGAAGTTATCCCCGGGGTATTTCCCCGACAACGTGGCGGCTTCCGGCAAGCGCGTAGGATAGTTCCCAAGCTTTGCTGGCTGAAGCATTTGGTTTCAGGTTCGGAAAGATCTGACAGTCTCTGAGGTCGCTGGGGCTGCTGCGCAGCCCTTTCGCGGCACAAGGCCGCTCCTACAGGATATGCGCCAGTTCTGCCGTGGTGCGGTCCCTGTAGGAGCGGCCTTGTGCCGCGAAAGGGCCGCAAAGCGGCCCCCCGGTTTCACTGGCACCGCCCACCGCTTGGGGTAGACTGGCCCCCTCCCGCATTCATTAAGGACGTTGCCATGCTGAAGATCTGGGGCCGCAAGAATTCGAGCAATGTGCGCAAGGCGTTGTGGATCGCCCACGAGCTGGGCCTGGACTTCGAGTCCATCGATGCCGGCGGCGCCTTCGGCGTGGTCAACGAACCGCATTACCGGGCACTCAATCCCAACGGCCTGGTGCCCATGCTCGAAGACGCCGACCTGGTGCTGTGGGAGTCCAACACCATCGTGCGCTACCTGTGCGCCGAGTACGGCGAAGAACAAGGCTGGTACCTCGACGACCCGCGCCAGCGCGCCCTGGCCGACAAGTGGATGGACTGGACCACCTCGTCCTTCGCCGGCCCCTTCCGTCCGCTGTTCTGGGGCCTGCTGCGCACCCCCGAGGAGCAGCGCGACTGGGTGGCGATCAACGCCGCGCACAAGCAGTGCGCGCAACTGCTGGCCATCGCCGACGAGACCCTGGCCAGGCAGCCGTACCTCTCCGGCGAGCAGATCGGCATGGGCGACATCCCCCTGGGCAGCTTCATCTACGCCTGGTTCGAAATGCCCATCGAACGCCCGGCCATGCACCACCTCGAAGCCTGGTACGCGCGCCTCAAGCAGCGCCCGGCCTACCAGGCGGCGGTGATGACCGCCCTGACGTGACGCCACTTCGATAGTCATTATCAATAGATGTGACTGTACTTGTGCGGCCAGCCCTTGCACCATGGCCGCACTCACTGCGCCAGTGACTTTGCCTGGCGTGTCCCGAACCCTTTTCTCGGTACCCGACCCGCTATGAGTTCCGCCCTGTCCATCCGACAGCTGACCAAGACCTACGGCAACGGTTTCCAGGCCCTCAAGGGCATCGACCTGGACGTTTCCGAAGGCGACTTCTTCGCCTTGCTCGGCCCCAACGGCGCCGGCAAGTCCACCACCATCGGCATTCTCTCGACCCTGGTGAACAAGACCAGCGGCACGGTCAACGTGTTCGGCCACGACCTGGACCGCGAGCCGGCGGCGCTCAAGCGCTGCCTGGGCGTGGTGCCCCAGGAGTTCAACTTCAACCAGTTCGAGAAGACCTTCGACATCGTCGTCACCCAGGCCGGCTACTACGGCATCCCGCCCAAGGTGGCCAAGGAACGCGCCGAGCAGTACCTGACGCAACTCGGGCTGTGGGACAAGCGCGACGTGCCGTCGCGTTCGCTGTCCGGCGGCATGAAGCGCCGGCTGATGATCGCCCGGGCGCTGATCCACGAGCCGCGCCTGTTGATCCTCGACGAGCCGACCGCGGGGGTCGACATCGAGCTGCGCCGTTCGATGTGGAGCTTCCTCACCGAGCTCAACCAGAAGGGCATCACCATCATCCTCACCACCCACTACCTCGAAGAGGCCGAGCAGCTGTGCCGCAACATCGGCATCATCGACCACGGCACCATCGTCGAGAACACCAGCATGCGCCAGCTGCTGGGCAAGCTGCATGTCGAGACCTTCGTCCTCGACCTCAAGCACGACCTGCCCGCCGCCCCTGAGCTGCAGGGCTACCCGTGCCGGCTGATCACCCCGCACACCCTGGAGGTGCAGGTGGACAAGGACATCGGCATCACCGCGCTGTTCGGCCAGCTGGCGTTGAAGAACATCGAGGTGCAAAGCCTGCGCAACAAGACCAACCGACTCGAGGAGCTGTTCGTGTCCCTGGTGGAAAAGAACCTGTCGAAGGTGGCCGTATGAGTGTGGAGCTGCGCACCAACTGGGTCGCCCTGAACACCATCGTCTACCGCGAAGTGCGGCGCTTCCTGCGCATCTGGCCGCAGACCCTGCTGCCGCCGGCGATCACCATGGTCCTGTACTTCGTGATCTTCGGTAACCTGATCGGCCGGCAGATCGGTGACATGGGCGGCTTCACCTACATGGAGTACATCGTGCCGGGGCTGATCATGATGTCGGTGATCACCAACTCCTACGGCAACGTGGTGTCGAGCTTCTTTGGCAGCAAGTTCCAGCGCTCCATCGAGGAACTGATGGTCTCGCCGGTGTCGCCGCACACCATCCTCGTCGGTTATGTGCTGGGTGGCGTGCTGCGCGGCTTGGCGGTGGGGGTGATCGTGACTTTCCTGTCGCTGTTCTTCACCGATTTGCAGGTGCATCACCTGGGGGTGACGGTCATCGTGGTGCTGCTGACGGCGACGATCTTTTCGCTGCTGGGCTTTGTCAACGCAGTATTCGCCCGCAACTTCGACGACATCTCGATCATTCCGACCTTCGTGCTGACGCCGCTGACCTACCTGGGCGGGGTGTTCTACTCGATCAACCTGCTGCCGCCGTTCTGGCAGACCGTGTCGTTGGCCAACCCCGTGCTGCACATGGTCAACTCGTTCCGCTACGGCATCCTAGGGGTGTCGGACATCAGCATCGGCACGGCGATCAGCTTCATGCTGGTGGCCACCGCGCTGCTCTACCTGCTGTGCGTGCGCCTGCTGGTCAGCGGCCGCGGCATGCGTGCCTGAGCTGCGGGTGAGGGCACAGCGGCACTGGCGCCGGCGCCACTGCCGGCCCACCCACCAGCGCCAGTAGCCCATGGTGGTGAAGTAGGCGAGCACGCCGAGCACCACCCCGCACACCACCGAGCCGAGCAGGAACGGTTGCCAGATCGTCGCCAGCTGGTCGGTGACCCAGTCGACGGTGATCTCGTCGGGCAGCGTGCGCGGCGGCACCTGCATCAGCCAGGCGCCGGTCATGTAGGTGACGAAGAACACCGGCGGCATGGTCAGCGGGTTGGTCAGCCACACCAGGCTCACCGCGATCGGTAGGTTGCCGCGCACCGGGATCGCCAGCGCGGCGGCCAGCAGCATCTGCATGGGGATGGGGATCAACGCCGCGAACAGACCGACGCCCATGGCCCGCGCCACCGAATGGCGATTGAGGTGCCACAGGTTGGGGTCGTGCAGCAGCTTGCCGAAAAAACGTAAGGACTTGTGTTCGCGGATGCTGGTCGGGTCCGGCATGTAGCGTTTGAACAGACGGCGCGGCATGTGGGCTCCCGGCGGGGTTGAAGGGCGTCAGTATGCCTTCATTCAAGCGCAACCTCGTTCAGAGTTTGTGACAATTGATTAGCAGGTTTTTCCCGCCAATCGGCTAAGCCTCAGGGGGCGTTTTCGCTTCTGGAGCTCTATCTCATGCGCACAGGGATGCTGGCGCTGGTCCTCGGGCTGTTGAGCCTGCGCTTCTTGCCTGCCTTGCCACCGGTCGGATGGCTGATTCCACTGCTGTTGCTGGCCCTGGCCTGCCTGCGTACCCGGGCCTGGCCGCTGGGCGGGTTCCTGCTGGGTGTTTGCTGGGCCTGCTGGTCGGCGCAGCAGGCCCTGGACGACCGCCTGCCGGCCGCGCTGGACGGCCGTACGCTGTGGCTGGAGGGGCGGGTGGTGGGCCTGCCGACTCGCACCGAGCGCGGCGTGCGTTTTGAGCTGGAGCAGCCGCAGTCGCGCCGGGCCCGGTTGCCGCAGCGGGTGCAATTGAGCTGGTTTGACGGGCCGCCGCTGCGGGCGGGGGAGCACTGGCGGCTGGCAGTCAACCTGCGTCGGCCGCAGGGCCTGCTCAACCCGCATGGCCCGGATCAGGAGGCCACGCTGTTGGCACGGCGGGTCGGCGCCACCGGCACGGTCAAGGCCGGTACACGCCAGGGGGAGGAGGCCAGCAGTTGGCGCGACGGCCTGCGCCAGCGCTTGCTGGCCACCGATGCCCATGGCCGGGAGGCGGCGTTGACCGCCCTAGTGCTCGGGGATGGGGCAGGCCTGGCACGGGAGGATTGGCAGGTGCTGCAGGCCACCGGCACGGTGCACCTGCTGGTGATTTCCGGACAGCACATCGGCTTGCTGGCCGGATTGGTCTATGGGCTGGTGGCAGGGTTGGCGCGTCTGGGGGCCTGGCCCCGGCGGTTGCCGTGGCTGCCCTGGGCCTGCGGCCTGGCGATGACGGCGGCGCTAGGGTACGGCTGGCTGGCGGGGTTCGGCGTGCCGGTGCAGCGGGCGTGCCTGATGCTGGCGGTGGTGCTGCTCTGGCGCTTGCGTTTTCGTCACCTGGGCGCCTGGGTGCCGTTGCTGATGGCGCTGTCGGGCGTGCTGCTGGTCGAGCCGCTGTCCAGCCTGTTGCCGGGGTTCTGGCTGTCGTTCACTGCCGTGGCGGTATTGGTGTTGTGCTTTGCCGCGCGGCTGGGCGCCTGGCGGCCCTGGCAGGCCTGGACCCGCGCCCAGTGGGTGATCGCCGTAGGGTTGTTGCCGGTATTGCTGGCCTTGGGGCTGCCCGTCAGCCTCAGCGCGCCGCTGGCCAATCTGCTGGCGGTGCCGTGGCTTAGTTTGGGCGTGCTGCCGTTGGCGTTGCTGGGCACGGCCATGTTGCCGGTGCCTGGGCTGGGGGAGGGAATGCTGTGGCTGGCGGGCCTGTCGTTGGATGGATTGTTTGCCGTGCTGACGCGATTGGCGGGCCAGCAGCCGGCCTGGATACCCGAGCCGCTGCCGTTGTGGGCCTGGCTGCTGGTGTGCCTGGGCGCCGTGCTGGTGCTGCTGCCCCGGGGCGTGCCATTGCGGGCACCGGGGGCGGTTATGTTGCTGGCGCTGTGGGCGCCACGCGAACAGGTGCCCTTGGGCCAGGTGCAGGTCTGGCAGCTGGATGTGGGGCAGGGTCTGGCGGTGCTGCTGCGTACCCGCAATCACGCGCTGCTGTATGACGCAGGCCCGGCCCGGGGTGGCAGTGACCTGGGCGAGACGGTGGTGCTGCCGGCCTTGCGCAAGCTCGGGGTGAAGGCGCTGGATGTGATGCTGATCAGCCATGGCCATGCCGACCATGCCGGTGGGGCGGCGGCGGTGCGGCGTGGGGTACCGGTGGCGCGGGTGCTGGCCGGCGAGGTCGACGGGCTGGAGGCGGCGTCGCTGTGCAGCAGTGGTGAGCGTTGGCAGTGGGATGGCGTCGATTTCGAGCTTTGGCATTGGCCGCAGGGGGCTTCCAGCAACGAGCGTTCCTGTGTGTTGCGGGTGCAGGCCATGGGCGAGCGCCTGCTGCTGGCCGGGGACATGGAGGCCGGGGCGGAGCGCGCCTGGCTGGCCACGGTCGAGGATCCTCGGGTGGACTGGCTGCAGGCGCCGCACCATGGCAGCCGCACGTCGTCCAGCGAGCCGTTCGTCCAGGCCACGGCGCCGCGCGGGGTGCTGATTTCCCGAGGGCGACACAATGGCTTCGGGCATCCCCATGGGCAGGTGATCGAGCGCTATCGGCGGCATGGGGTGGTGGTGCATGACACGGCGGTGGAGGGGGCGTTGCGGTTGGTGCTGGGGAGCCAGGGCGGGGTGGAGGGTGTGCGGCGGGAGCGGCGGTTCTGGCGTGAGGTTGACGAGGGCTGAGCCGGCGCCATCGCGGGGCAAGCCCGCTCCCACGCCAGCGCGAAACCATCGTGTGAGCGGACCTGCGTGGGAGCGGGCTTGCCCCGCGATTACGCGGACCGAACGTTTCCCTGACCTCCGGCAGATGAGCCCCAGGCGGTCCTATGGTAGAGTGGCGGCCTTTTTCCGAGGGGATGCTAACTGTGTGGGAATTGGTCAAGTCCGGTGGCTGGATGATGCTGCCGATCATCCTGAGCTCCATCGCCGCCATGGCGATCGTCGTCGAGCGCCTGTGGACCCTGCGCGCCAGCCGTGTCACCCCGCCGCACCTGCTGGGCCAGGTGTGGATGTGGATCAAGGACAAACAACTCACCAGTGACAAGCTCAAGGCCCTGCGCGCCGACTCGCCGCTGGGCGAGATCCTTGCCGCGGGCCTGGCCAACTCGCGCCACGGCCGCGAGATCATGAAGGAGTGCATCGAGGAGGCCGCCTCGCGGGTCATCCACGAGCTGGAACGTTACATCAGCACCCTCGGCACCATCGCCGCCATGGCCCCGCTGCTGGGCCTGCTGGGCACCGTGCTGGGCATGATCGACATCTTCAGCGCCTTCATGGGCTCGCAGATGACCGCCAACGCCGCCGTTCTGGCCGGGGGTATCTCCAAGGCCCTGGTTACCACCGCGGCCGGCCTGATGGTCGGTATCCCGGCGGTGTTCTTCCACCGCTTCCTGCTGCGCCGCATCGATGAGCTGGTGGTGGGCATGGAGCAGGAAGCGATCAAGCTGGTGGAAGTGTTGCAGGGCGACCGCGAAGTGGAAGTGGCCGGAGGCAAGGCGTGAAGTTCCGGCGCAATCGCCAGCGCGAGAACGTCGACATCAACCTGGCGTCGTTGATCGACGTGGTCTTCGTGCTGCTGCTGTTCTTCGTGGTCACCACCACCTTCACCCGCGAGACCCAGTTGCGCGTCGAGCTGCCCGAGGCCAGCAGCGCCGAGCAGCCGCCGGCCGACCCGGGCAAGCTGGTGGAGATCTCCATCAGCGCCGACGGCGTGTATTCGGTGAACAACCACTTGCTGCCCAAGAGCGACCTGGACACCCTGACCGAGGCGATCGAGAAGGAGTCCGGCGGTGACATCACTCTGCCGCTGGCCATCAGCGCCGACGGCAAGACCCCGCACCAGGCTGTGATCACCGCAATGGACGCGGCCGGCAAGCTCGGCTTCAGCAAGTTGCGCATGACCACCGTCGAGGCCGCGCAGGGCAAGCCCTGATGGCCTTCGCCGACCGTCTGCTCGCCGCCTGGTACGCCGGGCATCCGGCGCTGGCCCTGCTGCGTCCGCTGGAGGCGCTGTACCGGCGCGTGGTGACGCGCAAGCGCGCGCGCTTCCTCAGTGGCGAAAGCCCCAGCTACCGTGCCCCGGTACCGGTGATCGTGGTGGGCAACATCACCGTCGGCGGTACCGGCAAGACGCCGATGATCCTCTGGTTGATCGAGCACTGCCGCCGGCAGGGGCTCAAGGTCGGCGTGGTCAGTCGTGGCTATGGCGCCAAGCCGCCGCACTATCCCTGGCGCGTCCAGGCTGACCAGCCTGCGGAGCAGGCCGGCGACGAGCCCTTGCTGATCGTCCAGCGCACCGGCGTGCCGCTGGTGATCGACCCCGACCGTTCCCGCGCCGTGCAGGCCTTGCTGGCCAGCGACGCGCCAGACCTGATCCTGTGCGACGACGGCATGCAGCATTACCGCCTGGCCCGCGACCTGGAGCTGGTGCTGATCGACGCCGCCCGGGGCCTGGGCAATCGCCGCTGCCTGCCGGCCGGCCCGTTGCGTGAACCGGCCGAGCGGCTGGGCGAGGCGGACGCGGTGCTGTTCAACGGCGCCGAGAGCGACCGCGACGACGGCTTCGCCTTCCGCCTGCAACCCTCGGCGCTGATCAACCTGCGCAGCGGCGAACGCCGCGAGCTCGACATGTTCCCGGCTGGCCAGGCGCTGCACGCCGTGGCCGGCATCGGCAATCCGCAACGTTTCTTCAACACCCTGCTGGGGCTACACTGGCAGCCGGTGCCGCACCCTTTCGCCGACCATGCGCCCTACAGCCGTGAAGTGCTGTCGTTCAGCCCGCCGCTGCCGTTGGTGATGACCGAGAAGGATGCGGTGAAATGCCGGCCCTTCGCCGCCGACGACTGGTGGTACCTGGCGGTCGACGCCGTGCCGACGCCCGCCTTCAGCGCCTGGTTCGACGCCCAGCTCGACCGCCTGCTGCCCGGCCGCCCCTGAGCCTTTTTTCATTTTCCGTCGCAAGGACACCTCCATGGACACCAAACTGCTCGATATCCTGGCCTGCCCGATCACCAAGGGCCCGCTCAAGCTCAGCGCCGACAAGACCGAGCTGATCAGCAAGGGCGCGGGCCTGGCCTATCCGATCCGCGACGGCATCCCGGTGATGCTGGAAAGCGAGGCGCGCACCCTGACCGATGAAGAGCGCCTGGACAAATGAGCCTGGACTTCACCGTGGTGATTCCCGCCCGGCTGCGCTCCACGCGCCTGCCGGGCAAGCCATTGCTGCCGATCGCCGGCAAGCCGATGGTCCAGCATGTGTGGGAGCAGGCGCGCAAGAGCAGTGCCAGCCGCGTGGTCATCGCCACCGACGACACCAGCATTGTCGAAGCCTGCCAAGCGTTCGGCGCCGAAGTGCTGCTGACCCGCGCCGACCACGAGTCGGGCACCGATCGCCTGGCCGAGGTGGCTGCCCAACTGGGCCTGGCCGCCGATGCCATCGTGGTCAACGTGCAAGGCGACGAGCCGCTGATTCCGCCAGTGATCATCGACCAGGTGGCGGCCAACCTGGCGGCGCACGCGGAAGCCGGCATCGCCACCCTGGCCGAGCCGATCCACGCGCCAGAAACCATCTTCAATCCCAACGCGGTCAAGGTGGTCAGCGACAAGCACGGCCTGGCCCTGACCTTCAGCCGCGCGCCGCTGCCCTGGGCCCGCGACGCCTTCGCCAAAAACCGCGACCAGTTGCCGGAGGGCGTGCCCTATCGCCGCCATATCGGCATGTACGCCTACCGCGTGGGCTTCCTCCAGGACTTCGTCGCCTGGGGCCCGTGCTGGCTGGAGCAGACCGAATCGCTGGAGCAGCTGCGCGCCCTGTGGCACGGCGTGCGCATCCATGTCGCCGACGCCATCGAGGCACCGGCCGTGGGTGTGGACACCCCTGAAGACCTGGAGCGCGTACGGCGCTTGCTGGAGGCCTGATGCGCGTTTTGTTCGTCTGCCTCGGCAATATCTGCCGTTCTCCGACCGCCGAAGGCGTGCTGCGCCACCAGCTCGAGGCCGCAGGCCTGGGTGATGTGGTGCAGGTGGCCTCCGCCGGCACCGGCGACTGGCATGTCGGCAAGGCGCCCGACAGCCGTACCTGCAAGGCCGCCCTGGCCCGTGGCTACGACCTGTCGCGCCAGCGCGCCCAGCAGGTCAAGGCGGCGCACTTCGCCGAGTACGACCTGGTCCTGGCCATGGACAAGAGCAACCTGGGCCACCTGCAGGCCCTGCGCCCGCACAACGCCAAGGGCGAGCTCGACCTGTTCCTGCGCCGCTATGGCGCGGCCCTGGACGAAGTGCCGGACCCTTACTACGGCGGTGTCGAAGGCTTCGAGCAGGTCCTGGACCTGATCGAGGCGGCCTGTCGCGAGCTGGTCGTGGAAATCAAGGGGCGGTTATGACGACGCACTGGCAGGAGCGGGTGTCGCTCAAGCCCTACAACACCTTCGGCATCGATGTCAGTGCCCGCTACTTCACCCAGGCCCATGACGACGACGAAGTCCGCCAGGCCCTGGCCCAGGCCGCCGAGCGGCAGGTGCCGGTGCTGGTGATCGGCGGCGGCAGCAACCTATTGCTGTCACGCGATGTCGAGGCCCTGGTGCTGCATATGGCCAGCCGTGGCCGACGCCTGCTCAGCGACGACGGCGAGCGGGTGGTGGTCGAGGCCGAGGCCGGCGAGCCCTGGCACCCGTTTGTGCAGTGGAGCCTTGGGCAGGGGCTGTGCGGGCTGGAAAACCTCAGCCTGATCCCCGGCACCGTGGGCGCCGCGCCGATGCAGAACGTCGGTGCCTATGGCGTGGAGATCAAGGATGTGTTCGCCGGCTTGACCGCGCTGGACCGCGAGACCGGCGAGCTGCGGGACTTCTCGCTGGAGGACTGCGCGTTCGGTTATCGCGACAGCCTGTTCAAGCGCAGCCCCGGGCGCTGGCTGATCCTGCGCGTGCGCTTTGCCTTGAGCCGCACCTTGCAGGCTCACCTGGACTACGGCCCGGTGCGTCAGCGCCTGGCGGAGCAGGGCGTCGAGCAGCCGAGCGCGCAGGCGATCAGCGACGCGATCTGCAGTATCCGTCGGGAAAAGCTGCCGGATCCGGCTGAGCTGGGTAACGCTGGGAGCTTCTTCAAGAACCCCGTGGTGCCCGCTGAATTGGTCGAGCGCATCCGTGCCGGGCACCCTGGCGTGGTGGCCTATCCCCAGGCCGATGGCCAGGTGAAGCTGGCGGCCGGCTGGCTGATCGAGCAGGCGGGGTGGAAAGGCTATCGCGATGGTGATGCCGGGGTGCACCGCTTGCAGTCGCTGGTGCTGGTGAACTACGGCCAGGCGAGTGGGGCGCAGTTGCATGCCCTGGCGCGGCGGATCCAGGCGGATATCCTCGAGCGCTTCGGGGTGGAGCTGGAGATGGAGCCGAACCTGTACTGATGGGTTGGCCTGTGCCAGCCCTATCGCGGGGCAAGCCCGCTCCCACGCCACCGTCCCGCGGCTGAGAGGGACTGCGTGGGAGCGGGCTTGCCCCGCGATCACCGGCAGAGCCGGTGCCATCCACACCGGCAAAGAAAAAGCCCCGCCAGTTCGCACTGGCGGGGCTTTTTCATTCAGCCGAGGCTATCAACCGTGATGAGGCTTGTGCTCGTCAGCGGTTTCCAGGGCTTCGGCCGGGGCAGCGGCGGCCAGGGCAGCGGCGGCTGCTTCGGCTTCACGCTTGCGGCGACGCACTTCACGCGGGTCGTTCGGCGCACGGCCGTTCGACAGCATGATGGTGGACGGCTCGACTGGCGCTTCTTCGGCAACCACGGCTGGCGCAGGCTCGGCCACCGGGGCTTCGACCACTTCAGGCTGGGCTTCGACGGCTTCGACCACCGGAGCAGGCTGCTCGGCGACTGGCGCCTGGGCTTCGACCACTTCGGCAACCGGTGCCTTCTCGATCTCGCCCGCTTCCACCACAGGGGCTTCCACGACCGCTGCAGGCTCGACGGCTGCCTCGACAACGGCGGCGGCCGGCTGCTCGGCGGCGGCTTCTTCAACCACTGGCTGCGGCGCCACTTCAACTACAGGCTCGATGCTTGGCTCGGCGGCGACCACAGGCTCGCTGACAGGCTGCTCGACCACCGGGGCGATGGCGACCTGCTCGGCCACGACTTCGGTGATTTCCACCTGGGTCTCGGCGACAGCGGCGCTGGCGCGTTCGGCCTGCTGGTTGGCTTCGGCCTCGGCGTCAGCGCTGATGTTGCTGGTGGCGACAGCGGCGATGACGGCAGTGCCGGCGGCCAGTTCGGCACCCAGCTCGGTGGCCTGGTGCTGTTGTGGCTGCTCTTCGCCGGCGTCTTCGTCGCTGCCTTCGATCAGCTCGCCATTGGCGTTGCGCTGGCGCTCACGACGGTTGCTGCGACGACGCTGGCCACGGGAACGACGGCGCGGACGCTCGCCATCGGCACCTTCCTGCTCGTCCTGCAGCAGCTCTTCGTTCGGCAGTTCTTCCTCGGCGAGCTCGGCAACCTGTTCGGCGGCTTGCACCTCAGGGCGCAGCTGGCGCTCTTCGCGTGGAGCGCGTTCCTCCCGTGGGGCACGCTCTTCGCGAGGGGTACGTTCTTCACGTGGAGCGCGTTCTTCGCGAGGGGCACGTTCTTCACGTGGAGCACGCTCTTCGCGAGGGGCGCGTTCTTCACGTGGAGCGCGTTCTTCGCGAGGGGCACGTTCTTCACGTGGAGCACGTTCTTCACGTGGAGCACGTTCTTCACGTGGTGCGCGCTCTTCACGGGCTACGCGTTCTTCGCGTGGCGCACGCTCTTCACGCGGGGCGCGTTCTTCGCGGGCAACCGGCGCGGCGTCCAGCGGCTCGCGCAGTTCGCGCACACGCTCTTCGCGGTTGCCGCGGCGGTCTTCACGCGGCTGGCGCGGTTGACGCTCTTCACGTGGCGCGCGTTCTTCACGCGGGGCACGCTCTTCGCGAGGCTGACGCTCTTCACGCGGGGCGCGCTCGCCGCGCTCTTCGCGTGGCTTGCGGTCTTCTTCGCGACGGCCGTTGCGGTTGCGGCTCTGCTGGCGACCGTTGCGACGCTCTTCATTGCGTGGCGAGCGCTCGGTGGCTGGCTTCTCGGTGGCGGCGGCCGGTGCGGCGGCGGGCTCTTCCTTGCCGGCGAACAGGCTGACCAGCGACTTGACCAGGCCCTTGAACAGGCTCGGCTCGGCGGCGGCAGGGGCAGCGACCGGCGCGGCAGGGGCAGGCTGTTCTTCAGCGGTGGCCGGAACCGGTGCGTTGGCACGGGCCGGCGCGGTCTTGACCGCGGCTTCCTGGCGCACCAGGGTGCGGGTGGCGGTCGGCTGCGGCGCTTCTTCGGTCTCGGCCGAGGCGATCTCGTAGCTGGACTGGTTGGTCAGCACGTCCGGGTTGTCGTCGCGCAGGCGCTGGACTTCGAAGTGCGGGGTTTCCAGGTGATCGTTCGGCAGGATGATGATGCGTGCGCGAGTACGCAGTTCGATCTTGGTGATCGAGTTGCGTTTCTCGTTGAGCAGGAAGGCGGCCACCGGGATCGGCACCTGGGCGCGCACTTCGGCGGTGCGGTCCTTCAGCGCTTCTTCCTCGATCAGGCGCAGGATCGCCAGCGACAGCGACTCGACGTCACGGATGATGCCGGTGCCGGAGCAGCGCGGGCAGACGATGCCACTGCTTTCGCCCAGCGATGGACGCAGGCGCTGACGGGACATCTCCAGCAGGCCGAAGCGCGAGATGCGGCCCACCTGCACACGGGCGCGGTCGGCCTCGAGGCATTCGCGCACGCGTTCTTCGACGGCGCGCTGGTTCTTGGCCGGGGTCATGTCGATGAAGTCGATGACGATCAGGCCGCCGATGTCACGCAGGCGCAGCTGGCGGGCGATCTCTTCGGCCGCTTCCAGGTTGGTCTGCAGGGCGGTTTCTTCGATGTCGCTGCCTTTGGTGGCGCGCGCCGAGTTGATGTCGATGGACACCAGGGCTTCGGTCGGGTCGATGACGATCGAGCCGCCGGACGGCAGGTCGACCACGCGCTGGAAGGCGGTTTCGATCTGGCTTTCGATCTGGAAGCGGTTGAACAGCGGCACGCTGTCTTCGTACAGCTTGACCTTGCTGGCGTACTGCGGCATCACCTGGCGGATGAAGGTCAGGGCTTCTTCCTGGGCGTCGATGCTGTCGATCAGCACTTCGCCGATGTCCTGGCGCAGGTAGTCGCGGATGGCGCGGATGATGACGTTGCTTTCCTGGTAGATCAGGAACGGCGCGGCGCGGTCTTGCGAGGCTTCCTTGATGGCGGTCCACAGCTGCAGCAGGTAGTCGAGGTCCCACTGCATTTCTTCGCTGCTGCGGCCCAGGCCCGCGGTGCGCACGATCAGGCCCATGTCGCCCGGAACGGTCAGGCCGTTCAGCGCTTCGCGCAGTTCGTTGCGCTCTTCGCCTTCGATGCGGCGGGAGATGCCACCGGCGCGCGGGTTGTTGGGCATCAGCACCAGGTAGCGGCCGGCCAGGCTGATGAAGGTGGTCAGGGCGGCGCCTTTGTTGCCGCGCTCTTCCTTCTCGACCTGGACGATGACTTCCTGGCCTTCGCTCAGGACTTCCTTGATGTTGACCCGGCCTTCAGGGGCTTTCTTGAAGTATTCGCGGGAGATTTCCTTCAGCGGCAGGAAGCCGTGACGGTCGGAGCCGAAGTCGACGAAGGCGGCTTCGAGGCTGGGCTCGATCCGGGTGATCTTGCCTTTGTAGATGTTGGCCTTTTTCTGCTCACGGGCGCCGGACTCGATGTCCAGGTCGTAGAGACGTTGGCCGTCCACCAGGGCTACACGCAACTCTTCGGGCTGAGTTGCGTTAATCAGCATTCTTTTCATGTTGTACCGTCGGTTTCCGGGCTGCCGGAAACGGCGTGCGGCACACACGACTTCTCAGGGTCGGTGCCAAGGTGCGCAAAGGGTGGCGGGCCACCCCCGTGTCTGGCGACGTTCGGCACCAGCCGGTTGCCCAGCCTGCCGTTGTCGCGACGACGCGTCCTGTTTTGCGGTGCCAAAAGACCTGTCGAGCTTTTCGAAGGTTATCCGAATCAATCGAGCGGGCCTGGTGCACTCAGTCAGGAGGAGGAATCAACCGGTCGGCCGTGGACGCCACTAGGGCGTCTGTTGAGGACCTTGTCCGCTCATCGCCCGTTGAGTGGGGCGCTGGGGCGGGTTCGGTGCCACACGGTCCGAGGGCTGTGCATCTCCACCCTGCACGTATCCCTTGAAAATTCGGTGCTGCCGCGCGCTGAATCCGCAACGGGTTGCATTTTTCGCCAGCCCGGTTCCGGGCTGGCGCCATAACATATCCAAGGCAGGAATTTCCGAGGCATTCGCCCAAATGCGCGGAGACGACGGTGGCGGGCAGAGGTACGGCGAAAAGAATCGGGTAAGCAGGTGAAACACCGCACTTGTCGTTTTTTTTCGGTCTTCTCTACACAGCGCTGGTGGCGATTCCAGGCATTTAGTTAAACTGGCGAACGCTCCGTAGGACGGCCTCGCGTCCTCGGGAATTGCGATGGTCAGGGCCGGCGTAGAGCCTGGTGCCGCTGGCCTGCCGCTTTTGGCGGCGTTCGCGACTATAGCAGCAATGATTAAGTGCTTCAATTCCATAAAAAATTGTTATGATCCCGCCATGACGACCAATACCCCCCCGACTTCCGGCGTTCAGCTGATCGAAGTCCCGCCGGAGCTTGCCGGCCAGCGCATCGACAATTTCCTCATCACGGCCCTCAAGGGCGTGCCCAAGACCCTGGTCTACCGCATCCTGCGCAAGGGTGAGGTGCGGGTCAACAAGGGTCGGATCAAGCCTGAGTACAAGCTGCAGGCCGGCGATATCGTGCGCGTGCCGCCGGTGCGTCTGCCCGAGCGCGACGAGCCGGCACCGGTGGCCCAGGGGCTGCTGCAGCGCCTTGAGGCCGCCATTGTCTATGAGGACAAGGCGCTGATCGTGATGAACAAGCCAGCCGGCATCGCCGTGCATGGCGGCAGCGGCCTGAGCTTCGGCGTGATCGAGGCGCTGCGCCAGTTGCGCCCGGACGCCAAGGAGCTCGAGCTGGTGCATCGCCTGGACCGCGACACCTCGGGCCTGCTGATGATCGCCAAGAAGCGCAGCATGCTGCGCCACCTGCACGCCGCCCTGCGCGGTGATGGCGTCGACAAGCGCTACATGGCGCTGGTGCGCGGCCACTGGCCGACCTCGAAGAAGCAGGTCAACGCGCCGCTGCAAAAGAGCAACCTGCGTTCCGGCGAACGCATGGTCGAGGTCAATGACGAGGGCAAGGACGCGCTGACGATGTTCCGCGTGCTGCGCCGCTTCGGCGAGTTCGCCACCATCGTCGAGGCGCGGCCGATCACCGGGCGTACCCACCAGATCCGCGTGCATACCCTGCATGCCGGGCACATGATCGCCGGCGACAGCAAGTACGGCGATGAAGACTTCAGTCGCGAGATCCGCGAGCTGGGCGGCAAGCGTCTGTTCCTGCATGCCTACCAGCTGACCGTGCCGCTGCCCGACGGTGGCGAGCTCAAGCTCGAGGCGCCGGTGGACGAGATGTGGGCCAAGACCATCGAGCGGCTGGCGTCCTGAGCCATGAATAAAAGTTATGACCTGCTGATCTTCGACTGGGACGGCACCCTGGCCGACTCCATCGGGCGCATCGTCGAGGCCATGAACGTGGCCGCCGGGCGTGCCGGCGAGGTCGCCAGTAGCGACGAGGCGGTCAAGGGTATTATCGGCCTGGCGCTGGGGGAGGCGATCGCTACCCTGTACCCGCACCTAGATGCACCGCAGGTCGAGGCGTTCCGTCAGCACTACGCCGACGTCTACATGGCGCTGGACCAACAGCCGTCGCCGTTGTTCGACGGCGTGGTCGAGTCGCTGGAAGCGTTCCGTGCCGAGGGCTATCGCCTGGCGGTGGCCACCGGCAAGGCGCGACGCGGCCTGGATCGGGTGCTCAAGGCCAATGGCTGGGAAGGTTATTTCGATATCACCCGGGCGGCCGACGAAACCCGTGGCAAGCCGCATCCGCTGATGCTCGAAGAAATTCTCGCCCATTGCCGGGTCGAACCTGGACGGGCGCTGATGGTCGGAGATTCGGCGTTCGACCTGCAGATGGCCAGCAATGCCGGCATGCATTCGGTTGCCGTGGGCTACGGCGCCATGTCGCTGCAGGCCCTGGCCGAATTCGGTCCGCAAGTGTGCATCGAGCATTTTTCCCAGTTGCGCGAATGGCTGGCCGAGCCTGCGCAGATCAATTTCCAAGGTAGGTGAGCATGACTGACGAATGGAAGGCGCCCGAGCCGGACGAAACCGGCGAGGAGCGCAAGAGCTGGAAGCTGCTGGAGAAGACCTTGCTGGCCGGCGTCCAGGAGCAGCGCCGGGCGCGGCGCTGGGGGATCTTCTTCAAGCTGCTGACCTTCGTTTACCTGTTCGGCATCCTGTTCCTGTTCACGCCGTTGATGGATGTGGACAAGGCGGCCTCGCGCAGCGGCAACCATACCGCGCTGGTTGAGGTGCGCGGGGTGATTGCCGACCAGGAGCCGGCCAGTGCCGACAATATCGTCAAGAGCCTGCGCGAGGCGTTCAAGGATCCGAAGACCAAGGCCGTGGTCATGCGCATCAACAGCCCGGGCGGCAGTCCGGTGCAGTCGGGCTACGTGTATGACGAGATCCGTCGCCTGCGCGCCGAGTACCCGGCCATCAAGCTGTATGCGGTGATCGCCGACCTGGGCGCGTCCGGCGCCTACTACATCGCCAGCGCCGCCGACGAGATCTATGCCGACAAGGCCAGCCTGGTCGGCTCCATTGGTGTCACCGCGGCCGGTTATGGCTTCGTCGGGACCATGGACAAGCTGGGGGTGGAGCGTCGTACCTATACGGCTGGCGAGCATAAGGCGTTCCTCGATCCGTTCTCGCCACAGAAACCCGAGGAGACCGCGTTCTGGCAGGGTGTGCTGGACACCACTCATCGCCAGTTTATCGCCATGGTCAAGCAGGGGCGGGGCGAGCGTTTGAAGGACAAGGAGCATCCGGAGCTGTTCAGCGGGCTGATCTGGTCCGGCGAGCAGGCCAAGGTGCTGGGGCTGGTGGATGGGCTGGGCAGTGCCAGCTATGTCGCCCGCGACATCGTGGGTGAGAAGGAGTTGGTTGACTTCACCGTTCAGGAGTCGCCGTTCGATCGCTTCTCCAAGCGCATCGGTGCCAGCGTGGCTGAGCGCCTGGCGCTGTACATGGGCTTCCAGGGGCCTTCGCTGCGTTGAGCTGAAGGTTCATCGTCGTGGATCGGTCCAAGATGCAGGGGTCGCTTTGCGACCCTTTCGCGGCACAAGGCCGCTCCTACAGGGGTCACGCTCGTCTGTAGGAGCGGCCTTGTGCCGCGAAAGGGCTGCAAAGCAGCCCCGGCAATTCCAAGTCAGGCGCTAATTTTTAATGCCTTGAGAGGGCTGGTGCTCAGGGCACCCGCACACCTTCCTTGTGCAGCATGTCCACCAGTCTAATCAGAGGCAGCCCGATCAGGCTCGTGGCATCGCAGCCATGGGTGCTCTGGAACAGGCTGACCCCCAATCCCTCCGCCTTGAAGCTGCCGGCGCAGTCCAGCGGCTGCTCGGCCGTCACATAGCGCTCCACGCGCTCCCGATCCAGCTCGCGCATCGTCACGGTAAACGGCACGCAATCGACCTGGCAGTGGCCTGTGGCGCTGTTCAGCAGCGCTAGCCCGGTGAGGAAGGTGACCTGCTGCCCGCTGGCCTCCAGCAACTGCTCGCAGGCGCGTTCGAAGGTGTGGGGCTTGCCGAGGATCTGCTCGCCCAGCACCGCCACCTGGTCGGAACCAATGATCAGGTGGTCGGGGTGGCTGGCGGCCAGGGCTTCGGCCTTCTGTCGGGCCAGGCGGCGGACCAGCTCGACGGCGGGCTCGTCATCGAGGCGCCGTTCGTCAAGGTCGGGGCTCGCCCAGGTGAAGGGCAGGCGCAGGCGGGTGAGCAGTTCGCGGCGGTACGCAGAGCTGGAAGCCAGTAACAAGGGAAGCATGGTAGACTCCTGGGCAATTACCCCGAATTCTAACATGCGAGATGGCACCTAATTTCCTTTGACAGGGAGGGGGTGCATCCCTAGAATGCTGCGCCTATGTTGAATGACCCGATTCCACCTCACGTTGACCCGCGCAAATTGGCTGATCGTGGCGTAACCCTCGAAGGTTCGCTGCAACTCGCTGATTTGGAAAGACTCTGCGACCCGCTTTCCGACAATGTCGGTACGGTGCAGGCGAAGTTCGATTTTGAACGAGATGAACAGCACGTGGTGGTTATCCACAGCGCGCTGGATGTCGAAGTCAAGATGGTTTGCCAGCGTTGTCTTGAGCTGGTCACCCTGCCGATCCACAGCGAATGTACATACGCCGTGGTGAAGGAGGGTGCGAACACCCAGTCGTTGCCGAAAGGCTATGACGTGCTGGAACTGGGCGAAGATCCTTTGGATCTGCAGGCGTTGGTCGAGGAAGAGCTGTTGCTCGCCCTGCCGATCGTGCCTGCTCATCATCCGGAAGAATGCCAGCAGCCGGCGGGACTCGATGAGCCCGAGCCGAGCAAGGACGAGGTATCGCGGTCCAACCCGTTCAGTGTATTGGCGCAGTTAAAGCGTGACCCAAACGTTTAGGAGTTAATCAATTATGGCTGTTCAGCAGAACAAAAAATCCCGCTCTGCCCGTGACATGCGCCGTTCGCACGACGCCCTGTCGGCAGAAGCTCTGTCGGTAGAGAAGAGCACCGGTGAAGTACACCTGCGTCACCACGTATCGCCAGAAGGCGTATACCGTGGTCGCAAAGTGATCGACAAGGGCGCCGACGAGTAATCCTTGTCCGCTCAGATCATCGCGATCGACGCAATGGGCGGGGACTTCGGTCCCCGCAACATTGTCCAGGCTAGCATTGCCTGCCTTTCGGCTACCCCCTCGCTGCACCTGACCCTCGTCGGTCAACCCTCCCTCCTTGAAGATCTGCTCAGCGGCCTTGCGGCTGCGGATCGCGCGCGCCTGCAGATTGTCGCGGCCAGCGAAGTGATCGGCATGGACGAGCGGCCATCGCAGGCGTTGCGGGGCAAGCCGGACTCGTCGATGCGCGTCGCCCTCGAACTGGTGCGTGATGGCAAGGCCCAGGCCTGCGTGAGTGCCGGCAATACCGGTGCGCTCATGGCCCTGTCGCGCCTGGTGCTCAAGACCCTGCCCGGCATCGATCGCCCGGCGATGGTGGCGGCGATTCCGACCCAGGCCGGCTATTGTCAGCTACTCGACCTCGGCGCCAATGTCGATTGCAGCGCGGAAAACCTCTACCAGTTCGCCGTGATGGGCTCGGTGGCCGCCCAGGCCCTGGGCGTGAACCGGCCGCGGGTGGCACTGCTCAATATCGGCACCGAGGACATCAAGGGCAACCAGCAGGTCAAACTGGCCGCCAGTCTGCTGCAGAACGCCCGGGGCCTGAACTACATCGGCTTCGTCGAGGGCGACGGGCTGTACCGTGGCGAGGCGGACGTGGTGGTGTGCGACGGTTTTGTCGGCAATATCCTGCTCAAGTCCAGCGAAGGCCTGGCAACCATGATCGGTGCGCGCATCGAGGCGTTGTTCCGTGGCGGGCTGCTGGCGCGGGCGGCGGGGGCCATGGCCATGCCGTTGCTCAAGCGCCTGCAGGCCGACCTGGCGCCGGCGCGACACAATGGCGCAAGCTTCCTGGGGTTGCAGGGCATCGTCATCAAGAGTCATGGCTCGGCGGGCGTGCAGGGGTTGCAGAGTGCGATCCAGCGGGCGCTGATCGAGATCCAGGAGAACCTGCCACAACGCCTGCACGGGCGTCTGGAGGACTTGCTGCCGTAGCCTGCGCCGGCCTCTTCGCGGGTAAACCCGCTGCCACAGGTGCCCTGCAACCTTCAGGCCTGTGGCAATCCTGTGGGAGCGGGTTTACCCGCGAAAGGGCCGGCACAGACAAGCAAAGATCTTAGGCATATCGCCGATGAAGTGCTTAAATGTGACCGCTTGGTCTGTGTATCCATCCAAGCTTTCAGATTCTGCGTCCAGCCCAGGGCTTGGCGCACCCTATCCGACGACAAGATCATAAGGGCTTGTTCAATGTCTGCATCCCTCGCATTCGTCTTTCCTGGTCAAGGTTCCCAGTCGCTGGGCATGCTCAAAGAGCTGGGCGCCGAAAAACCGGTAATCGTCGAGACCTTCAAGGAAGCGTCCGAGGCCCTGGGCTATGACCTGTGGAAACTGGTCCAGGAAGGCCCGGAAGAACAACTCAACCAGACCGACAAGACCCAGCCGGCCATCCTGACCGCCTCGATCGCCCTGTGGCGCCTGTGGCTGGAAGAGGGTGGCGCGCAGCCTGCGTTTGTCTCCGGTCACAGCCTGGGTGAATACAGCGCCCTGGTCGCCGCTGGCAGCCTGTCGCTCAAAGACGCCGTGCGCCTTGTCGAGCGCCGCGGTCAGCTGATGCAGGAAGCCGTGCCGGCCGGTCACGGCGCCATGGCCGCGATCCTCGGCCTGGACGACGCGGTCGTGGTCGAAATCTGTGCCAAGGCCGCCGAAGACCAAGTGGTCAGCGCGGTGAACTTCAACTCCCCTGGCCAGGTGGTCATTGCTGGCAACAAGGCGGCGGTGGATCGCGCCATGGAGCTGTGCAAAGTGGCTGGCGCCAAGCGCGCCCTGCCGCTGGCGGTCAGCGTGCCATCGCACTGCGCGCTGATGAAGCCGGCCGCCGAGCGTTTCGCCGAGTCGGTCAATGCCATCGAATGGAAGGCCCCGCAGATCCCGGTGGTGCAGAACGTCACCGCCGCCATCGCCGCCGACCTCGACGCCCTCAAGCACGATCTGCTGGCACAGCTGTACCAGCCGGTACGCTGGGTCGAGTGCGTGCAGGCCCTGGCCGAGCGCGGCGCGGTGAACCTGGTCGAATGCGGTCCGGGCAAGGTCCTGGCCGGCCTGAACAAGCGTTGCGCCGACGGCGTGACCACCTACAACCTCAACACCCCAGACGCCGTCGCCGCCACCCGTGCGGCGCTGGCCTGAATTCGGAGAAGCTTGCATGAGCCTGCAAGGTAAAGTTGCACTGGTCACCGGCGCCAGCCGTGGTATCGGCCAGGCCATCGCCCTCGAGCTGGGCCGCCAGGGCGCGACCGTGATCGGTACCGCCACCACCGCTTCTGGCGCCGAGCGCATTGCCGCCACCCTGAAAGAGCACGGCATCAACGGTACCGGCCTGGAGCTGAACGTCACCAGCGCCGAGTCCGTGGAGGCGGTGCTGGGCGCCATCGGTGAGCAGTTCGGCGCACCGGCCATCCTGGTCAACAACGCCGGCATCACCCGCGACAACCTGATGCTGCGGATGAAGGACGACGAGTGGTTCGACGTGATCGACACCAACCTCAACAGCCTCTACCGTCTGTCCAAGGGCGTGCTGCGCGGCATGACCAAGGCCCGCTGGGGTCGTATCATCAGCATCGGCTCGGTGGTGGGTGCCATGGGCAACGCCGGCCAGGCCAACTACGCCGCCGCCAAGGCTGGCCTGGAAGGCTTCAGCCGTGCCCTGGCCCGTGAAGTGGGCTCGCGTGGCATCACCGTCAACTCGGTGACCCCGGGCTTCATCGACACCGACATGACCCGCGAACTGCCCGAAGCGCAGCGCGAGGCCCTGCAGAAAGAGATTCCGCTGGGCCGCCTGGGCCAGGCCGAGGAGATCGCGAAAGTGGTTTCCTTCCTGGCTTCCGACGGCGCAGCCTATGTCACCGGCGCCACCGTGCCGGTGAACGGCGGGATGTACATGTAAAAACCGCAACTCAATGTGACGGATTGCTTCAAAAAAGAGTCATACTGCGAGCCTAAAATCCGTTATAAAGCTGCAACCAGATTCCGGGCAGAGGGCCCGGTGGCCTGGTGGAAGGCGCGTTACGCTTGAAAAGCAGGCGTCTTCCTATAAACTTGGTCACCGGCCAGCTGCCTGACATATGTCCATTAGGAGTGAAAACTAGGTATGAGCACCATCGAAGAACGCGTCAAGAAAATCGTCGCCGAGCAACTGGGCGTCAAGGAAGATGAAGTGAAGAACACCTCTTCCTTCGTTGAGGACCTGGGTGCCGATTCGCTTGACACCGTTGAGCTGGTGATGGCTCTGGAAGAGGAATTCGAGACCGAAATCCCTGACGAAGAAGCCGAGAAGATCACTACCGTTCAAGCTGCCATCGACTACGTCAACGCCCACCAGGCCTAAGACGTTTCAGTCGACGCTACTTGTCGGGAAAAACCGCACTGCCGTCGCCGGCGTGCGGTTTTTTCTTTGCAAGCCCTGCAATCAGCGGAGTCTGTTGCCAGGCCATTGGCCGCGCCAGTGCACTGGCAAGAGACTCTGTAATTTGGAAATGAGGAGAGTACTGTGTCGCGTAGACGCGTCGTGGTCACTGGTATGGGTATGCTGTCGCCACTGGGTACCGATGTACCGAGCACCTGGCAGGGCATTCTGGCTGGCCGCAGTGGCATCGGTCCGATCGAACATACGGATCTGGCTGCCTACTCCACCCGTTTTGGCGGCTCGGTAAAGGGCTTCGAAGTCGAGCAGTACCTGTCGGCCAAGGAGGCCCGCAAGCTCGACCTGTTCATCCAGTACGGCCTGGCGGCCGGATTCCAGGCGGTGCGCAACGCCGGCCTGGAAATCACCGACGCCAACCGCGAGCGCATCGGCGTGGCCATGGGTTCGGGCATTGGTGGGCTGACCAACATCGAAGAGACCAGCAAGACCCTGCACGAGCAAGGGCCGCGCCGGATCTCGCCGTTCTTCGTGCCGGGTTCGATCATCAACATGATCTCCGGCTTCCTGTCGATCCACCTGGGTCTGCAAGGGCCGAACTACGCGATCGCCACCGCCTGCACCACCGGTACCCATTGCATCGGCATGGCCGCGCGCAATATCGCTTACGGTGAAGCCGACGTGATGATCGCCGGTGGCGCCGAAATGGCCGCCTGCGGCCTGGGCATGGGCGGCTTCGGCGCGTCCCGCGCGTTGTCGACCCGCAACGACGAGCCAGCCCGTGCCAGCCGCCCGTGGGACAAGGGCCGTGACGGCTTCGTGCTGTCCGACGGTGCCGGCGCCCTGGTGCTCGAAGAGCTGGAGCATGCCAAGGCCCGTGGCGCCACCATCTACGCCGAGCTGGTCGGTTTCGGCATGAGCGGTGACGCCTACCACATGACCTCGCCGCCCGATTCCGGCGAAGGTGCCGCCCGCTGCATGGCCAACGCCTTGCGCGATGCCGGCATCCAGCCTGAGGACGTCAGCTACATCAACGCCCACGGCACCTCGACGCCGGCCGGCGACATTGCCGAAGTGGCCGCGATCAAGCGCGTGTTCGGCGAGCACGCCTACAAGCTGGCGGTCAGTTCGACCAAGTCGATGACCGGCCACCTGCTCGGCGCTGCCGGCGCGGTGGAGGCGATCTTCAGCGTCCTGGCGATCAACAGCCAGATGGCGCCGCCGACCATCAACCTGGACGAGCCCGACGAAGGCTGCGACCTGGACTTCGTGCCGCACCAGGCGCGCAGCATGCCGATCGACGTGGTGCTGTCCAACTCGTTCGGCTTTGGTGGCACCAACGGCTCGCTGGTATTCCGTCGGTTCGCCGACTGATGCACAGCTGGATCGATGGCCAGGACGCGGCTGCGGTCAATCTGCAGAATCGTGGCCTGGCCTACGGCGATGGCCTGTTCGAGACCATTGCCGTGCGCGGCGGCAGGCCCAGCCTGCTGGCCCTGCACCTCGACCGCCTGGCGCTGGGTTGCCAGCGCCTGGCGATCGAAGCCGATCTGACGCTGGTTCGCAATGAACTGTTGCAATTCGCCCAGTTGCTGGGCGAGGGCGTCGCCAAGCTGATCCTGACCCGTGGCGACAGCCAGCGCGGCTATGCCCCGGTGGCTGGCGCCCAGGCGCGGCGCATTCTCCAGGGCAGCCCCTTGCCGGCTTATCCCGCCGAAAACGCCGAACAGGGCGTGCGCCTGTACGCCTGTCAGACGCGGCTGGCGGAACAACCGCTGCTGGCCGGGCTCAAACACCTCAACCGCCTCGAGCAGGTGCTGGCCCGTGCCGAATGGCAGGATCCGGCGTTTGCCGAAGGCTTGATGCGTGACGGCCAAGGGCGGGTGATCGAAGGGGTGTACAGCAACCTGTTCCTGGTGCGTGACGGCGTGCTGCTGACCGCTGAGCTGAGCCGTTGCGGCGTGGCCGGGGTGATGCGCGCGGCGTTGCTGGAGCAGGCGGCGTTGCTGGGCATTGCCACCCAGGTGCGGGACTTGCCGCTGGAGGCGCTGGAGCAGGCTGACGAAGTGTTCGTCTGCAACAGTGTCTACGGCATCTGGCCCGTGCGTGAATTCGCCGCGCTGAACTGGCCGGCCGGGCCGCTCACCCGTAAACTGCAGGCCGTTGCCCGTACGTTACTGGATACCTGATTCGTGAGACGCAAATTCCTGCTGCTGCTGGAAATGAGTTTGATCCTCGCCGGCCTGGCACTGGGCTGGGCCGCCTGGAAGGTCAACTCGGTCCTGGAGCAGCCCCTGCAAGTGGCGCAGGAGCGCCTGCTCGACGTGCCCAGCGGCACGACGCCCAACCGTATGTTCTATCGCATGCAGGGCGAAGGCCTGCTCGACGATCCGCTGTGGCTGCGCCTTTACTGGCGCTTCAACATGGCGGGCACGCCGCTGCATACCGGCGAGTACCGGGTGACCCCGGGCATGACCGTGGGGCAGCTGTTCGACGCCTGGAAGCGCGGCGACGTGGTGCAGTACAACATTACCCTGGTCGAGGGCTGGACCTTCCGCCAGGTGCGTGCCGCAGTCGCGAAGCACGAAAAGCTCAAGCACACCCTCGAGGGGCTGTCCGATGCCGAAGTGATGGATAAGCTCGGCCATACCGGTGTGTTCCCCGAAGGCCGCTTCTTCCCCGACACCTATCGCTTCGTGCGCGGCATGAGTGACATCGAGCTGTTGCAGCAGGCTTATATGCGCCTGGACGAAGTGTTGGCCAAGGAATGGGCCGAGCGCAGCACCGACCTGCCGTATCGCGACCCGTACCAGGCGCTGATCATGGCCTCGCTGGTGGAGAAGGAAACCGGCATTCCCCAGGAGCGCGGGCAGATCGCCGGCGTGTTCGTGCGGCGCATGCGCCTGGGCATGATGCTGCAGACCGACCCGACCGTGATCTATGGCATGGGCGAGCGCTACAACGGCAAGATCACCCGCGCCGACCTGCGCGAGCCGACCCCCTACAACACCTACACCATGACCGGCCTGCCGCCGACGCCGATCGCCATGGTCGGGCGCGAGGCGATCCATGCCGCGCTCAACCCCAGCAACGGCTCGAGCCTGTACTTCGTCGCCCGCGGCGATGGCAGTCATGTGTTCTCCGACGACCTGGACGATCACAACAGTGCGGTGCGTGAGTTCCAGCTCAAGCGGCGGGCGGATTACCGTTCCAGCCCCGCGCCGCAGAACGCGCCTGAAGAGGCTCCGGCCGATGACGTCGCTGCACCTGCAGAGCCTGATTCCAAGTCTTCGGCGCCAGCGACGGAACAGCCCTAGGCTCTATGACAATGGCGTCGTGGCGTTCAGCGGCGGCGCGTATTGGTCCGGTTACCTCGCCACACTGCGAGGGTGTCAAGTTCTCAGGGAGAGCAGGTGCTAAAATCTTTCGCTATTTCCAATACTTCACTGAGCGCTCACGTTGATTTATACGATGAGCGTGCGTCCAGATTTGGAACCTGGATCTCTGTATTGATTGGCCAGAATGGCAGTCGTAAGAGTTTTATCTTGCGTCAGATTCTTCAAGCGGCCCTGGATGACATGGCGGCTGGCAAAAAACGCAACTCAGACTTGGCAATGCCCGGCTGGGAGGACGGTGCGCCGGCAAACGTGATCTGTATATCGGGTACTCCGCTGGATCGTTTCCCAAGGGCGCAGATGCTGATGCTCGGCAGCCAAAAAAAGCAGGGGCAGGCAAGATACCTCTACCTGGGGCAGCGCGCGGCAAACGGTATGGCCGGTATCGCCCAGAGTGAGCGAGCGCTGATGGTGGCCTTGTTCTTGAACGCCGATCAGCTCCGTGCCAGGGCTCATATATTCGAGCGGGTTTTCAATAATGTTGGGTTCGCGCCAAGAATCGACATATCCCTCAAGCTTGGAAAAGAGCTGGAGCGGCATGACAGTGACTGGGTTAATGCTCATCTCAGTGTGAGATACGTGGCAAAGGACGCCATTGAGGATTATGCCAGGAAAGCCATCGCTGACTATTGTCAGGCGGCCCCTGTGGAGCGCCACAGTCCCCGGCTACAAGCGGTACTCAATAAGGTCAGCGGTTTTGATTTTACTATCAATGGTATTTTCAAACTCCTGGATTGGTTCGATCACGCCCCTCCTTGCCTGGTGTTCGAAAAGGGTGAAATTCGCCTTGCTTCGCCGGTTTGGAAGGACTGGGGTATTGATGAACTGGAGGTTTTCGTACGCGCAGGCCTTATCGAAGTGTCCCGGACACGATTCTTCAAGCAGAGCCATCACTCGGAGAGCGCTCGCCAAGGGCAGGGTATGCTCGAGCTTCCGGGCGATCATCTCAGTTCTGGCCAATGGAGCTGGCTCGCGGGACTGGTCGGGTTGGCGGCACACATCACCGACAGCAGCCTGGTGTTGATCGACGAGCCTGAGAATAGCCTGCACCCTCTTTGGCAACAGCAGTACATCACCACGCTGAACGCTGTCATGAGAGAGTTCCGGGGGGCGCAGGCCATGGTGGTGACTCATTCGCCTATTATTGCCTCTGGTGTCGAACCTGGCTGCGGGCAAGTTCAGGCGCTGATCGACCTTGGTGTGAACGAGGCGGGTCAGCAGCTCATCGAGTCCAGAAGTGTGCCAGACACCTACGGGTGGAGAGCATCTGATGTCTACGAGGCCGCGTTCGATGTGCCATCGTCGCGGGCACCCTTTTTCACCCTCACTGCAGATGTTGCGCTGGCACTCATTCGCGAAGACAAGCGGATGAGCGTTGCAGAAAATCGGCTGTTTCAGGAAGAGCTTACCCAGTGTCTGGCCTCGCTACCGCCGGTCGATCCGCTGCGGACCGTCTTGAGCCAACTGCTTGATGAGTTGCGCAAGCGCACCGGGCATGGAGTTGGGTGAATGTTTGAAACTATCACGCTCACTGACGAAGATGAGCCACTGTTGGCGTCGATCCGGGCGTATTCAGGAAACGTGTGGTCGACACCCCATGAGTTGAAGGCATACCGCAGCCGGCTGCTGAAGCTTCAGAATTACCGCTGCGCTTATTGCCAGCTCGCGATCGAGGCGGATGAGGTCGGGCATCGAGAACTGGATCATATATTGCCCAAACTGGGTACGAAGAACTGTACGGATGAAAACGGCAGAAGCAATGAGTATGCACGGCGTCAGCACACGTATGGCTACTCACAGTTCACCTATGAACCACTGAATATGGTGGTGATCTGCAAGATCTGCAACTCGTACAAGAAGAGCTTCGACCCTTTGCGTGACCGGACGAATGTCTACACCAGTGACACCTATCCTGACCCTGCTGCCATACAGTGGTTTTACCCATACACCCAGCGTTATTCCGGCCATATCAGTCGAAGCGAGAATTGGACTTACACACAACGTTCCCCAGAGGGCGATTACGTTATCCGGGTTTGCCGGCTCGATCAGGCTGAGGGCCTGAGCTCCAGGGCTGCAGTGCGTGCCTTGATCAAGGCACGGCAGGCTGGAAGCCTTAGAGACGCTGTGATGGATCTGGCCGGGGATGTCCGGGCGCAGCGGTGCAGCTTTGATCACGCGGTCAGTGCCGTCGAGATGGCAGTTGATATCGACCGTCCGGTAGCGAATGAGCTGATCCGGCTCTGGGTGGAATTTCGCGCCAAAGGCACCATGCTGCTGGCTGAAAAAGCAGAAGCGCTATTGGTGGCCCTTGTTGCTGATGAGGATATCGATACCGACGACGCGGCTGGCATCCTCAAGGTATTGACTTGCTGCACAGAGGCTGCGACATCTTCCACGCGCTCATGACCCGTTCGGCGAGCACATCAATTGTCTGGTCGTTGTCGATCAGAATGTCTTGCGGTTGTATCTCGATGCCTGACTCTGAGCTGTGAGGATTTACCCGTTGCGGATTTGGGCGCCTGATGTGCCAGATCCTGCCATTGTGTTGGCGCAGGTAAGCTGCTTCGTTCTCGTAGCGAATATCTTTGATGATGATGGTGTGGGCCTCATCCGGGAGCGATGAGAGGGGGCGTGAGAGTGCCACCGTCGAAGCTGCCCGTCGAACTGCATAGTCGCTGTACAGCGCCAATGCTCTGGCGCTGAGAAACTCCACAGCGCTGCGTGGTGTGATCGACCAGTAAGGATCGATCTGCCCGCTCAGCCGTTCGTCCCAGAGCTGCGCATCACTAAAACCGAAGAAGGCTTGGGCTGCCAGTCTGAACGGGGCCTGCGTCGCGTTCAGGTCGACGACAAAACCGTCATCGGTCGCCCGACCGGCAGGTGGGTTGATGGCCAACTCTGCGCGCATCAGCCAATGGTCGGCAGTGCGTTCGCGCATCCACTCGGTGCCCACTTGCTGGAACAGTTCTCGTGGCGAACGTTGCCACAGTGCAATGGGCTGCTCTTTAAGATCATCCGACCACGTCTGCTCGTCGCTTAACCCCCATAGCGCCTGGCAACCCATTTTCAAGGGGTCTGCCAGTGCGTATGCCGCGACACCTGGTTGCTTGAGCAGTACGGCGGCAACGGTGTCTTTCCCTGATCGGGCGGGGGCGGCCAGGCCGATGATTGTCCTCACGAGGTCTCCAGTATGTTTGGGCAGGGAGAAACGCTAGAATGCGCGATTTAGCGGCGATTTTAGTTTGCCTGGTGAAATGATTGCAAAACCTCGCGCCTGTTTGCACAGGTATGGTCGAGATTCAAAGAGAGGTCCGCATGGCTGAAGCCTACCCCTGGCAGCAGGCGCTCTGGCAGCAATTGGCCGGGCGCGCCCAGCATGCCCATGCCTACTTGCTGCACGGGCCCCAGGGCATCGGCAAGCGCGCACTGGCCGAGCGCCTGATGGCGCGGCTGCTGTGCCAGCAGCCGCAGGGCCTGGATGCTTGCGGCCAATGCAAGTCGTGCCTGTTGCTCAAGGCCGGCAGCCACCCGGACAACTTCGTACTGGAGCCGGAAGAGGCCGACAAGCCGATCAAGATCGACCAGGTGCGTGATCTGGTGTCATTCGTGGTGCAGACCGCCCAGCAGGGCGGGCGCAAGGTGGTGCTGATCGAGCCGGTGGAGGCGATGAACATCAATGCCTCCAACGCCCTGCTCAAGAGCCTGGAGGAGCCCTCCGGCGATACCGTGCTACTGCTGGTCAGCCACCAGCCCAGCCGCCTGCTGCCGACCATCAAGAGCCGCTGCCAGCAGGTTGCCTGCCCGCAGCCGAGCCTGGAGCAGAGCCGCGCCTGGCTGGCCGCCGCCCTTGCCGACAGTGGCGAGGAGGAGCGCGAGGAGCTGCTGACCCTGGCCGCCGGTTCGCCGCTGATGGCCGTGAGCCTGCAGGCCCAGGGCGTGCGCGAGCAGCGGGCGCTGGTGACCGAGGGGGTGAAGAAGCTGCTCAAGCAGCAGCAGTCGCCCAGCCAACTGGCCGAGGCCTGGAACAGCGTGCCGTTGCTGTTGCTGTTCGACTGGTTCTGCGACTGGTCGCACCTGATCCTGCGCTACCAGTTGACCCAGGATGAGGAAGGACTAGGCTTGGCCGACATGCGCAAGGTGCTGCAGTACCTGGCGCAGAAGAGCCGCCAGGGCAAGGTGCTGGAGGTCCAGGCGTGGATCCTCGAGCAGCGCCAGAAGGTGCTGGGCAAGGCCAACCTCAACCGTGTACTGCTGCTCGAAGCCTTGCTCGCCCATTGGGTGCAGCTGCCGGGCATGCGCTGATTTCCACCGTTCATTCATGTGTGTCGTGTTCCCATGCTCGTAGATTCCCATTGCCACCTCGACCGTCTCGACCTGAGCGCCCACCAGGGCTCCCTCGACGCCGCCCTGCAGGCGGCCCGTGAGCGCGGAGTAGGGCACTTCCTGTGCATCGGCGTGAGCGCCGAGAACGCCGGCGCGGTCAAGGCGCTAAGCGAGCGCTACGCCGACGTGGACTGCTCGGTGGGCGTGCACCCGCTCGACCTGGCGCCCGGGGAAACGCCGGCCCTGGAGTGGCTGTTGCGCGAACTGGCCCACCCCCATGCTGTGGCCATTGGCGAGACCGGGCTGGACTACCACTACGAGCCAGAGGCCGCCGAACTGCAGCAGGCCTCGTTCCGCCTGCACCTGGAGGCTTCGCGGCAGACCGGCAAGCCGGTCATCGTGCACACCCGGGCGGCCCGCGAGGACACCCTGGCGCTGCTGCGCGAGGCCAACCTGCCCCAGGCCGGGGTGCTGCACTGCTTCACCGAGGACTGGCCGATGGCCAAGGCCGCGCTCGACCTGGGCTACTACATTTCGCTGTCCGGCATCGTCACCTTCCGCAATGCCGACGCCTTGCGCGAGGTGGCCCGGCAGGTGCCGGTGGATCGCCTGCTGGTGGAGACCGACTCGCCGTACCTGGCGCCGATCCCGCACCGCGGCAAGCCGAACCTGCCGCAGTACGTGCGGGAAGTGGCCGAGTATGTGGCGTCGTTGCGTGGGGTGAGCTACGAGCAGTTGGCCGAGCAGACGACCAGCAACTTCAAGCGACTGTTCCCGCTGGCAAGGGTAATCTGAGGTCGCCGTGCTGACGCTATCGCGGGGCAAGCCCGCTCCCACGTAATGATCGAACTCGTGGGAGCGGGCTTGCCCCGCGATAGCATTGGCCCAGGCAAATCTGAAGCCGCCTCCCCATGCACCCCGAACCGGGCAAAAAAAACCCGGGTTCTGGGGGGGGAATCCGGGTTAAGACCATTAGGAGTAAAACAAAGGCACACGCTCCCTGGGTACCTTTATCGGCGCGCCACTTGGGGGTATGCGCCGCGCCAACACTTCAAGTATTGGCCAGGATTGGCGCCCCGCCAGCAGTGATTGATCGTTTTTTAAACAGATTTGGAATACGTCCGCAGTCCCTTGCGCGTTCAATGCATGGCAATCTGTCGGACCTGTCGCAGTACTTCGTCGATCAGGCGGCGGTCGGTATAGAAATGTGGGGAAAACCGTACCCCGGGGCCGCGTACGGCGCATATCACCCCGTTTTTGCTCAGGGCTCGATAAATGTCGGCGTTGGCATGACCATCCAGGCTGAAACTGACGATGCCGGCCCGCCGTGAAGGATCATCCGGGCTATGCAACTGCGCCCCGGGGATGGCCGTCAGCCCTTGATGCAGCTGCTCGACCCGCTGCCCCAGCTGTTCGGCGACCACCGTCATGCCAACCTCCTCCAGCAGCGACAGGCTGGCCTCCAGTGCGCAGGCGCCGAGCATGTTCGGGCTGCCGCACTCGAAGCGCCGCGCACTGCGCGCCGGTTGCCACTGGCGGCGTTCGAAATCGCCAAGGTGTTCGAGCATGTGCCAGCCATAAGCGTGCAGCTTCAACTGCCGGCGCAGCTCGCTGCGGCAATAGAACACTCCCAGCCCCTCGGGGCCGAGCATCCACTTGTGGCCGTCGGCCATGGCGAAGTCGCATTGGTAGTGCTGCACATCGAAGGGCAGGGCGCCGACCTGCTGGATCGCGTCGACGCAGAACAGCACGCCGCGTTGGCGACAGGCGGCGCCCAGGCGTGCCAGGTCCAGGCGCAGGCCGCTGGCGAACTGCACGGCGCTGACCGACAGCAAGCGCGTTCGCGGGCCGCAGGCGGCGAGCAGTGCCGCTTCCGGATCGGCGACGGCCAGGCCTGCCTCGACCACTTCGACCCCGCGATCAGCCAGGGCCTGCCAGACCACGCGGTTGGAGGGGAACTCCTCGTCGCTGATGACGACCTGGTCGCCGGGCCGCCAGTCGAGGCCGAAGGCCACCAGCGACAGCGCCTGGGAGGTGTTGCCCACCAGGGCGATGTCGCCGGTGCTGGGCGCATTCAGCAGGCGTGCCAGGCGCTCGCGCAGGCGGCGCTCGGTGGCCAGCCAGGCCGGATACTCGCGGGCGCCCAGACGCACGTTTTCCTGGGCGAAGCGCGCCACGACCTCGGCGGTCCGCCGCGGCCAGGGGGCGATCGCCGCGTGATTCAGGTAGCACAGGCCCGGCGCCTGCTCGAACTCATCAAGAAACACAGACATGGTTGGAAGATCCGTGCAATTTGCCGCCAGTTAGGCATAATAATCCGCTTCGATTGTCATCCCAGTCCTTCTTTATGCAGAAAGAACCTCGCAAGGTCCGTGAGTTTCGCCGTCGCGAACAAGAGATCCTCGACACGGCGCTCAAGCTGTTTCTCGAACAAGGTGAAGACAGCGTCACCGTCGAGATGATCGCCGACGCCGTGGGTATCGGCAAAGGCACGATCTACAAGCACTTCAAGTCCAAGGCGGAGATCTACCTGCGCCTGATGCTCGACTACGAGCGCGACCTGAATGAGCTGTTGCATTCGGCCGACGTCGACCGTGACAAGGAAGCCCTGTCGCGTGCCTACTTCGAGTTCCGCATGCGCGACCCGCAGCGCTACCGGCTGTTCGACCGCCTGGAAGAGAAGGTGGTCAAGGGCAACCAGGTGCCGGAAATGGTGGAGCAGCTGCACAGCATCCGCGCCTCCAACTTTGATCGCCTCACCCAGTTGATCAAGGGGCGCATCAGCGAGGGCAAGCTCGAGGACGTGCCGCCGTACTTCCACTACTGTGCGGCCTGGGCGCTGGTCCATGGCGCGGTGGCGCTGTACCACTCGCCGTTCTGGAGCAATGTGCTCGAGGATCAGGAAGGTTTCTTCCAGTTCCTCATGGACATCGGCGTGCGCATGGGCAACAAGCGCAAGCGCGATCCGGAAGCCGCGAACTAAAGCCGTTCAAGCAGCGCCCACCGCACATCCGGCGGGCGCCTTCGCTCAAGGCTTCGCCGGGAAGGCTTGCAAAAACCTGATTTTTGAGTCAGGTTTTGCCCGCCAGAATCTTCCACGCCGGAGTCATCCATGATCGTCGATCGTCAAGGCAGGCGCTTTCGCAACCTGCGCGTCAGCCTGACTGCTGCCTGCAACTATGCCTGCACCTACTGCGTGCCCGATGGCAAGCGCCTGGTGGCGGCGCAGGACGAGCTCACGGCGGATGCCCTGGCCCGGGGCGTGGCCTACCTGGTGGAGGCGGCCGGGGCCGAACGGCTGCGCATCACCGGCGGCGAGCCGCTGGTCAGTCCAAGGCTGGAAGCCTTTCTCGGCGCGGTGGCGGGCCTGGGGCTCGACGACATCAGCCTGACCACCAACGGCCAGCTGCTCACCCGCAAGCTGCCGCTGCTGCGCGATGCCGGCATCCGCCGGCTCAACGTTTCCCTCGACACCCTCGACGCCAGTACCTTTCGCGGGATCGCCCGGGGTGGCGACCTGGCCAGCGTCTTGGCGGGCATGGCGCAGGCCAGCGCCGCGGGCATGGCGATCAAGGTCAACATGGTGCCCATGCGCGGGCAGAACCTCGATCAGGTGCTGCCTTTGCTCGACTACTGCCTCGAACGCGGCTACGAGCTGCGCTTCATCGAGCTGATGCGCATGGGCCACCTGGCGCGCGACGGCAATGCTTTCCTGCAGCAGTTCGTCGGCCTTGAGCAACTGCTGGCGTTGATCGGTCAGTCACACAGCTATGAGCAGGCGCCGCGCCCGCTGGATGCCACGGCCCTGCGCTACCGCATTCCCGGCAAGGGCCATTTCGGCGTGATCGCCAACGAGAGCGTGCCGTTCTGCCGCACCTGTTCGCGCCTGCGCCTGTCGTCCACCGGCTGGCTGCATGGCTGCCTGTCGTCGAGTAACCGTCACTTTGTCGGCGACCTGCTCGACAAGCCCCGTCATCAGGCGCTTCCGGCGCTGCAGCGGCTGCTGGTGAAGGCCCTGGCGGACAAGCAGGATGTGGCGTTTTCCGGCGATGTGATGGTGATGAAGGTGATCGGCGGCTGACTCTGGCGCAAAAGCTGCATCCCGCGGCTATTCGCCGGTTTTTCGTCACCGGTTTCTGGAGGAAAGATGCGTAGCCTGGTCTTGCTGCTGGCGCTGATGGCGTTGGGCGGCTGCATGAATGTCAGCGATATGGGCGAGGGCGTCCGTTACCACATGAGTGATGCGGGCCTGCTGGACCACAGCGACACCACCCGTACCCTGTCGATCCGTCTGCAGCCGGACTCGTTCATCTTCATCGGCCAGGGCGCCTTCGTGCCGCCGGGCAAGGGGCCGGTGCCGCAGCAGAACGCGGTGGCCGAGGAGGCCTTCAAGAGCTTCGTCGAGTACTTCCCTCTGGTGCGTCGCGCCCAGGGCCCGCTGGGTCTGGAAGACGCGATCGCCGAGGCCCGCGCGGTGGGTGCCGACTATGTGTTGTACACCCGTTTCGCCCGCACCGACGACCGTATCGGCAACGGTGACGAGTGGTATGACGAGCAGGCTGTCGATCGCCTGGGCTGGGACCGTGGCGTGGTGCAGATGATGCTGATCGAGACCAGCACCCGCTACCTGATCGACACCGCGCGCATCAAGAGCCGCGGCGGTTTGTTGACGTTCCACGACAACACGCCACAGGATTTGCTTGCCGCGCCGATGCGCGAGTACGCTCGTAGTCTTCTGGGCATGAGCAACTGAGCGAGCGCGTCATGAGCGATTCCGGCAAGGCCAACGATCTGCTGGCGCAGATCCCCGCGCACAAGGGGCTGCCCCCGGTGCACCTGTGGAACCCGGACTTCTGCGGTGACATCGACATGCGGATCGCCCGGAACGGGACCTGGTACTACCTGGGGACGCCGATCGGGCGCAAGCCGATGGTGCGGTTGTTCTCCACCATCATTCGGCGTGACGGGGACGATTACTTCCTGGTCACGCCGGTGGAGAAGGTCGGGATCCGGGTCGATGATGCGCCATTTGTTGCCGTGCTGCTGGATGTCGAGGGCAGTGGGGAGCAGCAGGTGTTGCGGTTTACCAGCAATGTCGACGATCAGGTCGAGGCTGGGCCTGAGAATCCCCTGCGGGTTGAGCTTGATCCGGTTACCCAGGAGCCTTCTCCGTATGTGCTGATGCGCAGCAACCTCGAGGCGTTGATTCATCGCAATGTGTTCTATCAGTTGGTGGAACTGGCGGTGGCGCGGGAGATTGATGGGGAAGTTTGGCTTGGAGTTTGGAGTCGGGGTGAGTTCTATCCGATTGGGCGTAGTATATAATAACTGTTTCTGAATCCCCGTTTCATTACAGATACAACAGCCCAGCAATCAACTCATATTTCTTGATCTTGATCTTGATCTTGATCTTGATCTTGATCTTGATCTTGATCTTGATCTTGATCTTGATCTTGATCCCCCGGTGTCAGGATAGTTGTCGCCTCGCCAGATTTACCTGAAACCAGATCTCGGGGGCGGAAAGAGAGCCGTTGT
>NZ_JAJSRC010000041.1:0-41461 GCF_021283245.1 Pseudomonas sp. NMI760_13 | reverse complement strand
CCGCCGGTGATGATGTTGTCGCTGGCGTTGCCGACACCGGTGAAGTTGCCGCTACCGATGTAGGTGAGGTTTTCCACCTCGCTGGTCAGGGTGTAGCTGGCCAGGGAGGTGCGCACCTCGTCGATGCCGCCGCCGGCCTGCTCGAACACGCCGGCAGCGCCATGCAGGTAGTACACGTCGTTGCCGGCACCACCGGCGAAGCTCTTGCTCGAACCCGTCGCCTGCATGATGAAGGTGTCGTTCTGACTGCTGCCGATGACACTGTACATGCCGGTGAACTTGTCGCCCTCGGCATCGCCGCCCTGGCCCTTGCCGCCGGTGTTGTCGATGGTGATCGTCACCGACTGGTCGGACAGCGAATAGTCCATCGTGTCGTTCAGGCCGCCATTGAAGGTCTGCGCGCGCGCATCGCTGATGAAGGTGTCGGCGTAGTTCGAACCCTGGAACACCTCGATGCTTTCAAAGGTATCGCCAGCGGCGATACCGGTATGCACGCCGGTCTTGAAGTTCAGGGTAATGCCGGCACTGGCATCGGTGTACGACACGGTGTCGTTGCCCGCACCACCGATGAAGCGATCGGCACCCGCGCCACCGTATAGCGTGTCGTTACCATCACCGCCATTGATGATGTCATCGCCACCCTTGCCAAAAATCTGATCGTCCGCGCTGGTACCGACCAGATTGTCGGCGCCTTCGGTTCCCTGGATAACAGCCATGTCTACTGATTCCTTGCCAATGGTTGAACAATCCCTGCATGACAGCGCCCACCCTCCGGTCGACGCTCATCCTTCCCTGAATGCCCGTTGCGCATGGTCGCCTACTGGCTTGAGCAGATAGGACAGCACGGTGCGATGACCCGTCTGGATCATCGACTCCACCGGCATGCCCGGCACCAGCGTGAGGCCGTCCAGCTTGCGCTGCTCGGCCTTGTCGATATGAATGCCGGCGCGGTAGAAGCCGAGCCCGCTCTGCGGGTCGGTCACCAGGTCGGCGGAGAGACGCACCACCCGCCCGAGCACTTCGGGGGTGGTCGCGCGATTGAACGCACTGAAGCGCAGCAACGCCTCCTGGCCGAGCACGACCTGATCGATGTCCTGCGGGCTGATGCGCGCCTCGACCAACAGTTCGTCGTCCAGCGGGACGATCTGCATCAGGGTCTCGGCCGGCGAGATCACACCGCCCACGGTGTGTACCGCCAACTGCTGGACCCGCCCGGCACTGGGCGCCAGCACTTCTATGCGCTTGAGCTGGTCGGCCGCAGCGACCTCGCGCTCCACCCATTCGCCCTGCTGCGCCATCAGGTCACGCAGCTCGCCGGAAACCTGTTCGCGGAACCGCTGGTCCACCTGCAACAGCTCCAGACGGGTTTCGGCAATGCGCGCCCGCGCCTCGGCGATGGCCGCGACCAACTGGCCACGTTCGCCCTGCAGGCGAGCGATGCCGCGGGCCAGGGCATTGACCCGGTCGAGGGTCATCAGGCCCTTCTTCTGCAAGATCTTGACGGCCTGGTATTCCTCATCAATCAGGCGGATTTCCTCGCCCTTGGTGCGCTGCTGCAGGTCATGACCGGCGATGGTCTGGGTCAGTTGCTCGATACGCTCGCGCAATTGCTGCTTCTGCCCGTCCCGTGACTGGCGGCGGTCGACGAACAACTGCCGCTCACTGGCCAGCACCGCCTGCACCTGCGCCTCACCCTCGCGCGCGACAAGCCGTGACGGCGTGTCCACCTGCGCCAGGCCATCGCGCTCCGCCTCGAGCCGAGCCTGACGCGCCAAGGCCTGGTCAAGGGCCTTGGCGACGATGGCATGACTGGCCTCCTGCAAGGTCGCGTCCAGTCGCAGCAACACGTCACCGGCCTGCACCGATTGCCCCTCGCCAACCAGCAATTGCGCCACCACGCCACCACTGGGATGCTGGACCTTCTTCACGCTGTCCTGCACCGCCACCGCCCCCGGCGCAATCACCGCACCGGCCAGTTCAGTGACGGCCGACCACGTCAGCGCGCCGCCCAGCAACACCACCACGACCCCGGCACCGGCCCACAGGTGGCCACGCAGCGAACGCAGCAGCCCCTGCTCATCATCGATCCGCATCATGCCTGCACACCTCCCTTGACCACTCGCGGCTCGGCGAGCGTCACCGGTCGCGCCAGCACGGTATCGCGCGGGCCAAATGCCGCCTGCGCCCCCTGCTCAAGCACCAGTACCTGGTCCATCACCGCCAGCAGCCCGGAACGGTGGGCGATGGCCACCACCACCCCGCCGCGCGCCTTGACGCCCTCGATCGCCCGGGCCAACGCCCGTTCGCCCTCGGCATCAAGGTTGGCATTGGGCTCGTCGAGCACCACCAGGAACGGCTCGCCATACAACGCACGGGCAAGGCCGATACGCTGGCGCTGCCCTGCCGAAAGATTGACGCCGCCCTCGCCGACCGGCGTGTCGTAGCCCTGCGGGAGTTGCAGGATCAACTCGTGCACGCCGGCCTGACGCGCCGCCGCGACAATCGCCGCGGCATCGGCCTGCGGATCCAGACGCGCGATGTTCTGCCCCACGCTCGCCTCGAACAGATCGACGCTCTGCGGCAGGTAACCGGTCATGACCGCCCGCGCCGCATCCGGCCAGAGCTCCAGTGCCGCGCCATCCAGGCAGACCTGGCCGCGCAGCGCCGGCCACGCGCCGACCAAGGCCCGCGCCAGCGACGACTTGCCCGAGGCGCTGGGGCCGATCACCGCCAGCGAGCCGCCGGCAGCCAGGCTGAAATTCACCCCTTGCAGCACCAGCCGCTGCACGCCCGGCGGCGCCACACACAGGCCGCTCACCAGCAGCTGGCTGCGAGCAGTCGGCAGCGCAGTCCTGTGCGCGGGTGCCGGAAAGATCGCCAGCACGCCGCGCAACTGCTGCCAGGCAAATCGCGCGGACACCAGGCTGCGCCATGTGCCAATGATCTGCTCGGCCGGGGCCAGGGTGCGGGCAACGATGATCGAGGCGGCGACAATCGCACCGCCGCTGAGATCGCCCCCGATCACCAACCAGGCACCCACACCCAGGGACGCCGATTGCACCAACTGGCGCAGGGCCTTGGTGATCCCGCCATAGAAGCTGCCGACATCGGCGCTGCGCCGCTGCAACGTGGCGTACTGCTCCTGCAGCACCTGCCAACGTGCAGCGGCACGCTCGGTCATGCCCATCGCGGCGAGCACTTCGGCACCACCATGGGCCTGCTGGCCCAGGCGATTGCGCTGGCTGGCCAGTATCGCGCTGTCGCGCATGGCCTGGTGCGTGCCACGGTCGGTGAGCCAGGTCAGCAGTACCATCAGCACGATCATGCCCAACGCCAGCCAGCCCAGTGATGGATGGATGTAGAAGCTGACCGCGAGGTACACCGGCATCCACGGCAGGTCGAAGAACGCCATGAGCCCGGGGCCAGCGATGAAGGCGCGGATCTGTTCGAGTTCCTGGGCGGGCTTGAGCGGATCCTGGTCCAGGGCGATCTTCAGCGGCGTGCCGGCGATGATCCTGAACACCTGCGTCGAAAGCGCTCCGTCCACAGCTCCAGCGATACGCGACATGACCCGCGAGCGAATGATGTCGAGCACGGCGAACACCAGGTACGCACCCGCCACCAGCAGCCCCAGCGCCACCAAGGTGGGCAGGCTGCGACTGGGGATGACCCGGTCATAGACCTCGAGCATGAACAGGGGGCCGATCAACGCCAGCAGGTTGATCACACCAGAGAACAGGGCTGCGCCGACCAGGCCCTTTTTCAAGGCCACGCGAAGCGGCGCCGGCAGCACGCGCGCGCCAGTATCCTTACTGCTTTTCAAGAGTTCCGATCCTTGGAAAATGACGCTTGCCAGCCACTCGAACGAATGGAATGACGCGGATCATACCTGAAGCAAATCCGCCAATCGATGGCCTCAAGCCATCAATTTTTGCCTTGGGTCAAAGCGACCTGCAACCGGCATTGTCGAACGGCCCGGCAAAGCGTTTCCAGCCCTCGCCAGGTGACCATTGCGAACACACCAGACGCCCATCGGCCTGGCTCTCCCAGCGCCACCAGGGGGCCATCGCGGCCTGCGCCTGGAGCAGGCAGAGCGCCGCAACAGCGGCAGCGACCAACTTTTTCATGGAGCCTCTCCTCGAAAACGACGAACCCCTTCGTGCAAAGGGGTTCGTCGACAAACGCTCAGCCAGCGACCATCAGGTCATCTGGATGGTGGTCTGCATGATGGTGCTTTCAGTGGAGATGGTCTTGGCGTTGGCCTGATAGAAGCTCTGCGCCTTGATCAGCTCGACCAGCTCCTTGGTCAGGTTGACGTTGGAAGCCTCCAGCGAGTTGGACTCCACCGAGCCCAGGGTGCCAGTTTTTGGCGCGTCGATACCTGGAATACCCGAGGAGAAGGTTTCCTTCCAGCGGGTACCGCCGACCTGCTGCAGGCCCTGCTCGTTGGCGAAGCTGGCAATGGCTACCTGGCCGATGGCGCGGGACTGCTGGTTGCTGAAACTGGCGAACATCACGCCGGTGGAGTCGATCGACAGGTTCGACAGGACACCCGTGGCATAACCGTCCTGGGACTGCGAGCTGCGCGCGGTCTCGAGGTTGTAGGAGGTGGTGCTGTTCATCGACAGACGCATGCCGTCGGCGTTACCCACCGAGCCGTTGGAACCCCAGTTGCCCGCGGCGTCCTTGGCGGCCGGGATCCAGCCCTTCATGGTGAAGGTGTTGTTGACCACACTCCAGTCGAACGCTCCCACCGGCGTGGTCGGCACGTTGTCGGGGCTGGCGGTCATGGCCTTGACGCTGCCATCGGGGTTGAAGTCGATGTTGCCAATGAGCGGCGTGGTCTTGCTCGGATCGTAAGGGTTGCGACCTTCCACCAGGGTGTACATGGTCCACTGGTTCTCGCCGGTCTTGCGGTAGAACTGCTCCATGACGTGTTCGTTGCCCTGGCTGTCGTACACCTTGGTCGGGAACGACTTGGTGTAGGTGCTCTGATCCTTCGGGTCGAACGGCTTGTTCGGCACCATCACGGGCGGCGTGGAATTGTCCGGGACCTGCAGCGGAATGTCGGGGGCCGAGGAGTTCAGGTTGATGCCCTGATCGATCAGGGTGGTCGCCTTCGGCGCCATTGCCGAGGTATCGATCCGCAGGTCGGTCAGCACGCCCTTCATGATCTTGCCATTGGCATCGACCCCATAGCCCTGCAGACCCAGGCCATCGGAGGTGACGACATAGCCGTCCTTGTTGGTCTGGAACGCACCGGCGCGGGTGTAGCTCAGCGAGCCGTTGTCGGACAGGACGAAGAAGCCCTGGCCCTGGATGCCCATGTCCAGTACGTTGCCGGTGTTGTTGACGTCGCCCTGGCCGAACTGCTGGGAAACCGTGGCCAGGCGCACGCCGTTGCCGACCTGGTTCTTGCCCACGCCCAGGCGGTTGGCGCCAGCGTAGACGTCGGCGAACTCGGCGCGCGACGACTTGAAGCCGACGGTCTCGGAGTTGGCGATGTTGTTGCCGGTGACGTCCAGCTTCTTGTTGGCTGCGTACAGACCGCTAAGGCCGATATTGAAAGACATGCATTCACTCCTTATGCCGTGCTAGCGGCCTTAGATTCCGATGGTTTGTACTTTGGAGATGCCCAGCTTGCCGATCCCGGCAAGGTTGAGCATCATCTCGCCGCCGTTCTGGAAGCTGACACTGGTGACCTTGGCCGGCAGCATCGTGTACATCTCCTGCGACTTGCCGTCGACAGTGGTGGTGGCGGTGAAGGTATAGGTACCCGCCTCGACTTTCTCGCCCTTGTCGTTGGTGCCGTCCCAGATGAAATCGGCGGTGCCTTTCTTCTGCTCGCCCAACTGGATGGTCTTGACCACGTTGCCATCCTTGTCCTTGATGGTCACCTTGCCGTCGGTGATGTTCTGCGGCACGACCACCTGGCCATTGAGGCTTTCCTTCGGATCGAAGAGGGCCTTGTCGTTCTGCACGATCACCGAACGCCCTACCAGGGAGGAGGCCTGCAGCGCCTGGGACGAGCCCATGCCGCTGATGATCGAGTTGACCGAGCTGTTCAGGGTCTGGATGCCTTCCAGGCTGCTGAACTGCGCCAGCTGGGCGATGAACTGACCGTTGTCCTGGGGATCCAGCGGGTTCTGGTGCTGCATCTGGGTGACCAGCAGCTTGAGAAACGCATCCTTGCCCAGCGCATTCTTGTCGACAGGCTCGGTGGTGGTTTTCTTGGTGCCGGTGCTGACCCCGGATTTTGTCAGCACATCATTGAGGTTCACGCTGGGGTTTTCGACTGCCATGGTCGGGATTCCTTATCACTGACCCAGGGTCAGTACTTTCTGCATCATGGTCTTGGCGGTGTTCATCAGCTCGGCGTTGGTCTGGAACGCACGGCTGGCGGAGATCATGTCGGCCATCTCCTCGACCACGTTGACATTCGGGTAGTAGACGTAGCCGTCCTTGTTCGCCGACGGATGATTGGGCTCGTAACGGGCCTCGAGGTTGCTCTGGTCCTCGATGATGCCCTTGACCTGGACGCCCTGCCCGGCCTCGCCCTGCTCCTCGAACAGCGACTGGCCCATGCCGTTCTGCGCGTTCTGGAAGGTGGTGGCGAACACCGGATGGCGGGCGCGGTAGGTCTGGTCGATGCTCGAGGACACCGTCTCGGCGTTGGCGATGTTCGAGGCAACGGTGTTCAGGCGCGTGTTCTGCGCGCTCATGCCGCTACCGGCGATGTTGAAGACACTGGCAAGGGACATGGTCACTCTCCACGCAGGGCCGATACCAGCCCTTTGAATTTACTGTTGAGCAGGGTGAAGCTGGCCTGGAAGCCAACGGCGTTTTCCGCGTAGTTCGACTGCTCGATCTGCGCATCCACGGTGTTCTGGTCGATCGACGGCTGCATCGGCGTACGGTACTGCAGGGTGTCGTCCATCATCGCCAGGCCTTCGGCCTCGATGTGGCGGTTGTTGGTACGGTCCAGGGCGATGCGCCCCTTCTGCTGCTTGTCGGCCTCGGCGGCGAGTACCGACGAGAAGTCCATGTCACGCGCCTTGTAGTTGGGCGTGTCGGCGTTGGCGATGTTATTGGCCAGCACCTCGGCACGCTGGGCGCGGAAGCCCAATGCCTTTTCGTGGATGCCAAGCGCCTTGTCGAAGCTGATGCTCATATCGGGGAAACCTTCAAAGGTTGACCAGAGTTTCGTTGGCTTAGGCTTTAGCAAGGGCTGTGCCAACCAGCGCAACCCCAGTAAACCGGGGGCTACCCAGGTATTAGGGCGCTGGTGATGCCAGAAAAGCGGCAAAGTGCTTCCGCCACACCACCACCAAGCGGCAATTGGCAGGCGGCAAAAGCGGCAAAACAAAAAATTGACGTCAAACAACAATGCCAATCTGCCATCATCCACGGTAGCATTCGCCCCCCCCGCGCATTGTCGTGGCGAAAAGCCCCAGCCGTTACGGTCATACGCCCGCATGGATGCGCACTGCTTGCTCTACGATTTCAAAGGAACGAAACCGTGCCACCGCTTAACGCACGCAAGACCCTCCTGGCCCTTTTGATCGGCGCCAGCCCCCTGCCCTCGCTGGCCGAGACCATTCAACTGACCGATGCCGGCCACGCCGAGCAGAACCAGAGCCACCCCGCAGACCTCGAATTCACTGGCAGCTACACCGGCCTGCGACGTGACGCGATCAATCTCGCCAATACCCGCGTGATGGGCGACCTGGTCTTCAACAGTGCCATCAACGACAACGACCAGCGCACGGTCGACATGGTCAACCGCAGCGACGGCATCCGCCTGGCCAACAGCAGCATCGGCGGCTACCTGTACAATCGCGGCAACGTGAAAACCACCAGCCTCGATGGCGCGGCCTTGCGCCTGCAAGGCACCCTGGTAGACGGCGATCTCACCAACGAGGGAAGCCTCAGGGTCGGCACCGGCATCTCCTACTTCAATGGCGGGCCGACCTACGGCATCGACCTGTCCAGCCCGAGCGGCGCCACTGTCCTGCACGGCGATGTGATCAACGCCGATGGCGCGAGCATCACCGTCGAAGGCAGGGACGCACGCGGCATCAACCTGGCGGGCGCCAGCCTGGAAGGCAAGGTCGTCAACCGCGGCAACATCGATGTATCCGGCCCTGGCGCCGTTGCCATCAGTGCCACTGCAGGCACCAGCAACCGGCCCACCATCCTGGCCGGCATCGAGAATACCGGTCGGATCTTCGCCAGTGACCAGGCCATCGCGCTCGACGGCGCCACCCTGGTCGACAGCATGGACCGCCACCTGGTCAACAGCGGCAGGATCACAGCCACCACAACCGCCATCCGTATCGGCAACACCGCCTTCGACGGCACAGGCTTGTCGGCCTGGTACAAGGCCAACGGCGCACTGAACATCTTCAACAGCGGGACGATCTGGGGCAACACCGCCATCGACGCCACCGCCAGCAACCGCCCGGTCGAGCTGATCATGCGCCAGGGCAGCAAGATCTACGGCGACCTCGTCGGCCTGGCCAACATCGAGGTCGAAGGCGACAGCACCTATGGCGTCGCCTACGCCCCGCCCGGCAGCAACAGCATCCGCCTGGCAAACGGTGGCTGGATCGACGTTGGCGACAGCAGCGAACCACCCACTACCTTCACCCTGCACAGCCTTCACACCACCCTCGACGGCAACCTGAGGATTGCCGACAACTCGGCGCTGGGCCTGTGGCTGGCAAGCAGCACTGACCCGAACACAGCGTTGCTCAAGGTCAGCGGCATCGCCGAGTTCGCCCAGAACGCGCGGATCCTGCTGGAGCCGGAGGACACCGACTTCGAGGCCAACGGCAGCCGCTACCTGCTGCTCGAGGCCGGCCAGGTGCAGGTCCTCGACGCCAACGGCCTGCAGGTCAACGCCAAGCCCCAGGTCGCCAGCACCTCGGCCATGCTCAACGTGCTGAGCAGCACGCTCGATGACAACAAGGTCTACGTCACCGTCAGCACCAAGCCGACCGAGGACCTTGAGCAGATCGTCGCGCAACAGGGTGGCGACAGCAATGCACAGCGTGCCCTGGGCAACCTGGCCGAAGCCGGCCTGCTGGCACGCCTGGGCAACCAGGACCCACTGTTCCTCGCCGCCGCCAGCGCCGACGAGGCGCAACTGGCCAGGCTCGCCGAGCAACTGGCGCCGGACGTCAGCGACGGCGCCCGCCAGGCCGCCATGGCCAGCCAGCGACTGATCGGCAACGCCATCGACAACCGCTCCAGCAGCCTGCGCGCCCTTCGCGCCGACGAAGCACGCCGCGCCTCCGGCGTGTGGATGCAGTCGCTGTACAGCGACGCCAGCCAGCAGCAGCGCGATGGCATTGCCGGCTACAACGCCTACAGCCGCGGCGTGGCGGTCGGCGCCGATGGCCAGCTGGACGACCAGCTCACCCTAGGTGCGGCCTACAGCTTCATCGACACCGACATCAACGGCAAACGCGGCAACAAGACCCAGGTTCAGAGCCACGCCTTCTCGCTGTATGGCAGCTACACCCTGGACAACTACTTCGTCGATGCCAGCCTGACCTACGGTTTCAACGATAACCAAGGCAAGCGAGAGGTCGCGGGCACACGGGCCAAGTCGGACTATGACAGCAACCTGCTGGGCCTGAATCTGGTCGGCGGCTACAGCTGGCAGCTGAATCCGCGACTGCTGGTCGAGCCGCGCCTGGCAGCGCGCTACAGCCGCGTCGACATCGACCGCTTCAACGAGAAAGGCTCGGCCGCCGCACTCAAGGTCGAGGCGCAGCGCTACGAGGCCATCGAGCTGGGCGCCGGCGTGCGCGTGGCCAGCCAACTGCCGCTCGGCGCCGGCATCCTGGAGCCGCAGGTGAAAGTCATGGCCTACCACGACTTTGCCGCGGATCCTGTGCAGAACACCGCGACCTTCGTGCTGGGCACCACGCCGTTCGTCAGCCACGGCGCCAGCGTCGCGCGCAACAGCTACGAGGCCGGGCTGGGAGCGGACTACAAGCTGGGCGCGGTGAGCGTCGGCGTCAGCTATGACTACGTGGGCAAGTCGGGCTTCGATGCCGACGTGTTCTCGGCCAGGCTGCGCTACGCGTTCTGACACGCCATCACAGGCAAGCCCGCAGCGAAAACAAAAAGGCCGGTATCGCAGGATACCGGCCTTTTTTCGCCCAGCCTTACTTGGCCTGGTAGATGATCCCCGGGCTGCACTGGACCATCTGGTAATGGTCAGGCAGGCCGTTGAGCGCCTCGGACGCCCCCAGGAACAGGTAGCCACCGGGCTTGAGGGTGCCGTGAATGCGCATGAGGATGTCCTTCTTGACCTGGGCCGAGAAGTAGATCAGCACGTTGCGGCAGAACACGATGTCGAACTTGCCCAGCGGCGCATAGCTGTCGAGCAGGTTATACGAACGGAACTCGACACGGCTGCGGATCGGCGACTTGATCGCCCAGCGCCCCGGACCCTTGGGGTCGAAGTAGCGCTGCAGGCGCTCCTGCGACAAGCCGCGGGCGATGGCCAGGCTATCGTACTCGCCGGTCTTGCAGTTGTTGAGCATGGCGCCCGACAGGTCGGTGGCGACGATCTGCGCACCCATCTTCAGCTGGCCGAGGTTGGTGCGCTCGAACTCGTCGATCGACATCGAGATCGAGTACGGCTCCTGACCGGACGAACAGGCCGCCGACCAGATGCGCAGGCGCTGGCCCGGGTTGTTCTTGATGAACTCCGGGATCACCTTGCTCTTGAGCACCTCGAACGGGTAGGTGTCGCGAAACCACAGTGTCTCGTTGGTGGTCATGGCATCGACCACCTGCTCGCGCAGACCACTGCGTGGCTGGGTCTGGATGCGCTGTACCAGCTCGCCCAGCGACTTGATACCCTGTTGCTCCATCAGCTTGTTGAGACGGCTGGAGACCAGGTACTGCTTATTCTCGCCCAGCAGGATGCCACAGGCTTTCTCCAGGAAGACCCGGAACTGTTCGAAATCCAAATTACCCGTAGACAATGCTGCCGCCTCTTCTTAAATCGCTAGCGCCGGGGACGGGCCCCGGCCGTTTCAATGACTTGCCTTGATCCGGTCGACCACGCGCTGGGCGAGGTCATCCGGCCTGAACTTGGCCAGGAAGTCATCGGCACCGACTTTCTTGACCATCGCCTGGTTGAATACCCCGGACAGCGAAGTATGCAGGCAGATGTGCAGTTTTTGCATGCGCGGATCGCTGCGGATCTCCGCCGTGAGGGTATAGCCGTCCATTTCCGGCATTTCAATATCCGAAATCATCATGAGGAACTCCTCCTCCGGACGCTTGCCCTCGTCCACCAGCTTGCGCAGGTAATCCAGGGCCTGGCGACCATCGTTGAGCGCCACCACCTCGACCCCCACGGTCTGCAGGCAACGGCTCACCTGCTTGCGCGCCACCGACGAGTCATCGACCGTCAGCACCCGCAGCATCACCGCCTTGTCCTGCACCTCGGCATCGATCACGCCATCGGACACCGACTCGGACGAAGGCGCCACCTCGGCCAGCACCTTCTCCACATCGATGATCTCGACCATGCGGTTGTCGACCCGGGTCACGGCTGTCAGGTAGTGATCGCGTCCGGTACCCTTGGGTGGCGGATGGATCTCTTCCCAGTTCATGTTGACGATGCGCTCGACCGAATGCACCAGGAAGCCCTGGGTCTTGGTGTTGTATTCGGTGATGATCACGAAACTGTTGCGCGTTTCTTCCTTCAGCTGCGGAAGGCCGGTGGCCATCGACAGGTCCAGGATCGGGATGGTCGCCCCCCGAATGTTAGCCACGCCGCGCACCACCGGATGGGACCTGGGCAGCAGCGTCAGGTCCGGGCACTGCAGCACCTCCCGTACCTTGAACACATTGATGCCGTAGAGCTGATCGCCATTGAGGCGAAACAACAGCAGCTCCAGGCGATTCTGCCCCACCAGTTGCGTGCGCTGGTTGACCGAATCCATCACTCCAGCCATGCCAGACTCCTTCAACGATTGCCTATGTACCGAATCGGCACGGGCTTTGCTTTTTTGAACGCCATGTATACGAAAACGACAAATTTCCGACGACTGACGCGCCTGTTGACCGGCTCACTGGCCGCCCTGTGCCTGCTGGCACCCGGCATTCGTACGCTGGCGGACTCTTTTACCTTGCCTGAACAGCTTATCGGTGTCACTCAGGGGTTTCTTGAATTCACCGTGGAGGACTACCTGGCGACCACCCAGACCCCGGGCCGCTACGAGATCCAGGTCAACAACCTCGACCCACGCCTGCGCATGCCGCTGTGCAGCCAGCAGCTGGACGCCTCGCTGGAAGGTTCGACGCCCCTGGGGCGGGTTACGGTACGGGTCCGCTGCGACGGCACGGCGCCCTGGACGGTATTCGTCCCAGCCCAGGTGCGCCTGATGCGCGACGTGGTGGTCATGACTCGCCCCCTGAAACGTGAAAGCGTGGTGGGTGAAGGCGATGTGGCCTTGCGCGAACGCGATGTGGGCACCCTCGGCGTCGGCTACCTGACCCAGCTTGACCAGGCCGTGGGCTTGAAGCTGTTGCGCCCCACTGTGCTCGACCAGGTGCTGACGCAACAGCACCTGGAGCAGGCCGATGTGGTGCGCAAGGGCGATCACGTGGTGATCATCGCCCGCAGCGGCAGCCTGAGCGTGCGCATGCCCGGCGAGGCCCTGGACAAAGGTGGCCTGCAGACGCAGATCCGGGTACGCAACCTGAACTCCAAACGCGTGGTCAAGGCCCGCGTCACGGGCCCGGGGCAGGTCGAGGTGGCCATGTAGGGCTGCACTGCGTCGGGATAGTGACGCAACGCTGGCGATGTGGAACCGCGCCCCCTAAACTGTGTCACAGATCGGGTTGCGCACGTGTGCCGAGAGGCGGTGATGCATTCACGCCTAAAGTTTTGCTCGGGTAGGCCGAAAGCAAGGCATGCGTCCTAATTCCCAGGGGTTCTGAACATGGTCATCGACTTCAGTCGTCTCAACAACTCTCCGTCCGTCACGGGCGGCGTTCGCGGCAATGCCGCGCCGGGCAACGCCGATAAAGCCGGCGAGGCCAGCGCAGCGCCCAAGCACGCCAGTGTCAGCGGAGAAGCGGTACACCTGAGCCCAGAGGCCCAGCAATTGCAGAAGATCAGCGACAAGCTGCGCGATCAGCCGACCGTCAACAGCGCCCGCGTGGCCGAGTTGAAACAGGCCATCGCGGACGGCAGCTACAAGGTCGATGCCGACCGGGTCGCCAGCAAACTGCTTGATTTCGAAGCCCAGCGCTGACCTCCAGGGGCGCTGACTTCAAGGACGCAAAACGCCAAGAGTTAGCCATGCACGACATCACCCTGCTGCAACTGATCGAAGACGACATCGCGCCGACCCAGGAACTGCTCGACCTTCTGCAAAAGGAGGCAGTTTCCCTGCATGGCCGGGAAATCATGGCGCTGGAGCATATCCTTGCCCGCAAGCAGTCGCTGGTCGTGCTGCTCGAGCAGCAGGGACAACGGCGCAACCAGTTGCTCATCGATCTCGGCCTCAGCGCCGACCGCGCAGGCGTGCAGGCGGTGGCCGACCAGTCGCCCAACGGCGAACTCATCATGCAGCAGCTCAATGAGCTCACCCAACTGATGGATGCCTGCCAGAAGGTCAACGAGAACAACGGCCGGATCATCCAGATGCAGCAGTACGCCACGGCCAACCAGATCAGAATCCTCATGGGCGGCGACTCGCCGTCGCTCTATGACAGCCGCGGCGCCACCTCGCCAATGGACAAGCCCAGGGCCATCGGCCAAGTCTGATTGACCCTGATCAAGGCACGGAACATACTGGCATAATGCCGTTACTTGCGTGTGCCGTATTCGCCTGGAGATTGATTACCTGTGTTCAATGAATCCGATGCTCCCCAGCCACCAAAGGTGCTGAGCACCCCTTTGGAGATCACGGCCAACTTGCGCCAACTGCTGGAGAGCCACGACCCGCTGATCATCAGCTTCCATGAGCGCAGCCAGCGGTTTCAAAGCTACGTGGTGCATGTCGACCGGGACAGCGGCGTCCTGGCGCTGGATGAAATGATCCCCCGCGACGGTGAGAAGTACATCGAGAACGGCGAACCGTTCCGTGTCGAAGGCTTCCATGACGGTGTGCGTATCGCCTGGGAATCCAACACGGCGCTGACCATCGGCGAGATCGACGGCCACCGCTGCTACCGTGGCCCGCTGCCCGAGGAAGTGACTTACCACCAGCGCCGCAACGCCTTCCGCGCCGCGCTGAAGCTGTCGCAACTGGTCGACATCGTACTCGACGGCGCCCACCTCAAGGGCAACGGCGCCCTGCGCGGCAAGCTGCTGGACATTTCCGCCACCGGCTGCAAGCTGCGCTTCGACGGCAACGTCGAGGACCGCCTGCAACTGGGCCAGGTCTACGAGCGCTTCAAGGCCAGCAACCCACTGGGGCTGACCGACACCCTGGTCGAACTGCGCCACCTGCACTTCGAGGAGCGTATCAACACCACCTTCGCTGGGGTGCGCTTCCATAACCTCAACGGTCAGGCGCAGCGCAAGATCGAGAGTTTCGTCTATCAACTGCAGCGCGAGGCGCGGCGGTTCGACAAAGACGACTATTGAGCGTCAGCAGGGCACGAAAACGCCACCCCACGGGTTAATGCCAGGCAGTTAGCGCTTGATCGCACTTATTGGGGCTGCTTTGCAGCCCTTCGCGGGTAAACCCGCTCCCACAGGTACAGCGCTCGATTCAGCATCTGCGCGATCCTGTGGGAGCGGGTTTACCCGCGAAGGGTCGCGCAGCGACCCCAATTGGCTTAACTGACTGGCTAGGATTTGCTCATCTCGCTTTCCCGCTCCGCGCCGGCCTCCTCTTCGGTATCCTCCGCCGCCACCGGCGCCTGCATCACCTCCTGCACGGTCTGCTCGTCCACCCGAGGGTCAAGGGCCGCCGACAAGGGCGAGCCCGCCGCCGGCATGGCCACGTGCCCCAGAGGCGCATCCTGGACCTGGTGCAGCCCGGTGACCGCCTTGGGCCGAATGCGCCAGACCAGCACCAGGGCGAAGAACACGAAGAAGGCGTACAGCATCTGCGCACCCAGCAGTTTCATCAGCACCCCCGCCGCCAGCGGCCCGATGCAGGCGCCCACGCCATAGGTGACCAGCAGCATGGCGGTCAACGAGACCCGCCGCTCGCTTTCCACATGGTCATTGGAAAACGCCACCGCCAGCGGATACAGGCAGAACTGCAACAGCGATATGACGAAGCCGATACCGAACAACAGCGCCAACGGCACGCCCGGCAGAATCGCCAGCGGCGCCGAGGCCAGCGCCAGGCCGATCGCCACGCTGCGGATCAGCACGGCGCGATCATAACGGTCGGACAACCAGCCCAGCGGCCACTGCACCAGCAGGCCGGCAAAAATACAGCTGCCCATGAACAGACCGATCTGCTCGGTGGACAGCCCCTGGCTGGACGCATACAGCGGCGCCAGACCATAGAACGAACCGACGATCAGACCCGAGCCGAGCACCGTGGACAACGACTGCGGCACGCGCTTGATGAAGAACTTCGGCTCCATCGGCGCCGGCCGCAAAGGCGCGGGGTGGATACGCCGGGTCATGGCCACCGGCACCAGGCACAGGGCAAAGCACATCGCCACCAGCATCAGCAACTCAGGCCCCAGCTGCGGATGCACCACCAGGATCAACTGGCCAAGCACCAGCCCAAGATACGAGGCGATCATGTAGCCGCTGAACACCGCGCCGCGATGCTTGGCATCGGCCTGCTCGTTGAGCCAGCTTTCGATGACCATGTACTGGCACATCATCCCCAGGCCGACGATCATCCGCAGCCCGATCCACACCGGCAGCCAGCTGGTCAGCCCGTGCCCGAGCACCGCCGCGCCGACGATGCCGGCACAGGTGGCGTAGGCGCGGATATGCCCGACCCGGCCGATCAGCCGGTGCCCGACCTTGCCGCCCACCGCCAGGCCGAAGTAGTTTGCCGCCATCAACGCACCGATCCACAGGCTGTCGACATGGTCGGCGGCCAGGCGCAGGGCCAGGTAGGTACTGAGCAGGCCCGAACCGATCAGCATCATCAGGGCGGCGAAGTACAACGACTGAAACGGCTTCCAGATATTTCGCATACGTCCCGTCAAGCTCCTTGATCTGGTGGCGCGGGGTTGCTGCCAAGCATAAAAGCAAATCCATCGCGGCGCAGGCCCCGGACGGCGAAATCGGCCGCCGGGGGCGCATCCAGTAGCGGTCGTGTCGCGCTCAGGCTTGCGCGGCGAGCACGCGGCGCTCCCAGGGCGTGATCTCATCGAAGAAATCGCTCAGCTCCAGGGTCTTGGTGGCGATGTAGCCTTCGATGAACTCCCTGCCGAACAGTTCCCGCGCCAGGTTGCTGCGCTTGAGGCGCTCCAGCGCGGCGTGCAGGGTGCAGGGCAGGCTCAGGTGCTCGGGCACCTCGAACTCGCCCTGGATCGCCGGCGTCGGCGCAAGCTGCCGCTCGATTCCATGCAGGCCGGCGGCAAGGCTCGCGGCAAGGGCCAGGTAAGGGTTGGCGTCGGCGCCCGGCAGGCGGTTCTCCACTCGCCGCGCCGCAGGCGAGCTGGCCGGGATGCGCAGGCCCGCTGCGCGATTGTCCTCGGACCAGCAGGCATTGTTCGGCGACGCATAGGGGTGGCACAGGCGCTGGTAGGAGTTGACGTTCGGCGCGAACAGCACGGTGAAGTCGGCCAGACAGGCCTGCAGGCCACCGATGAAATGGTGGAAGGTGTCGGTCGCCCTGCCCTGCTCGTCGCTGAACACGTTACGCCCGCTGGCGCTGTCGACCAGGCTCTGGTGGATATGCATCGAACTGCCGGGGGTGTGCGCCAGGGGCTTGGCCATGCACACCACGGTCAGGCCATGCTTGAGCGCGACTTCCTTGAGCAGGTGTTTGAACAGGAAGGTCTGGTCGGCCAAGAGCAAGGGATCGCCGTGCAGCAGGTTGATCTCGAACTGACTGACGCCCATCTCGTGCATGAAGGTGTCACGCGGCAGCCCCAACGCCGCCATGCAGCGGTACACATCGTTGAAGAACGGACGCAGGCCGTTGTTGGAGCTGACACTGAAGGCCGAGTGGCCCATTTCCCGACGACCGTCCTTGCCCAGTGGCGGCTGGAACGGCTGGGTCGGGTCGCTGTTGGCGGCAAACACGAAGAACTCCAGTTCCGTCGCCACCACCGGCGCCAGCCCGCGCTCGGCGTAGCGGGCGATCACCGCCTTGAGCTGGCCACGGCTGGACAGGCCCGAGGGCGTGCCATCGAGCTCCACCGCATCGCAGATGGCCAGCGCGCGAGGCTCGTCGCTCCAGGGCAGGCGGTGAATCTGCGAAGGCTCGGCCACCAGCGCCAGGTCGCCGTCGTCGCTGCCATAGTACTTGGCCGCCGGGTAGCCGCCCATGATGCACTGCAGCAGCACGCCGCGAGCCATCTGCAGGCGGCGGCCCTCGAGGAAGCCCTCGGCGGTCATCACCTTGCCGCGGGGCACGCCGTTGAGGTCGGGGGTGACGCACTCGATTTCATCGATGCCCTTGAGGAACGCTGCCTGGTTGCGCGGGCCTTCGGTCGTCATGACGCTGTCCTTCTTGTTGTGTTCGCATGCCGGGAATGGCGACGCACACAACATAGGCCGGGGGTGTTTAAAATATCAAGCACCCCAGGGATCGTGGCGCCCTCTTCGCGGGTAAATCCGCTCCCACAGGAACCTGGCCAGCCTTCAGGGCAAAGGTGAACCTGCGGGTTTACTTGCGAAAGGGCCAGCCCAGGTTACTGCTCGCGCAGCGTCATGCCATTGGCCGGCAGCGGCAACGCGGTCTTGTAACGCACCTGTTTCAAGGCAAAGCTGGAACGAATGTTCGCCACCCCGGGCAAGCGCGTGAGGTAATCGAGGAAGCGCTCCAGCGCCTGAATGCTCGGCAGCAGCACCCGCAGCAGGTAGTCCGGATCCCCGGTCATCAGGTAGCACTCCATCACCTCCGGCCGTTCGGCGATCTCCTCCTCGAAGCGGTGCAGCGACTGCTCCACCTGCTTTTCCAGGCTGACGTGGATGAACACATTCACATCCAGCCCCAGCACCTCGGGCGACAGCAGCGTGACCTGCTGGCGGATCACCCCAAGCTCCTCCATGGCCTTGACCCGGTTGAAGCACGGCGTGGGCGACAGGTTGACCGAGCGCGCCAGCTCTGCATTGGTGATCCGGGCGTTTTCCTGCAGGCTGTTGAGGATGCCGATATCCGTTCGATCCAGTTTACGCATGAGAGAAATTGACCTGGTTTTTGTGTTTGTACGGAATGTTTATCTGCGCCGCCGGACAAAGGCAATGAACTTGAGAGAAAAATTCTCCTGCCGTCCCCCTATGATGTAAAAAGACGCTGACCTGCCAGTCACGAGCCGGCAGTCAGCGGCGGCCGCTTCAAAGCTCACAAAAACAACATTCGAGCGAGCGTAAAAAGCATGAACGAGTACGCCCCCCTGCGTCTGCATGTGCCCGAGCCTACAGGCCGGCCAGGCTGCCAGACCGATTTCTCCTACCTGCGCCTGAACGACGCCGGTCAAGTCCGTAAACCCCCTATCGATGTGGAGCCTGCCGACACGGCGGACCTCTCCTACAGCCTCGTGCGCGTGCTCAACGAGCACGGCGACGCCGTCGGCCCCTGGGCCGAGGGCATCGAGCCGCAGGTACTGCGCCAGGGCATGCACGCCATGCTCAAGACGCGTATCTTCGACAGCCGCATGGTGGTTGCCCAGCGCCAGAAGAAGATGTCCTTCTACATGCAGAGCCTGGGCGAGGAAGCCATCGGCAGCGGCCAGGCCCTGGCCCTGAACCGCAGCGACATGTGCTTCCCCACCTACCGCCAGCAGAGCATCCTGATGGCCCGCGAGGTGTCGCTGGTGGACATGATCTGCCAGCTGCTGTCCAACACCCGTGACCCGCTCAAGGGCCGCCAGCTGCCGATCATGTACTCGGTGCGCGAAGCCGGCTTCTTCACCATCAGCGGCAACCTGGCCACCCAGTTCGTCCAGGCGGTCGGCTGGGCCATGGCCTCGGCGATCAAGGGCGACACCAAGATCGCCTCGGCGTGGATCGGTGACGGCGCCACCGCCGAGTCCGACTTCCACACCGCCCTGACCTTCGCCCACGTCTACCGCGCCCCGGTGATCCTCAACGTGGTCAACAACCAGTGGGCGATCTCGACCTTCCAGGCCATCGCCGGTGGCGAGTCGACCACCTTCGCCGGCCGTGGCGTTGGTTGCGGCATCGCCTCGCTGCGGGTCGACGGCAACGACTTCATCGCCGTCTACGCCGCCTCGCGCTGGGCCGCCGAACGCGCCCGCCGCGGCCTGGGCCCGACGCTGATCGAGTGGGTCACCTACCGTGCCGGCCCGCACTCGACCTCGGACGACCCGTCCAAGTACCGCCCGGCCGACGACTGGAGCCACTTCCCGCTGGGCGACCCGATTGCCCGCCTCAAGCAGCACCTGATCAAGCTCGGCCACTGGTCCGAGGAAGAGCACCAGGCGGTCACCGCCGAGCTCGAGGCCGAGGTGATCAAGGCGCAGAAGGACGCCGAGCAGTTCGGCACCCTGAGCAATGGCCATATCCCCAGCGCCGCCTCGATGTTCGAGGATGTGTACAAGGAAATGCCCGACCACCTGCGCCGTCAGCGCCAGGAACTGGGGGTCTGAGATGAACGATCACAACAACAGCATCCATCTGGAAAACGCCATGTCCACCACCACCATGACCATGATCCAGGCCCTGCGCTCGGCCATGGATGTCATGCTCGAGCGCGATGACAACGTGGTGGTCTACGGCCAGGACGTTGGCTACTTCGGCGGCGTGTTCCGCTGCACCGAAGGTCTGCAGACCAAGTACGGCAAGTCCCGCGTGTTCGATGCGCCGATCTCCGAGAGCGGCATCGTCGGCACCGCCGTGGGCATGGGCGCCTATGGCCTGCGTCCGGTGGTCGAGATCCAGTTCGCCGACTACTTCTATCCCGCCTCCGACCAGATCGTCTCGGAGATGGCCCGCCTGCGTTATCGCTCGGCCGGCGAGTTCATCTCGCCGCTGACCCTGCGCATGCCCTGCGGTGGTGGCATCTATGGCGGCCAGACCCACAGCCAGAGCCCCGAGGCGATGTTCACCCAGGTCTGCGGCCTGCGCACCGTGATGCCGTCGAACCCGTACGACGCCAAGGGGCTGCTGATCGCCTCGATCGAATGCGACGACCCGGTGATCTTCCTCGAGCCCAAGCGCCTGTACAACGGCCCGTTCGACGGCCACCACGACCGCCCGGTAACGCCGTGGTCCAAGCACCCGCACAGCGCAGTGCCTGATGGCTACTACAGCGTGCCGCTGGACAAGGCGGTGATCACCCGCCCAGGCAATGACGTCACCGTGCTGACCTACGGCACCACCGTGTATGTCTCGCAAGTGGCCGCCGAGGAGAGCGGCGTCGACGCCGAGGTCATCGACCTGCGCAGCCTTTGGCCGCTGGACCTGGAGACCATCGTCGCCTCGGTGAAAAAGACCGGCCGCTGCGTGGTCGTGCACGAGGCCACCCGTACCTGTGGCTTCGGCGCCGAGCTGGTGTCGCTGGTCCAGGAGCACTGCTTCCATCACCTCGAGGCGCCGATCGAGCGCGTCACCGGCTGGGACACGCCCTACCCCCACGCACAGGAATGGGCCTACTTCCCCGGCCCTTCGCGGGTAGGCGCGGCACTGAAACGGGTCATGGAGGTCTGAATGGGCACGCACGTCATCAAGATGCCGGATATCGGTGAAGGCATCGCGCAAGTCGAGTTGGTGGAATGGTTCGTCAAGGTCGGCGACATGATCGCCGAGGACCAGGTGGTGGCCGATGTCATGACCGACAAGGCCACCGTGGAAATTCCCTCGCCGGTCAGCGGCAAGGTATTGGCCCTGGGCGGCCAGCCGGGTGAAGTGATGGCGGTCGGCAGCGAGCTGATCCGCATCGAGGTCGAAGGCAGCGGCAACCATGTCGACGCGCCACAGGCCAAGCCGGTTGAGCCGGAAGCCGCGCCGGTCAAGGCCGTGGCCCAGCCCGAGCCACGCATCGAGGCACAACCCCAGGCTGCTGCGGCCCATGCCGCCGCGCCTATCGTGCCGCGCGAAGCCCACGACAAGCCACTGGCGTCCCCGGCCGTGCGCAAGCGCGCCCTGGACGCCGGGATCGAGCTGCGTTACGTACATGGCAGCGGCCCGGCCGGGCGCATCCTGCATGAAGACCTCGACGCCTTCATCAGCAAGCCGCAGACCGGCGCCGGCCAGGCACCGGGCGGCTACGGCAAGCGCACCGACAGCGAGCAGGTACCGGTGATCGGCCTGCGCCGCAAGATCGCCCAGCGCATGCAGGACGCCAAGCGTCGCGTCGCCCACTTCAGCTACGTCGAGGAAATCGACGTCACCAACCTGGAAGCCTTGCGCCAGCAGCTCAACGCCAAGTACGGCGACAGCCGCGGCAAGCTGACCCTGCTGCCGTTCCTGGTGCGCGCCATGGTCGTCGCCCTGCGCGACTTCCCGCAGATCAACGCCACCTACGACGACGAGGCCCAGGTCATTACCCGCCACGGCGCGGTGCACGTCGGCATCGCCACCCAGGGCGACAACGGCCTGATGGTGCCGGTACTGCGTCATGCCGAGGCCGGCAACCTGTGGAGCAACGCCGGCGAGATCGCCCGCGTGGCCCACGCCGCGCGCAACAACAAGGCCAGCCGCGAAGAGCTGACCGGCTCGACCATCACCCTGACCAGCCTCGGCGCCCTGGGCGGCATTGTCAGCACCCCGGTGGTCAACACCCCGGAAGTGGCGATCGTCGGCGTCAACCGCATGGTCGAACGGCCGGTGGTGATCGACGGCCAGATCGTCGTGCGCAAGATGATGAACCTGTCCAGTTCGTTCGACCACCGCGTGGTCGACGGCATGGATGCCGCCCTGTTCATCCAGGCCGTGCGCGGCCTGCTGGAACAGCCTGCCTGCCTGTTCGTGGAGTGATCATGCAAGAGCTCATCAACACCACCCTGCTGATCATCGGCGGCGGCCCCGGCGGTTATGTGGCCGCCATCCGCGCCGGGCAACTGGGCATCCCCACCGTGTTGGTCGAAGGCCAGGCCCTGGGCGGCACCTGCCTGAACATCGGCTGCATTCCCTCGAAGGCGCTGATCCATGTGGCCGAGCAGTTCCACCAGGCCAGTCGCTTCACCGAACCTTCGCCGCTGGGTATCAGCGTATCCTCGCCGCGCCTGGACATCACGCGCAGCGTCGAGTGGAAGGACGGCATCGTCGACCGCCTCACCAGCGGCGTCGCCGCCCTGCTGAAAAAGCACGGCGTGAAGGTGATCCATGGCTGGGCGAAGATCCTCGACGGCAAGAGCGTCGAGGTCGATGGCCAGCGCATCCAGTGCGAGCACCTGCTGCTGGCAACCGGCTCGAACAGCGTCGAACTGCCGATGCTGCCGATCGGCGGGCCGATCATCTCGTCCACCGAGGCCCTGGCGCCCAAGGCGCTGCCTCAGCACCTGGTGGTGGTCGGCGGCGGCTACATCGGCCTGGAACTGGGCATCGCCTACCGCAAGCTTGGCGCCAAGGTCAGCGTGGTGGAAGCGCGCGAACGCATCCTGCCGACCTACGACGCCGAACTCACCGCGCCGGTGGCCGACTCGATCAAGAAACTCGGCATCGCCCTGTACCTGGGCCACAGTGTCGAAGGCTATGCCGACGGCTGCCTGCTGGCCAGCGATGGCCAAGGTGGCCAGCTGCGCCTTGAGGCTGACCAGGTGCTGGTGGCCGTGGGCCGTCGCCCTCGTACCAAAGGCTTCGGCCTGGAAAGCCTGGATCTGAAGATGAACGGCGCGGCCATCGCCATCGACGAGCGCTGCCAGACCAGCATGCGCAACGTCTGGGCCATCGGCGACGTGGCCGGCGAGCCGATGCTGGCGCACCGGGCCATGGCCCAGGGCGAGATGGTCGCCGAGATCATCGCCGGCAAGAGCCGACGCTTCGAGCCGAGCGCAATCGCCGCGGTGTGCTTCACCGACCCGGAAGTGGTGGTGGTCGGCCATACCCCGGAACAAGCCAGCCAGCAGGGCGTGGACTGCATCGTCGCGCAGTTCCCCTTCGCCGCCAACGGCCGGGCCATGAGCCTGGAATCAAAGACCGGCTTCGTGCGCGTGGTGGCCCGCCGTGACAACCACCTGATCCTCGGCTGGCAGGCCGTGGGCGTGGCGGTGTCGGAACTGTCCACCGCCTTCGCCCAGTCGCTGGAGATGGGCGCACGCCTGGAAGACATCGCCGGCACCATCCACGCCCACCCGACCCTGGGCGAGGCGGTGCAGGAAGCGGCATTGCGCGCCTTGGGCCACGCCCTGCACATCTGACCTGACACTGAAGCGGCAATCGCCGTATTTGGCCCGCTACGCCCCTGGCGCAGCGGGTCTTTTTTTCACTCGGCGACGACGTTCTTGCCGGCTGCCTTGGCCCGGTACAGCGCCTTGTCGGCACGGCCCAGCAACCCCTGACGGTCCTCCCCTTCGCGCCACTGCACCACGCCATAGCTCATGGTCAGCTGGCACTGGCCTATCGGCGGCACTTTGGCCAAGGCCTCCTGGATTCGCTGCGCCGCTTCACGTGCCTGCTCCTGCGAAGTTCGCGGCAAGACCACCACGAATTCATCGCCGCCCCAACGTGCCAACAAGTCCTGCTCGCCCAGACACCGACGGATCCGTTCGGTAACCTCGACCAGTGCGGCATCGCCACGGGCGTGGCCGTGCAGGTCGTTGATCGGTTTGAAGTCGTCCAGGTCCATGGCGATCAACGCCAGCGGTTCACGGAAGCGCCGGGCACGCTCGCACGCCTGCTCCAGGGTCTTTTCCAGGCGATAGCGATTGGCGGTACGGGTCAGGGCGTCGCGCTCGGCCAACTCGCGATTCTCGTCGAGCTGGCGCTGCAACTGCTGGTTGACCCACGACAGTTCGCGGGTGCGCTCGGCCACCAGGCTTTCCAGGGACAGGTTGCGCTGCTCGAGTTCGGCGACCAGGCGCTTGCCCGCGTCGATATTGCGGTGGGCGCCGAGCATCCGCGCCACCGAACCGTCGGCGTTGCGGGCGATGACATGGCCGCTGTCCTCGATCCACAGATAGCTGCCATCCTGGCAGCGGCAACGGTACTCGATGAGATAACGCTCGTTGCGCTGGTTGATGTAAGCCTCGAAATGCGCCATCACCCGCGGGTAATCCTCGGGGTGAATCACGCTTTCCCAGGTCAGCACGGAATTGTCCAGCGAATGGCTGGCGTAGCCCAACATCGCGTACCAGCCCGGGTTGCGGTAGACATAGCCGCTGTTGGCATCCCAGTCCCAGATACCGTCGCTGATCAGATCGAACAAGGTGTGCAATTGCTGCTCGGTGAAGCCAGCCGGTAGCGGCTTTGTTGCCTGACTCATGGACGCGCTCCCTGTTGTCCAGCAACTGCGCCCCGTATCCGGTGCTGCCGACACATGCTTGTATTTGCCGCAAGCGGCAATCCTGTTCCTATGCCGGGCAAGCATATTCCGAGCAACTGGCTGCCGGAATAGCCCTGACGGCCTATTTCGCCCCGGTACCACTACTGGTACTGCTTTTGCCCCTTTCGTCGTGTCTTCAGCTCCATCCCGGGAGCCATCATGCTTATCACCGCGATCGCTCGACAGATCGCCCAACGCATGCAGGAGGAGACCGAGATGAAACGATCAGGAAGCGCAGCGCGCCCAGGGCGCCATGACCTCGGCGGATGACAGGGACACCGAGCGTAAGTACAGCGCCAAGCTGTAGCCCTGAGCATCCGTCAGTAAAAGCGCTGCGGATCCCCTGACTCAAGCAGGCTGGCCAGCTGGGTCAGGGCGAAGCGCAACTCCTCCCGACTGGTCGGCGCCATCAGCACGACCCGCACGCCACGTGGATCGTCCGTGCGCTCCACCTGGAACTGGCTGGCGCTCATGACCACCACGCCATTGGCCCGCGCCAGCAGGGCGAACTCGTCGCTGCGCCACGGCTCGGGCAGGTTGAGCCAGAGGTGATAGCAGTGCGACTGGCTCTGCAGCGACGCACTGCCGAAGACTTCACGGGCGATGGCCTGACGTGCCGCCGCCTCGGCGCGGTGCATGCGGATCAACTGGCTGTCCAACCCTTCACCGATCACATGGCTGGCCAATTGCGCGGTCAACGGCGAAGGCATCCACACCGTGCTGCGCACCATGGCGGTCAGGCGCGACAGCAGCTTCGGCGGGCTGTACAGGTAGCCGATGCGCAGCGCCGGCATGACCGACTTGGACAGGCTGGTGAGGTAGATCGAACGCTCCGGGGCGAAGGTCGCCAGCGGCCGGGTCTGCGGGTCGGTGGCAAGGAAGCCGTAGATGTCATCGTCCAGCAGCAGGAAGTCGAACTCCTCCGCCAGCGCCGCGATCTGGGCGCGCCGCTCGTTGGACATGATTGCCGTGGTCGGGTTCTGGCAGGTCGCCACGCACACCAGCATGGCGGGCCGCTCGCGCTGGCAGATCTCGCGCAAGGCCTCGGGGATGATGCCCTGCTCGTCCATCGGCACGCCACGCAGACGGCGGCCCAGGCCATGGGCCACGGAAATGATGCCCGGATAGCACAGCGACTCGCACAGTATCAGGTCGCCCGCCCCGGTCAGGGCGCTGATCGCCACCATCAGCCCATGCTGGGCACCGCTGGTGATGACCACCTGCTGCCACTGCGCACCCGGTAGCCACTGGCGCAACCATTGCGCGCCCGCCTCGCGATGCGCCGGATGGCCGCCGTCGGGGGCGTAGTCCAGCACCTGCTCCAGCCGTGAGGTATTGGCCAGCTCGGTCAAGGCGTTGCGCAACCAGTACTGCAGGGTTTCGCCGTAGGGCTTGATGATCGACAGGTCGAGCACTTCGCTGCGGACCGCGGGGGCAGCACGGGCGGCAACGGGGGCCTCGTCCGTCTCGGCGATCCGGTCAAGGACGTAGGTGCCACGCCCCACCTCGCCCTGGGTCAGGCCACGGCGCGACGCCTCGGTATAGGCGCGGCTGATGGTGCCGGGCGTGACATCCAGCGCCTGCGCCAATTCGCGCAGCGTCGGCAAGCGCTCGCCACGCCGCAGCGCGCCGCTGGCAATGTCATGCGCCAGCGCATCGGCGATGGACAGGTAGACAGGCTGATTGCTTTCGCTGATCCGTGGAACCCACATGAGACGGCTACCGGGCTGAAAATGATTGAAATTTGAACACACAGGCCGACTTGAGTCGATCCTCCGAGCGATTCAAGTTGTGCCTTCCTGCCATGAAATCACGGATGAAATTGTCCCTCTGTGGGAGCGGGCTTGCCCGCGAACACCGGCGGAGCCGGTGCCATCCACCGCGCCGAATGCTTCGCGGGTAAACCCGCTCCCACAGGTACTCACTGAATCAACAAGTTACAGCTTGCACCAGGAGGAGTGAACGTGCCCGCGATGGGCTGGAGAGCAGCCCCACTTGAATTCAGGTCTCGTTACCGTATAGATTCAATTTGAATCGACTCAATCGAATCAATTAACTCACCTGGACTCGCCATGGACAACCTCAGAAAGGATTTTTCCCTCTCCGCCCTGGTCGCCGGCCTGATCGCCGTGATCATCTCCTACGCAGGCCCCTTGATCATTGTGTTCCAGGCCGCCGACCAGGCAGGTCTGGACAACGCAGCGACCGCTTCGTGGATCTGGGCCATCTCCATCGGCAGCGGCCTGACCGGCCTGCTGCTGAGCTGGAAACTGCGGGTGCCGGTGATCACCGCCTGGTCCACGCCCGGCGCGGCGCTGCTGGTGTCGATGCTGCCGAGCGTGTCACTGGCCCAGGCGGTGGGCGCCTACATCGTCGCCTCGCTGCTGATTGCCGTGATCGCGCTGAGCGGCGCCTTCGACAAGCTGATGAATCGCCTGCCCAAGGCCATTGCCGCGGCGATGCTGGCCGGTATCCTGTTCCGCTTCGGCGCCGAGCTGTTCAGCTCGATCCGCCTGCAGCCCGTGCTGGTACTGTCGATGCTGGCGAGCTACCTGCTGTTCAAGCGCCTGTCGCCGCGCTACGCGATTCTTTCGGTGCTGATCGTCGGTTGCGGCCTCGCCGCCGGCCTGGGCCAGCTGGACACCCAGGCCCTGGTGCTGGAAATGACCATCCCGACCTGGACCAGCCCGCAGTGGAGCTGGCAGGCCATCGTCAATATCAGCCTGCCCCTGGCCCTGGTATCGCTCACCGGCCAGTCGGTGCCCGGCATCGCCGTACTGCGCACCTCCGGCTACCAGGTGCCGGCACGCCCGATCGTCTCGGTCACCGCCCTGGGTTCGCTGCTGCTGGCACCCTTCGGCTGCCACGGCGTCAACCTGGCGGCGATCACCGCCGCCATCTGCACTGGCCGCGAGGCCCACGAGAACCCGGACAAGCGCTACATCGCCGGCATGGCCTGCGGCGCCTTCTACCTGCTGATGGGCAGCTTCGGCGCGACCCTGGCCTCCGTGTTCGCCGCCCTGCCGAGGGAACTGATCGCCGCCCTTGCCGGGCTCGCGCTGTTCGGCGCCATCGCCAACGGCCTGGCGGGCGCCATGAGTGACGAGAAACAGCGGGAGCCGGCGTTGATCACCTTCCTGGTCACCGCATCGGGGATGAGCCTGCTCGGCCTTGGCGCCGCGTTCTGGGGTCTGATCTTCGGGCTGGCGGCACACTTCGCCCTGAGCTACAGCCGCACGACGCGGCAGCCGCAGGCAAGCGTTCAGGTTCGTTGAACGAAGACAAGGGGAATGGGGGGAGATGGCGTCCCAGGGCAGGTTCGAACTGCCAACCTTCGCCTTACGAGGGCCTTTCACTCTCGCAGCAACTGGCCTTCGCATGTATTTGCCAAGCTTTTCGTCCGGTGCGTCCTACCAGACACCGCCGAATATTCATTTCTGCACCCATGTCGCACCCTCGGGGACGAAGTGAAGGAAAAGCTCACCGCCAAGCTCCTGGCCGGCCTGCAGTTCACCGGACGCGAGGACGAAGTGCACGACACCACCATCACCGGGCTGTTCGTGCGTGTGACCGCCGCAGGAGCGAAGTCCTATGTCGTTACCTGGGCCCGGGGCCGCAAAAAGCCCCTTGGCCGGGCAGGCATCCTGACTCTCGAGCAGGCGCGTCAGGAGACGGCCCAGTACCTTGCCGAGGCTCGCAAGCACAGCGAGCCCACGGCCGTCTCGCAGGGACGCCGAGGTGCCACCCTACCCTCCCTGCGCGAATTCATCGCTGACACCTACCCTGGGCGTCGCTCACCATTCGTGGAGGGCAAGTCGTAGGGGCCTGTCATTCACTTGAAAGCAAATGGCCAGCCCCCATATGACCGGTACAGGGATGTCCCCTACCAATCGAGGTGTTACAGCTATGGCAAAGGCAAATGGGTTTAAGGATGGGCAAATCGTAAAACTGAAATCTGGTGGCCCAGATATGACCGTGAAGGCTTGGAGCAGCCTGCAGGAGGCGTACGAATGCCAGTGGTTCGCAGGGAAAAAACTCGAGCGAGGCTTTTTCACTGGCGAATCCCTTGAGATTTCAAAGCCTGAGAAAAACTGATGGACGCCGACTCAGTTTCCAAGTGGATGTTGGCCAAAATCAAGACAGAGGCCTGCATCTATCAAGATGATGTCGTGGATTATTTCATCAAAGCTGGCAGAGAGGACCTACTGATCGAAAACGCTGACGGCAATCAGGTGCTCGGCAAAGGCGTTCTTGCTGCCTTCCGAAAGCTCACCCCTGATAATGTGGTCTGGGTGAAGCCCGACCGCTACTGGCGCCTCCGAGTGGAGGAAGATGAGGCAGGACGTGACGCCCGCGGTTGAGATGGCTAGCCAGGCCCAGTTCATCAGGCCTGGCACCCACACACTTCCTCAGATTGAGAATGTATCCAGATCTGGATGGACTAGGCCGCTGGGCGGCTCTCTGAAGCAGCGGTCCGGCACGTTGAACCTTGCGGTGGTGGCAAGCCCGAGCGAACATCAGCCATCTACCATGCTAAGGAGCAGCAAATGACCGCACTTTTCAAACAGCGCTTCGGGGAGCTGGAGCAACAGCTGTCCGACATTGAAAGGTCCACCACCGAGGTAAGAAGCCCAATTACCGGTGATAGCGAGCTCACCATTCCGTCTGACTTGATTCTCAACTGGAGTGTCAAGGTAAGGTCGTTACTGGAGCGAGCTTGTGGGGTGAAATCCACTCACCTCCAGATGTATCTGGATGCCGAAAAGCTAGTTTCGTTCGACTCCCGCCTAAACCAGTTGAAGCGGATGAAGGCAGTATTCCTAGCTGCGAAAGAGGATTTCGAGGGCGGTTATCTCAACTCCCTCCGGAATCTTGTGCAGGCTGAGGTTTTTAGCAATGAGCTCGAGCAAGCAGAAGAGCTATTGAGTTCTGGGTACGCAACAGCGGCGGCAGTAATTGCAGGTGTGGTTCTCGAGACCTCACTGCGGGATCTATGCTCGAAGCACGCTATTGGACACGGCACTCTGAACAGGATGAACGATGACCTGGCCAAAGCCGGCGCCTATAACACCAACCAGAAAAAGCAGATCACTTCTCTCTCGGCAATCCGAAACAGCGCCGCTCATGGCAAGCCTGAAGAGTTTACGGCCGACCAGGTGAAAGGCATGATCGATGACGTGCAGCGCTTCCTACTCGCACAGCAGTAGGAGCTTTGGGCATAAGACGGCCAAGTAACGCCCCGTTAAGAATCGGAGCGTTACCAGGGGCCGACAGATTAGATGTGAGCAAAATTCCGCGCTTCGTCGTAGAGGGAGGTGTGGTGATGACCACCACACCTGCCGCGGTGAGTTGTGCTCAAACCTGAGCGCATCTCCAGGCGGGCGAGATACCCTCAGATTTGAGGGTATTGCCCAAGGCTGGGCCGACGATACAGCCGATCCCCTTTCGCAACCGTCTCGTAAAAGCCTGGGCGGGAAATCCCGCTTTGGCTAAGCCGTGATCCCGGCTCCGGTCGCCAGTGCCAGGATTTGAAGTCCGAAATTCGGACCATCAGTCGAGACAGACCAGATCGTCCGATTCGGACCTCCAGGCCTGATACCCCCGCCCTGACAGCAGGCCAGGAAAGGTAATTGTGATCGTGGCTCACATTTGACCGTTATGTCCCGTTACGTGTAGCACCTGGAGTACACCTGGGCTGATACGGGCAACTTGAGCCTTTATGAGCCTTTTCGCTTGATAAGTACAACCCAAAATGAAACAGCGTTAGGACAACACCCTAGCTGATACAGGTTGCCTATGTTCATCCGCGCCTACCTACGGGCATCCACCGCCGAGCAAGACGCCGGACGCGCCCGGGTCTCTCTGGAGAAGTTCGCCAACGACCATAACAAGGTCATCGCCTGCGCGCACCTGGAGAACGCCAGTGACGCCGCAGCGGGTCGGCCTGAACTGCTTCGCCTGCTCAAGGATGCCCGCAAGGGTGATGTGCTGCTTGTCGAATCCATCGACCGCCTCTCCCGCTTCCCCGCGGACGACTGGGCCAAGCTCAAGGGCGCAATAGACGCAAAGGGCCTGCGCATCGTCGCGCTCGATCTGCCCACCAGCTACCAAGGAATGCGCGACACCAGAGATGAAGAATTCACTGATCGGATGCCGGCAGCGATTAACTCGATGCTGGTAGAAATGATGGCGGCGATCGCTCGCAAGGACTACGAACAACGCCACGAACGGCAGGCGCAAGGCATCCAGAAGGCCAGGCCGCTGGCAAGTATCGGGGACGGCCGGTCGATGGGGAACTGCATAAACGGGTCAAGGAGCTACTGGCCGCAGGCCTTGGCGTAAGAGCCACGGCCAGACACGCCAACTGCTCGACTACAACGGTATTGAGGATTCGTGACCTCTAAGCTTTGGCTTCAGCTTGTTCAGGCGGAGCAGCCGCATCATTCGCCACTACAATCGGCGTCACCGGAAGACTTTTCTTTTGAACAGCTGCAGTGGCCATAGAAGTAACCTTGTCGACGAACCCCGGCACACTCTTCACAGCGTCTTTCACGACATCCGAGGAAAGAAATTCATGCCAAGGACTCCCGAAGCTATCATTTTCGACCAAGCGAAGTGGCTGTTCATCAAGTCTTGATAGAGCTGAGCCTAGCAACTGCCTCTCAAGATCAGGGTCAATTCGCGACGCTTCTCTGCGATACCCTTCGTATGCACGGGAGATAGACGCTTTAAATGCGTAATCCTCAGATAGCCGAAAACGCTGACCAATTTGTTTAGTCGAAAGCCAGGCAAACCAGACGGGGCCACCCACTGACAAAATCGACAACACAAGGCTAATGCCAACACCCACGCTATTCGAATCAGCTTTCGTCAGCTCGAACGCAAGGTTGTGCAACTGCGCTGAGCCGGCGACGCCCCCGACGATAAGGGCAACCACTAAACCTGCTACCCAGCCCCACATAGACAGATCTAAAGCCTTAGATCGCTCCGTGAATGCAGCAGCCAGACCGACACTAGTTGCGGAAGAGTAAACAGATTCGCAGCGCGCAAGAATTTCTCTTGCTTCAGCAGCGTGCAAGACCATCTGCTTACTGACACCTTCTGCATCAGCCAAGATATTGCCAATACCTGCCTTATCGCCCTGGGCCTTCGCCAGGAGATCCGCCACCTTTTTCTGCGACTCAGCCAATGACTCAAGATCGGTGGGAAGCTGATCAGCGGCGTCATGCGCTTTTTCAATTCGCGCAACCATCGATTCCAATGTAACGGTCCGCGGCTCGAGCTCTCGCAGTCGAGTCTCAATCGAACGAACCTGTGTAGTAGTCTTCTTTACAGCCTGTGAGTTTTTCAGCGCTTGACTTTTGGTGTCAGTGAAGATCGGCGTCAAAACCTTCTCCACAGCATCCAAAGTCATCAAATAAGCAGAGACCGCTGCCCCTCCCTGCGAAAGAAACTGAGGGACAGTGTTTGTACGAAGGAACGTAAGGCGTTCGCCTAGATTGGTGATGATGGCCTGAGATTCTGGAGCAGGCTCCTTCGCCTCTTCGATGAGCTCCCTCAACGCCATCGCACGACTGACCAAGTCAGCTTTGGTAATGCCAGGAAATGACCAATTCCCGCTGTTCAGACTCAGCGGAGCTGCAGTCGAAATGTTCTGATCAATCGCATTAATGATGCCATTGATTTCACTGATCAAAGGCTTCAGCATTTCACTCACATTCGTCATCCTTGATGTCGACTGCACCCACAATGCACCCACATCAAATCGCGCGAGCAAAGTGAATCGGCCTAACCTATTGAAATATATGGCGTCCCAGGGCAGGTTCGAACTGCCAACCTTCCCCTTAGGAGGGGGATGCTCTATCCAATTGAGCTACTGAGACACTGAAGCCGACAACAGACGCTGTGCGGCGGGGACGGCGAGCATGTTAACCAGCGTGCGGGCATTTGTCATGTATCAATCGGGCGTTTTGCACGTCGGCTTTTTCCCCTGCGCGTCAGCGATCACGCCTTCGTTGCGCAATAGCGCGAGCAACGCCTCGACCGCACCGGCCAGCGAAGCGGAGTTGTCCACGACATGCACGCCGGGATCATACGCCTGCAACCTGAAGTTGCGGGCCAGGCGCTGCTCGATCTCTTCGTTGCTCTCCCGCCCCCTGGCCAGCAGACGCTGGCGCAGCGCCTGCTGTGAAACGGTCAGCCCCACGGCCACCAGGTCGGGATAGCGCTGCCGGGCATTGGCCAGGTAGGCACGCGAACCATTGACCAGCACCGACCGACCCGCAGCGAGCCATGCGTCCAGCTGTACAGGAATGCCATAGCTCAAGCCGTTAGCCTGCCAGTCCAGGGCAAAGGCCCCCGCCTCGCGCATCGCCTCGAAGCGCTCGACGCTCACTCCGAGCGCAGCTTCGCCCTTGGCCTCGGCTGAGCGCGTGATGACCCGCCGGGCGACTTCGACACCTAGGGTGAACAATCGCTCACGCGCCGCATCGATCAGGGAATCTTTTCCCGAACCCGACGGTCCCATGAGGAATATCAGGCGCCCTCTTGAGGTCGCCCCACCGCTTGCGTCATATTGCATAGCCACTATGCTCAATGTATGGGAAACCAGCGTATTCCAGGATTTTCCCTAGGCCTTTACCGTCTTTTACCAGATTTTGACGGCATTTGTCTGACACCGGTGTAATTCGATGAATGTGAAACTTTTCAAACCAGTGCTCATTTCTGATAATTGGTACTGGCAAAAAGCCTTTATCGAGATCACTATTTGTCACAGAATTGACGCCAAGGAAACGGCGACCCTGAGGCAAGATGAAGAACCAAAATCACATCACGGTTGAACATTTTGTCGTCGCCGCGGTCGTACTTCCACCGTGCGGCCAATTTGCGAACCGCTCCCCCTGAACCAGAACAACCGGTCAATTTATATGCGCCCAATGAAACAGGCTATCTATTCGAGCCGCACCGCTGACAAGTTTGTCGTCCGCCTGCCAGACGGGATGCGTGAGCGCATTGCCGAGGTAGCGCGCAACCACCACCGCAGCATGAACTCCGAGATCATCGCCCGCCTGGAGCAGAGCCTTATCCAGGAAGGCGCCCTGGGTGATGAACTGAGCATGCGCCTGGACAGCTCAGAGCTCAGCCTCCACGAACGTGAACTGCTGCAGCGCTTCCGCCAACTGTCCCACCGCCAGCAGAATGCCCTGGTCGCCCTCATCGCTCACGATGTGGAAATGGCCGCCGACGCGTCCTGATCCAGGCAGCGACACCGCACACAAAAAAGCCAGCGCAAGCTGGCTTTTTTGCATCTGGTGATTGCAGGATGACGGCGGGGTCACACACGCCCCCCTGTAGGAGCGGCCTTGTGCCGCGAAAGGGTCGCATAGCGACCCCAGGATTTCAGCGTTGATGCAAAGATCGCCGGGGCCGCTATGCGACCCTTTCGCGGCGCAAGGCCGCTCCTACAGGGGGGGTGCGCATGGACTGAACCCAACGCTTACAGCAGGAACAGCGTGGCCAGGCCGAGGAAGATAAAGAAGCCGCCACTGTCAGTGACCGCCGTAATCATCACACTCGACCCCATCGCCGGATCACGCCCCAGGCGCGTCAACGTCATCGGGATCAGTACGCCCATCAAGGCGGCCAGCAACAGGTTCAGGGTCATTGCCGCCGTCATCACCAGGCCCAGCGACCAGCTGCCATAGAGCCAGAACGCCACGACACCGATCACGCCACCCCAGATCAGGCCATTGAGCAGCGACACCGCAAGCTCCTTGCGCATCAGGCGGCTGGTGTTGCCCGGCGACACCTGGTCGAGGGCCATGGCGCGCACGATCATGGTGATGGTCTGGTTGCCCGAGTTGCCGCCAATACCCGCCACGATCGGCATCAGCGCCGCCAGCGCCACCAGCTTTTCGATGGAGCCTTCGAACAGGCCGATCACCCGCGAGGCGACGAAGGCGGTGATCAGGTTGATCGCAAGCCACGCCCAACGGTTGCGCAGCGAGCGCCAGACCGAGGCGAAGATGTCTTCCTCCTCGCGCAGACCGGCCATGTTGAGCACTTCGCTCTCGCTCTCTTCACGAATCAGGTCGACCATTTCATCGATGGTCAGACGGCCGATCAGCCGCTCGTTCTTGTCCACCACCGGGGCGGAAACCAGGTCGTAGCGCTCGAAGGCCTGGGCGGCGTCGTAGGCATCTTCCTCGGGGTGGAAGGTCACCGGGTCATTGGCCATGACCTCCGCGACTTTCTTGTCCGGGTCGTTGACCAGCAACCGCTTGATCGGCAGCACGCCCTTGAGAATGCCATCGTAATCGACGACGAACAGCTTGTCGGTATGCCCTGGCAGCTCCTTGAGCCGGCGCAGGTAGCGCAATACCACCTCGAGGCTGACGTCTTCGCGGATGGTGACCATCTCGAAGTCCATCAGCGCACCGACCTGCTCTTCGTCATAGCTCAGGGCCGAGCGCACACGCTCGCGCTGCTGGGCATCGAGGGTTTCCATGAGCTCGTGCACGACGTCGCGAGGCAGCTCCGGCGCCAGGTCGGCAAGTTCGTCGGCGTCCATTTCCTTGGCGGCGGCCAGCAACTCGTGATCGTCCATGTCGGCGATCAGGGTCTGGCGCACGGCGTCGGAGACTTCGAGCAGGATGTCGCCGTCGCGATCCGAGCGCACCAGCTGCCAGACCGTCAGGCGGTCGTCCAGCGGCAAGGCTTCGAGGATATAGGCGATGTCGGCGGGGTGCAGGTCGTCGAGCTTGCGCTGCAGTTCGACGAGGTTCTGGCGGTGGACGAGGTTTTCCACCAGGTCATGGTGGTGACCTTCCTGACGGTGCGTCAGGTCCTCGACCACCCGCTGGCGCTGCAGCAGCTCGATCACCTGGGCCAGGCGATCCTGCAGGCTGTCTTGGGCTTTCTTTACTTCGATTTCGGTCATAGGCGAACTCCACTCCCAGCAGCGGAGCACGCCGGGAGAATCAATCGGTCAGATCTGGCTGTATGAAGCGTGTTGGCGAGTAACTACTGGGTAAGTCCATGGTGGGATTCCACAAGCCCCGGCGGGGCTGACGGGCGCAATCATACACTGTGCAAGCTGTCGGATCGCTTAAATTTTTGGCCAGAACAATCGTTTGCGCGCTAAAGCTGTGACAACGCTCGAAGCCATCAGTGCGACGGTCGCTCTGGCGTGAAAAGCACATTCGTCTTGCGCTGGTTCGATTTGCGGCGCCTGGCCCCTTTCGGGAACATCTACAGAACAGCGTAGATGGACATCCGTAACAATTCAGCGCGCCAGAAAAACAAAAAGCCCGCTCTAACGAGCGGGCTTCTTGATGTGTGGCGGACTCAGCAGGATTCGAACCTGCGACCGCTCGGTTCGTAGCCGAGTACTCTATCCAGCTGAGCTATGAGTCCGTGGTGGTAGTTTTAGGCCAGATTACCACTGGCTTGTTGAAGTGCCTTTGCAAGCAAAACCACTTCAAAAGTGGCGGACTCAGCAGGATTCGAACCTGCGACCGCTCGGTTCGTAGCCGAGTACTCTATCCAGCTGAGCTATGAGTCCGTGGGGTAGTTTTAGACCAGATTACCACTGGCTTGTTGAAGCAGCCTTGCAGGCAAAGCCACTTCAAAAGTGGCGGACTCAGGAGGATTCGAACCTCCGACCGCTCGGTTCGTAGCCGAGTACTCTATCCAGCTGAGCTATGAGTCCGTGTCTTGCTGTGCCATTCGGATCGCTTTAAGCGCTCCAGGCAAATAATGGCGGTGAAGGGGGGATTCGAACCCCCGATACCCTTATGAGGTATACTCCCTTAGCAGGGGAGCGCCTTCGGCCACTCGGCCACCTCACCGCAACACGAGGCGAATATTAAACACACCCTTCCTCGTTTGCAACCCTTTTTTTGAAAAAAACTTCAAAAAAATTAAAGGCTTGGCTCCTCGTCCTTCTCTTTCTTGATCCGCAGGTAGATTTCCTCGCGGTGAACAGCCACTTCCTTGGGCGCGCTAACGCCAATACGCACCTGGTTGCCTTTGACACCCAGGACCGTCACGGTGATCTCACCGTCACCAATGATCAGGCTCTCGGCGCACCGACGAGTCAGAATCAGCATAGTTTTCTCCTCACATGAATCTTCAGGGACAACAGTCTTTGAAAAGCAGGGCCTGGCCGGGGACGACGGCACTGGCCCGGATCGACCACCACGGCTGCCTGGACAGGGACAGCCGCAGTGGCCAGAAACGCGAAGGGCGCGGCAAGCCGCGCCCCTCCAGGCAGCGTGTCACTCACCCTGTCGGGCAGGCGCATCGAGTTCGAACGCGGTGTGCAGCGCGCGTACGGCCAGCTCCAGGTACTTCTCTTCGATCACTACCGAGACCTTGATCTCGGAAGTGGAGATCATCTGGATGTTGATGCTCTCCTTGGCCAGGGCCTCGAACATGCGGCTGGCAACGCCCGCGTGGGAGCGCATGCCGACGCCGACGATCGACACCTTGGCGATCTTGGTGTCGCCGATCACTTCACGCGCGCCGATTTCGCGGGCGGTGTTCTCCAGCACGCTCAGCGCCTTCTCGTACTCGTTGCGGTGCACGGTGAAGGTGAAGTCGGTGGTGTTATCGTGCGAGACGTTCTGCACGATCATGTCGACTTCGATGTTGGCGGCGCTGATCGGGCCGAGGATCTTGAAGGCGACGCCTGGGGTATCCGGGACGCCACGAATGGTCAGCTTGGCCTCATCACGGTTGAAGGCGATACCGGAAATGATCGGCTGTTCCATGGATTCCTCTTCATCAATGGTAATGAGGGTACCCGGACCCTCCTTGAAGCTGTGCAGCACGCGCAGCGGGACGTTGTACTTGCCGGCGAACTCCACCGAGCGGATCTGCAGCACCTTGGAGCCGAGGCTGGCCATTTCCAGCATCTCCTCGAAGGTGATCTTCTCCAGGCGCTGGGCCTGGGGCACCACACGCGGGTCGGTGGTGTAGACGCCATCGACATCGGTGTAGATCTGGCACTCGTCGGCCTTCAGCGCCGCCGCCAGGGCCACGCCGGTGGTGTCGGAGCCGCCACGGCCGAGGGTGGTGATGTTGCCGTGCTCGTCGACGCCCTGGAAACCGGCGACCACCACGACACGGCCGGCCTTGAGGTCGGCGCGGATCTTCTGGTCGTCGATCTGCAGGATGCGCGCCTTGTTGTGCGCGCTGTCGGTGAGGATGCGCACCTGGTTGCCGGTGTAGGACACCGCCGGCACGCCGCGCTTCATCAGGGCCATGGACAACAGGGCAATGGTAACCTGCTCGCCGGTCGAGACGATCACGTCCAGCTCGCGGGGTTCGGGCTTGTCGGTGATCTGCTTCGCCAGGTCGATCAGGCGATTGGTTTCCCCGCTCATCGCCGACAGCACAACCACCAGGTCGGTGCCTTGCTCGCGGAATTTCTTGACCTTGTCGGCAACCTGCTCGATCCGCTCGATGGAACCGACAGAGGTACCGCCAAATTTCTGTACGATCAACGCCATTTCAAAGGTGCCTCAGCCCTCAAGGGCCCCAAAAAACAATCCAACATGGCGGGGACGCCGACTAGACCGGCGCCCCCTCCATCTCAAAGTCCCTGCTCGGCGAACGGCACGGCCAGGGCCAGCGCCTGGTCCAGCGCGGCGACGTCGACGCCACCGCCCTGGGCCATGTCAGGACGACCGCCGCCCTTGCCACCGACCGCCGCAGCAGCTTGTTTCATCAGGTCGCCAGCCTTGAGTTGGCTGGAGAGGTCCTTGGTCACGCCAGCCACCAGCACGACCTTGCCCTCATGCTCGCTGCCCAGCAGGATCACTGCGTGGCCGAGCTTGTTCTTCAGTTGATCGACGAGCGCCAGCAGCGCCTTGCCATCCTGCCCATCCAGGCGGGCGGCGAGGACCTTGGCACCCTTGACCTCAACGGCCGCGTTGGAGAGATCATCCCCGGCGGCGCTGGCGGCCTTGGCCTGCAGCTGCTCGAGCTGCTTTTCCAGCTGGCGGTTGCGCTCGAGCACAGCCGACAACTTGTCGATCAGGTTGTCGCGATTGCCCTTGACCAGCTGCGCGGCTTCCTTGACCTGCTCTTCGGCAGTGTTCAGGTAGGCCAGCGCGGCGGCGCCGGTGATCGCTTCGATACGGCGCACGCCAGAGGCCACACCGCCTTCGCTGATGATCTTGAACAGACTGATGTCGCCGGTGCGCTTGGCATGGATGCCGCCGCACAGCTCGACGGAGAAGTCACCGCCCATGCTCAGCACGCGCACGGTGTCGCCGTACTTCTCACCGAACAGCGCCATGGCGCCCTTGGCCTTGGCGGTCTCGATGTCGGTCAGCTCGGTCTGTACCTCGGTGTTGCGACGCACTTCGCGGTTGACGATGTCTTCCAGGGCCTTGATCTGTTCTGGCTTGACCGCCTCGAAGTGGCTGAAGTCAAAACGCAGGCGCTGGCTGTCGACCAGCGAGCCCTTCTGCTGCACGTGCTCGCCCAGCACCTGGCGCAAGGCTTCGTGCAGCAGGTGGGTGGCGGAGTGGTTCAGCGAGGTGGCGTGCTGCACGTCGGCATCGACGCGGGCATCAACTGCGGCACCGACAGTCAGGGCGCCGCTGGCGACCACGCCGTGGTGCAGGAAGGCACCACCGGTCTTGGTGGTGTCGCGCACGTCGAAGCGCGCGGCGCCGGCCTGCAGGTAGCCGCAGTCACCGACCTGGCCGCCGGACTCGGCGTAGAACGGGGTGCGATCGAGGACCACGACGCCCTCCTCGCCTTCAGCCAGTTGCTCGACGGCCTGGCCGTCCTTGTACAGGGCGATGACCTTGCCCTGGCCTTCGGTGGCGTCATAGCCGAGGAAGTCGGTGGCGGTGTCGACCTTGACCAGGCTGTTGTAGTCCATGCCGAAGGCGCTGGCGGAGCGGGCACGCTCACGCTGGGCTTCCATCTCGCGCTCGAAGCCGGCTTCGTCGATGGTCAGCTCGCGCTCGCGGGCGATGTCGGCGGTCAGGTCCATGGGGAAGCCATAGGTGTCGTACAGCTTGAACACCACATCCCCTGGCACGACCTGGCCCTGCAGCTGGGCCAGGTCCTGCTCGAGGATGCGCAGGCCCTGCTCGAGGGTCTTGGCGAACTGCTCTTCCTCGGTCTTGAGCACGCGCTCGATATGCGCCTGCTGGCTCTTGAGTTCAGGGAAGGCTTCGCCCATCTCGGCCACCAGCGCGGCGACGATCTTGTGGAAGAAGCTGCCCTTGGCGCCCAGTTTGTTGCCGTGGCGGCAGGCGCGACGAATGATGCGGCGCAGCACGTAGCCGCGGCCTTCGTTGGACGGCAGCACACCGTCGGCGATCAGGAAGCCGCAGGAACGGATGTGGTCGGCAACCACTTTCAGCGACGGCTGGTCGTCATTGGCGCAACCGATGGCTTTGGCGGCAGCGGCCAGCAGGCTCTGGAACAGGTCGATCTCGTAGTTCGAGTGCACGTGCTGCATCACCGCACTGATGCGCTCCAGGCCCATGCCGGTATCCACCGACGGCGCCGGCAGCGGGTGCAGGACGCCGTCGGCGGTGCGGTTGAACTGCATGAAGACGTTGTTCCAGATCTCGATGTAGCGATCGCCGTCTTCTTCCGGCGAGCCGGGTGGGCCGCCCCAGATGTCGGCGCCGTGGTCGTAGAAGATCTCGGTGCACGGGCCACACGGACCGGTGTCGCCCATGGTCCAGAAGTTGTCGGAGGCGTACGGGGCGCCCTTGTTGTCACCGATGCGCACCATGCGCTCGGCCGGCACGCCGACTTCCTTGGTCCAGATGTCGTAGGCCTCGTCGTCGCTGGCGTAGACGGTGACCCACAGTTTTTCCTTCGGCAGGTTCAGCCACTTGTCCGAAGTCAGGAAGGTCCAGGCGAAGGTGATGGCATCGCGCTTGAAATAGTCGCCGAAGCTGAAGTTGCCCAGCATCTCGAAGAAAGTGTGGTGACGGGCGGTGTAGCCGACGTTTTCCAGGTCGTTGTGCTTGCCACCGGCGCGTACGCACTTCTGGCTGCTCACGGCGCGGGTATAGGCGCGCTTTTCCTGGCCGAGGAAGCAGTCCTTGAACTGGTTCATGCCGGCGTTGGTGAACAGCAGGGTCGGGTCATTGCCCGGGATCAGGGAGCTGGAGGCAACGCGAGTATGTCCCTGCTCTTCGAAGAAGCGGAGGAAGGCTTCACGGATTTCTGCGCTTTTCATAGGTTCTTCCACGGAAACGGCGGCCACACGTCGAATCGACGAAACGACGGCAAAGGGCCGCATTATATCGGTCCTGCAGTCTCGGTGCAGTGTGTTTATGCGATAGAAACCGTCGAATGGACGGTTTGTCGGACTACAGCAATTGAAAACGGCATGACCGCGATGCTAAAGCCAGCGTTTCGCTACTGGCAAGCCAATTACGGTCCCGGGACGGGGAAAATTAACAGGTTGGTGAATTAAAAGAATTTCATCACCAAAGGGATCCAAAACCGGCCAAGCGCTGAGCGTTCCTGTAGGAGCGGCCTTGTGCCGCGAAAGGGCTGCAAAGCAGCCCCAGGATCTCAGCAACAAAGCAGATATTGCCGGGGCCGCTTTGCGACCCTTTCGCGGCACAAGGCCGCTCCTACAGGGATCGCGCAAGGCTTAAGCCAGCCGTTAGCCCGAGTCGGGCAGAAAACGGCATGACCGCGATGCTAAAGCCAGCGTTTCGCTACTGGCAAGCCAATTACGGTCCCGGGACGGGGAAAATTAACAGGTTGGTGAATTAAAAGAATTTCATCACCGAAGGGATCCAAAACCGGCCAAGCGCTGAGCGTTCCTGTAGGAGCGGCCTTGTGCCGCGAAAGGGCTGCAAAGCAGCCCCAGGATCTCAGCA
>NZ_JAJSRC010000040.1:0-45804 GCF_021283245.1 Pseudomonas sp. NMI760_13 | reverse complement strand
GCAACAAATGTAGGAGCGGCCTTGCGTCGCGATGCGCCGCGCGGGCGGCGCTCGATCTGATAGGCGCTGCAAGGCTTTCGGCGAACACCTGGAGCCCCCCCGGTCTAATGTCGGCGCCATCGGTGGCGCGATGGCCACGGTGCTGGCCCACATGCTCGGTTAGCTGCTGATGACCGAGCCGGCCATGCCCACCCCGGACAGGTCAATGCCCGACCAGTTGCTCCAGCAGGCGCTGCTTGTGCTGGAACAACAGCGCCGTATCGCGTTGTCGCGGATGTGCCAGCTCCAGTTGCACCTGCTCGCCGATGCGCCCCGGATTGGCCTCCATCACGATCACCCGGTCGCCCAGGTACAAGGCCTCCTCGATATCGTGGGTGACCATGATCACCGTGCAGCGCTCCTGCACCCAGATGCGCTGCAGCTCCTGCTGCAGGCGCACGCGGGTCAGGGCATCGAGGGCGCCGAAGGGCTCGTCGAGCAGCAGCACCTTGGGCTTGTTCACCAGCGCCCGGGCGATCGCGCCGCGCTGGGCCATGCCGCCGGAGAGCTGGTGCGGATAGGCCTGCTCGTAGCCTCGCAGGCCGACCAGGGCGATGTGCTCATCGACCAGGCGCTGCTTCTGCGCCGTGCCCAGGTCATGGTTCTTCAAGGCCAGGGCGATGTTCTGCTGCAACGTCATCCAGGGGAACAGGCGGTGGTCCTGGAACACGATGCCGCGCTCCAGGCCCGGGCCGTTCAGCGGCTGGCCGTCGAGCAGGATCTGCCCCTGGTAGTCCGGGTCCAGGCCGACGATCAGGCGCAGCAGGGTGGACTTGCCGCAGCCGCTGGCGCCAAGGATGCTGACGAACTCGCCAGGGCGGATGTCCAGGTCGATGCCTTGCAGCACCGGCACGGGCCGGCCCTTGAGCGGGTAGGTCTTGCTCAGGTTGCGGATGCTCAGCGCGCCGGTCTGCACGTGGGCGGGAAGGGATTGGGCGATGGCGGTCATGGTCGGGCCTTTCAACGGGTGGGGCGCCAGCGCAGCAAGCGGCGGGCGAGCAGGGTGGACAGCCAGGTCATCAGGTAGCCGCACAGGCCGATGCACAGCACGCAGATCACGATGATCTCCATGCGTGCGCCGGCCTCGGCGTTCATCATCAGGTTGCCCAGGCCGGCGCCGGAGGCGAGGAACAGCTCGCTGCCGACCGCCGTGACCCAGGCGAAGGCCAGGGCCTGCAGCACACCGGTGACGATGCTCGGCAGGGCGGCGGGCAGCAGCACCAGGCGCAATTGCTGCCAGTGCCCGAGCGCCAGCACCTGGCCGACTTCGCGATGGCGCACATCGACCTGGCGCAGGCCCTCGAAGGTGTTGAGCACCATCGGGTACAGTGCCGCCAGGCTGACGATCAGCAGCTTCGACGCTTCGCCGTTGCCCAGCCACAGGGCGATCAGCGGGATCCAGCCGAGCATCGGCACCTGGCGCAGGGCGTGGAACAACGGTGCCACCAGGCGGTTGGCCAGGGGCGACAGGGCCATGAGCGCGCCCAGAGCGACGCCACCGACGATGCCCAGGGCGAGGCCGGCGCTGGTGCGGGCCAGGCTGGCCAGCAGGTTGACCAGCAGCTCGCCGTTGCCCAGCAGTTCCACCAGGGCCTGGCCGATGGTCGCCAATGGCACGAAGGCGTAGGCGCCGGCGGCGTCCTGGCGCGAGGCCAGTTCCCAGGCGCCGATCAGCAGCAGTGGCAGCAGCAGGCCACGCAGGTTGCGCAGATTCATCATTACCTCCCGGCTTGCCAGCCGGACAGGCGCCGTTCGACACGGCGCAGCGAGAAGTCCAGGGCGAAGCCGATCACCCCGGTGATCGCCACGCCCACCATCACCACATCGATGCGCAGCATCTGCCGGCCCATCTCGATCATCTGCCCCAGGCCGCTGTCGGCCGCCAGCAACTCGCAGGCCACCAGCACTACCCAGGCGCGGGTCAGGGCCACGCGCACGCCGGTGACGATGGCCGGCACCGCGGCGGGCAGGGCGATGCGTGCGACCAGGGTCGGCCAGCGCAGGCGGTACACGGCGGCCACTTCGAAGTGGCTGCGGGGGATGGCGCGGATGCCCTCGACCGTGGCCAGGGCCACCGGGAAGAACGCGGTCTTGGCGACGATCACCACCTTGAAGGTCTCGTCGATACCCAATAGCAGCACCAGCATCGGGATCAGGGCGATGCTGGGGATCTGCCGCAGGGTATGGAACAGCGGCGCGCAATAGGCCTCGACCGTGTCTGACAGGGCCATGGCCGTGCCGAACGCAAGGCCGGCCAGCGCGCCGGCGGCGAAGCCCAGCGACAGGCGCGACAGGCTGCCGGCCAGGTGTTCCTGCAATTCGCCGGTGGCCAGCAGGTCGGCGAAGCTGCGCCAGACCTCCAGGGGCGGCACCAGCAGGTTGGCCGGGAACAGTCCGGCGTCGGCGATCACGGCCCACAGGGCGAGCAGGGCCAGGGGCGAGACCAGCCAGGTGAGGGCTTTGAATGGGGACATGGCGAACCTTGTGCACGGCGGGTGATACCGAGGTATCGCAATCGCCGTGCCAGGGACCAGGCTACGGTTTTACAGGGGCTGCGAGCGGGGCTGCTGGTGGCGCAGCAGTGGGGTGTTGCTGTGGCAGCAATCGGTCAGCAATGGCCCGGAACATTCGTGGGGGACTGTCTTGCAGCGTCCTGGCGGGAAAGCCAGGCCACGGCACACAGCGCCATCCCCGCCACATTCAGCGAAACCGGGTTGAAGGCATCCACCAGCATCGAGGGTTGCATCACCGCCACATCCACCAGCAGGCCCAGCAGTACCGCTGCGCCGACCAGTAACGGCCAGGCCAGCCGTTGCACCAGCAGCAGGGCGGCGAGCGCCAGTTCGGCCACGCCGGCGGCCTGTGACAACCAGGTGGCGTGTGCCAGCCCGTGAGCTTGCAGCAGCACCTGTTCACCGGGGCTGAGAATGATCAGCTTGGGCACCAGCCCATGGTAGGCGAACACGAAGGCCAGGCTGGCCCGGGCCAGCCAATGGACCTGGTTTAGACGGTTCATGGCTGCTCCTCGAGGAAACGACGCTGGTGGTCCGGGCTGGGCAGCAGGCACTGGTCGTATCGGCCGAACAGCCGATAGCGGTTGAGCGCCACGCGGTCGTACAGCCAGTCCCGCAATCTGCGGGGACACAGGCGCAGTACGCGCAGCAGCGACCAGGCGCCGGGCAGCTGGCGCACTACCTCGAAGAAGGCCTCGGAGCGTACCCAGTAGTGTCGATCACGGATCACCGCCATGGTATCGAACGCTGTCACTGGCAGGCCTGCCCAGGCCAGCAAGGCCTGGCCTTGCGCTGACTGGACCGTGGCCAGGCGGATACGCCGGTGGCGATCATGGCGGATAACGAACCTCGCCCAGCCGTTGCACAGCCTGCACACACCGTCGAACAGCAACACGGTTTCCCCTGGCGCAAGCAGTGGGGCAGCGGAAGGGCGTATCAGTGAGGCGGGCATGGCTTGCCTCCGTTCAGGCTGGAAGTGGCATTTTAGAGGGCTTGAGCGGGAAATGGCGAGCCACCGGCGCCGCTCCCTCGGGGATTGGTCGGTTCAAGGGCGATAGCCGAACCGTTATCATGCGCGCCCGACATTGGAGCGCCCCATGGCCAAAGACATCGACAACCCCTGCGTCTCGCTGTGCCAGCTCAACAGCGAGTTGTGCGTGAGCTGCGGCCGTACCCGGGACGAGATCCGCAAATGGCGGGGCATGAAACGCCCGGAGAAGATGGCGACCGTGCAGCGGGCCGCGACGCGGATGAAGGCCATCGTCAAGAAAAGCGCCAGGCGTTCGATCTGAGAGACGCCGAACACCTTCAGAGGGCTGGCCTAGACTTGCGCTGACGACCGTATCCGTGGGAGAGCCCCATGCGCAGACTCTGGAAAAAGTACCTCGCACTGCTCGACGCCGACCTCAGTACCAAGGTCTTCGACAATTTCAAGAACCTGCTGGTGTGCGCGCTGCTGTTCGCCGCAGGCACCGAGGCGATCCACGGCAACCAGCAGGTCCTGCTGGGGCTGTGGGTGTTCAGTTTCACCGGCTGGGGGTTGATCCTGGTGTCGGCGCTGCTGTTTCTGCTGAATGTCAGCGATACCTTGCACCGCCTGGCGAAGTTGCCCTATCACACGGTACTGCAGGTGACCCTGTGCCTGGTCTACCTGATCCTGGCGTCGCGGGTGGTCGAGATCGTCTGGAGTTTCAGGGCGGAGTAGGCATCGCGGCGGATTCGGGCCTGGGGTTGTCCCTTTTATGGCCTTTGGGGTGTAAGGGTTATTGACCGGGTGAGGGCCTCCAGGTGTCCACCGCAACCGTTACAGCGCCTATCAGATCGAGCGCCGCCCGCGCGGCGCATCGCGGCACAAGGCCGCTCCCACAGGCGTGGCGCGTGGCTTTAGGGCTGCACGGTCGCTGTGGGAGCGGGCTTGCCCGCGAACACCGGCATAGCCGGTGCCAGGTACCGCGTCGCCTGCTTCGCGGGTAAACCCACTCCCACAGGGATCGCGCCAGATTCTAAAAATTGAGCAAGACAGTTGCTCCCACATCTGTTTCGGGCCAATTTCTCCTGTGCCGTTACCTGGTCCGCCTTGTTGGTACAACGCGGTTTCAGCGTGGGCACCACTGTCGCTCCACCTGTCTCAAGACATGCGCCAAGGCGGGCAACCATGGCCTGACAGGTTCGGCACGTTGCAACAAATGTGGGAGCGGCCTTGCGTCGCGATGCGCCGCGTGGGCGGCGCTCGATCTCATAGGCGCTGCAACGCTAACGTCGAACACCTTGAAAAGCCCGGGCACCGCATGCAGGTGAGCGGCCGACCTCCAACTCGTCGCCAGCCAACACTTCCCGGCAAAAATCCCGGATAATGCCCGCCATTTATCCGTTCCCGCCCGCTTTTGGTACCCCTGCGCATGGAAATCAAGGTCAATTTTCTCGACAACCTTCGTCTCGAAGCCAAGTTCGACGACTTCACGGTGATCGCCGACCAGCCGATCCGCTACAAGGGCGACGGCTCGGCCCCGGGGCCGTTCGACTACTTCCTGGCGTCGTCGGCCCTGTGCGCGGCGTACTTCGTCAAGCTGTACTGCCAGACCCGCGATATTCCGACCGAGAACATCCGCCTGTCGCAGAACAACATCGTCGACCCCGAGAACCGCTACAACCAGATCTTCAAGATCCAGGTCGAGCTGCCCGAGGACATTTCCGAAAAGGACCGCCAGGGCATCCTGCGCTCCATCGACCGCTGCACCGTGAAGAAGGTGGTGCAGACCGGCCCCGAGTTCATCATCGAGGAGGTCGACAACCTCGACGCCGATGCCCAGGCACTGTTGATGCCGGTGTCCGACAGCACCACCTACATCCCGGGCAAGGACCTGCCGCTGGAGCAGACCATCGCCAACATGTCGGCGATCCTCGCAGGCCTGGGGATGAAGATCGAGATCGCCTCGTGGCGCAACATCGTGCCCAACGTCTGGTCGCTGCACGTGCGCGACGCGCAGTCGCCGATGTGCTTTACCAACGGCAAGGGCGCGACCAAGGAAGCGGCGCTGGCCTCGGCGCTGGGCGAGTTCATCGAGCGGCTGAACTGCAACTTCTTCTACAACGACCAGTTCTGGGGCGAGGACATCGCCAACGCGGCGTTCGTGCACTACCCGAACGAGCAGTGGTTCAAACCAGGGCCCAAGGACGCGCTGCCGGCCGAGATCCTCGACGAGCACTGCCTGGAGATCTTCAACCCGGACGGCGAGCTGCGCGGTTCGCACCTGTACGACACCAACTCGGGCAACAAGGAGCGTGGCATCTGCTCGCTGCCGTTCGTGCGCCAGTCGGACGGCGAGACGGTGTACTTCCCGTCCAACCTGATCGAGAACCTGTACCTGAGCAACGGTATGAGCGCCGGCAACACCCTGGCCGAGGCGCAGGTGCAGTGCCTGTCGGAGATCTTCGAGCGGGCGGTCAAGCGCGAGATCCTCGAAGGCGAGCTGTGCCTGCCGGACGTGCCGCAGGCGGTGCTGGCCAAGTACCCGGGCATCCTCGCCGGCATCCAGGGGCTGGAAGAGCAGGGCTTCCCGGTGCTGGTCAAGGACGCGTCGCTGGGCGGTGAGTTCCCCGTGATGTGCGTGACCCTGATGAACCCGCGCACCGGTGGCGTGTTCGCCTCGTTCGGCGCTCACCCGAGCTTCGAGGTGGCGCTGGAACGCAGCCTCACCGAGCTGCTCCAGGGCCGCAGCTTCGAGGGCCTGAACGACCTGCCGCAACCGACCTTCGACAGCCTGGCGCTGACCGAGCCGAACAACTTCGTCGAGCACTTCATCGATTCCAGCGGCGTGGTGTCGTGGCGCTTCTTCGGCGCCAAGGCCGACTTCGAGTTCGTCGAGTGGGACTTCTCGGGCCACGGCGAGGACTCCAACCAGCAGGAGGCGCAGACCCTGTTCGGCATCCTCGAGGACCTGGGCAAGGAAGTGTACATGGCCGTGTACGACGACCTCGGCGCCACCGCCTGCCGCATTCTGGTGCCGGGCTATTCGGAGATCTACCCGGTCGAGGACCTGATCTGGGACAACACCAACCGCGCCCTGGGTTTCCGGGCCGACATCCTCAACCTGCACAAGCTGGACAACCGTTCGCTGAAGCTGCTGCTCAAGCGCCTGGACAACGCCGAGGTGGATGACTACACCACCATCACCACGCTGATCGGCGTCGAGTTCGATGACAACACGGTATGGGGCCAGCTGACCATCCTCGAACTGAAGCTGCTGATCCATCTGGTGCTGCAGCGTTTCGAGGACGCCAAGGAGCTGGTCGAGATGTTCCTGCAGTTCAACGACAACACCGTCGAGCGCGGGCTGTTCTACCAGGCGCTGAACGTGGTGCTGGAGGTGGTGCTGGACGATGAGCTGGAGATGGCCGACTACGAGCACAACTTCCGGCGCATGTTCGGCAATGAGCGGATGGACGCGGTGCTGGGCTCGGTGGATGGCAGCGTGCGCTTCCATGGGCTGACGCCGACCAACCTGCAACTCGAAGGGCTGGACCGCCACCTGCGCCTGGTGGAGAGCTACAAGAAACTGCACGCGGCGCGGGCGCGGGCGGCAGGGCTCTGAGCCGAGCCGCTCGAATGAGTGAAAAGGGTCGCCTGGCGACTAATGCCAGTCAGTTAAGACCGTTGGGTCGCTGCGCGACCCTTCGCGGGTAAACCCGCTCCCACAAGTACAGCGCTCGCTTCAGCGTTTGCGCGATCCTGTGGGAGCGGGTTTACCCGCGAAGGGCTGCAAAGCAGCCCCAATAAGTGCGATGAAGCGCAATCCCACAGGCATTAGCCTGGCAACCCTTTTTCTTTAGCGCAACCGCAGCACCCGGTCCAGGGACAGTGCCCCGCCGCCCCGGGCGATCAGCAGCAGGAGCAGGCCGGCCCAGGAAAGGTGGGTGGGCCAGGCATCCGGGTAGACGAAGATCTCGATCACCAGGGTCATGCCCAGCAGGGCCAGGGCCGACAGTCGGGTGAACAGGCCGAGCACCAGCAACAGCGGGAACAGGTGCTCGGCGTAAGTCGCCAAGTGCGCCGCCAGCCAGGGTGACACCAGTGGCAAGGCGTACTCGCTCTGGAACAGCTCGTAGGTGCCGGGGGTGATGCTCAGCAGGCCTTCGACCTTGGTCCGACCGGACAGAAAGAAGATCGAGGCGATGCCCAGGCGGGCGACCAGGCACAGGACACTGTCGCCGAGCAAGCGTTGCAGCTGTGCGGCGGCGCGGTTCCAGTAAAGGCGCAGGCCGTGGGGCGATGGGCTGGCGTGGCTGATGTCCATGGCGTTTTCCTCAGGTGAAGGCGAGCGGGCGCAAGGCCCGGGCATTCAGCAGCCCGCCAAGCAGGTCACTGAAGTCCAGGTCGGGTTGGGCGTGCAGGGCAAGCTGTGAGGCCTTGTCCAATGTGTAGCCGGCGGCACAGGCATCGAGGAAGGTGCATCCCCCCAGGCTCAACGGCTGGTGGACGACGCCTTCACGGGCGCCGCTGAGCAGGGCGCCCTCGGCCACCCAGGGCCGATCCTCGGGCCAGGCCCTGCCGTCGCGGCTGTGGTGCCAGAGGCTGTAGGCAGGATGCTGGTCGAACCAGTGCCAGCGTACGCCGGAGCGCGGGCTCAAGTGGCTGCGTTCGAGGTCCGAGGCGGTCATGCCGGCCAGGTCGGCCAATGTCAGCCAGGGCTCGTCGTCGGCGCCGAACGCTTCGCACCAGGCGAAGTCCAGCCGTGCGACGTCCGCCAGGTAGCAAAGCCCATGGACGGGCTGCAACGCCTCGAGAAATGCCGGAAACGCCGCGCCATAGCGGATCAGTCGCACATCACAGGGCGGCGATTGCCGGGCATATTCCGCGGTGGCGTCGTGCATCCATTGGCGCCCGACCAGGGTTTCGACGCTGGGAAAGTTGGCGCGCAGGGCCTCGACGCAACCGGCCAGCACCGTGTTGCGGTACACCGTGAACGCGGGCTGTGCTGTCAGTGCCGCCAGCTCAGGCGCGGGGCGCTGATAGACGGCGTCGATGAAGGCATTCTGGAACTGTCCGAGGCGCAGGTTCATGGCAAGGCTCCTGCCAGGTCGAGGGTGGCCTGGGCGAGGGCGCGTTCGGCGAGCAGTTCGTCAAACGCGGGGATGTTGCCGTCGCGTTCAATCAGGGTCGGACGCGGACCGATGCGGGCGATCAACTGCTGGTACAGCGACCACACCGGCGCGGCGATGGCGGCATCGTGGGAATCGACCAGCAGTGCGCCCTGGTCGTCGTGACGGTGTCCGGCCAGGTGGATCTCGGTGATGGCCTGGGCAGGGAAGCGGGCGAGGTAGTTGGCGGCATCGAAGCCGAGATTGTAGGCACTGACGTACACATTGTTGACGTCCAGCAACAGGCCGCAGCCGGTGCGTCGCACCAGCTCGGCGAGGAAGTCGATCTCATCCAGGTCATGGCCCTGCAGGTGCAGGTAGTGGCTGGGGTTCTCGATGGAGATGCGGCACCCCAAAGCGTCCTGGGTGCGCTGGATGTTGTCGGCAATGCGGGCCAGGGCCTCGTCGCTGCGGGGGAAGGGCAGCAGGTCCGGATGATACTGGCCGCGCCAGGTCGACCAGGCCAGGTGTTCCGACACCAGGGCCGGGTGTACCTGGTCGATCAGGGTACGCAGGCGCCGCAGGTGCGTGGCGTCAGGTTCGGCATCCGCCGCCAGTGACAGTGCCACGCCGTGCAGCGACAGCGGATGGCGCTCGGCCATCCGCGCCAGCCAGGCCAGGCGAGGGCCGCCGACCATGTAGTTTTCCGGATGGACTTCGAACCACAACCCTTCGGCGTGGCAGGCCCAGGCCTGGTCATAGTGCTCGGCCTTGAGGCCGAGCCCTGCGCCCATCGGCGTATTTCCGTTCATGGTCGATGGCCTGTGCTCAGGATTTGATCGGGGTCAGCGAACCCATGCCGTTGGGGGTCTTGATCGAGGTGCAGGTACCCGTCGGCACGTTTTTCCACTGCATGCCGTCGTAGTCTTTTTTCGCGCTGCCGGCGCAGGTGGTGCCGGCGCCGGCCTTGCAGTCGTTCTTGCCGGCCATGGCCACGCCGTAGCATTTCTCCATGGTGGCCGCCTTGGTGGTGTCGTCGGCCAGGGCTGCGCCTGCCAGCGAGGCAAGGGCGAGGGCGGCGGTGGCGAGGGCGAGGGTTTTCATGGTGTCGTCTCCAGAAGATGGGGCCGTGGCGATGTACCGGCGGCTCATGGAGTAGTTCGCGGCGATAGGCGAGGCGGTTACAGCGCTTGCAAAATATTTTTCGCCACCTGCGCCGGCCACCTAAGGTAAGGAAGCGGCGTCGGTGCTTGCGCAGGGCGTTGCGGCGATGGTTGGATAAAAAAGAAACCCACAGACGGTGTAACCCCGGCGGCCGATGCAACGAACTAACCCACAGGATGTGCTCAGTGCACGCGAATCACAGCTGCAGGCCCTGCTGTTGCTTGGTCTGGCCGGTGACGCCGGGGCCTATCGCGAATTCCTCGCGGCGCTGGCGGTGCACTTGCGTGGTTTTTTGCGTCGGCGCCTGGCGCAACGACCGGCCGAGGTCGAAGACTTGCTGCAGGAGGTGCTGCTGGCGGTGCACAATGCCCGCCACACCTACCAGGCGCAGCAACCGTTGACCGCCTGGGTGCAGGCGATCGCCCGCTACAAGCTGGCCGACCACTGGCGCGGCCAGGCCCGGCGCGAGGCGCGCCACGAGCCGCTGGAGGATGACAGCGAGTTGTTCGCCTGTGGCGAAGAAGAGCCGGCCCAGGCCAGCCGGGACCTGAACAAGCTGCTCGGGCAGTTGCCCGACCGCCAGCGCCTGCCCATCGTCCACGTCAAGCTGGAAGGGCTGTCGGTGGAGGAAACCGCGCGTATCACCGGGCTGTCCAGTTCGGCGGTGAAGGTGGGCATACACCGGGGGCTCAAGGCCCTGGGAAGGTTGATTCGAGGTAAAGACGACCATGAAAACCGATGAGTTGATCAGCCTTTTGGCGACCGCCGCAGAGCCGGTGGATCGTCACGTGCTGGCGCGCCGCCTGCTGCTGGCGCTGCTGGCCGGCATGCTGGGCGCATTGTTGATGACCGTGGCCATCTACGGCGTGCGCAGCGATCTCGCCGAGGTGGCGCGCACGCCGTTGTTCTGGGCCAAGCTGGCCTTGCCCACCAGCCTGGGCCTGCTGGCCCTGTGGCTGACCCAGCGCCTGGCCAGGCCAGGTGTGCGCGGCGGCGCGCTGTGGGGATTGCTCGGCCTGCCGCTGCTGCTGGTGTGGCTGGGGGCAGCCGTCAGCCTGGCCGGCGCGCCGGTGGAGGCCCGCGCCGACCTGATCTTCGGCCGCACCTGGCGCACCTGCGCGTTGAACATAGCCCTGCTCTCGGCACCCGTATTCGCCGCCGTGTTCTGGGCCCTGCGCGGCCTGGCGCCGACCCGGCTGCGCCAGGCAGGCGCCGCCGGCGGGTTGCTCGCCGGATCCACCGCGACCCTCGTGTACTGCCTGCACTGCCCGGAAATGACGGTGCCGTTCTGGGGGCTGTGGTACCTGCTGGGGATGTTGCTGCCGACCGTCGTCGGGGCGTTGGCAGGGCCTCGGCTGCTGCGTTGGTGATCGGGTGCGGTTTTGCCGCACTAGACATTGGTCTATTGGCGCATTTGCGGGGATGGTCTTTTCTGTTGCATGCCCGACGTTCGAGCGTATGGGCGCAATCGATGTTTCGACCAGGGAGGTCATCATGAATGGAAAATGGCTGGCAGCCGCGATGCTGCTGTGGATGTTCTCGCTGACGGCACAGGCCGACTGCGCGGTACTGGGGCCAGGGGAGGATCCGTGCGCAGGTCCGGTGCTGGGCCCCACGACCTGCGTGTGCGAGCCCTGATCGCCTGAGGGCGCAAGGAAGACAATCATTGACCAGGAGGTTATCCGTGAAGAAAGCCATGTTGGCTGTGCTGCTGTCGTGGGGGCTCGTCGCCACGGCCCAGGCGTCGTGCCCGGTGTTTGGTCCAGGTAAGGATCCATGTGCCGGGCCGGTGTTCGGCCCAACCACCTGCCAGTGTCCCTGAAGCTCGATCAGGGCAGGAGCCGCGCTTGTGTTTCCCTGTAGGAGCGGCCTTGTGCCGCGAAAGGGCTGCGCGTAGCAGCCCCGGCGATTTTGCATGATGTAGAGATCCTGGGGCCGCTACGCGCCCCTTTCGCGGCACAAGGCCGCTCCTACAGGGCAACGTGTGAAGCCTTCAGGCTGTGGTGACCAGGGGCAATGTCACCTGCAGCGCCAGCCCGCCCTCGGCCCGGCGCTGCGCCGAAATGCGGCCGCCATGGGCCTCGCAGATCGCCTGGGCGATCGACAGGCCCAGGCCACCACCACCGCTGACCCGTGCCCGTGACTGTTCGGCGCGCCAGAAGCGCACGAACATGTTGCCCAGGTCCTTCTGCTCGACCGCTTGCCCACGATCAAGAAACTCCAACTGCACGCAGCCTTTGGCCTGGCACACGGCGACGCTGAGCTCGCGGCCGTCGGAGGCATATTTCAGGGCATTCTCGATCAGGATGTTGATCAGCTGGCCAACCCGCGCCGGGTCGGCCTCGATCACCACGTCATCGGCCAGCGCCGAGTGCAATTGCATTCCGGCGGCCTCGAACTGCGGCGCGAACCAGGCCAGGCGCTCCTCGACCAGCCTGGCCGGGGAGAACAGGCTGATGTGCAGGGGCAACTGCCCGGCATGGGCCAGGGACAGCAGGTGCAGGTCGCCCACCAGGGTATTGAGGTTGTACAGCTGGTTCTGCACCAGGCGCAGTTGCTCGGGGCACAGCGGGAACACCTCGTCGAGCATCCCCTGTACCCGGCCCAGCGCGGCATTGAGCGGGGTGCGCAGTTCATGGGCCAGGTTGGAGCTCGACTCGGCCACTTCGCTTTCGTACAGCGCCAGGCGCTCGACCAGCTTGTTGAAGTCGGTGCACAGGCGCTGCATTTCCTTGGGCTGGCGCGGGTGCTGGCTGACCCGCACGCTGAGGTCGCCCTCGGCCACCCGCCGTGCCCCTACGGCGATCTGGCGGAACTGCCGGGACAGCGGCCTGGACAGGTACAGGCCGACCATCAGGGTGAACGGGATGACTACGATGACAAAGCCGTACAGCACCAGCCAGTCGATGCTGTTGCCGGGGCCGGGGAGAAAGTCGTGGATGTCGTAGTAGGTCTGCAGCAACTGCCACAGCCGGGACTCGTTGCGCGGCACATCGGCCAGGCCGGCCAGCAGCGCGGCGCGGTCCTCGGGCCGCATCGACTGCAGCACCAGGTAGTCGCTGATCCAGAAGTACAGGTACATGCACACGGTGATGGTGATCACCGCGCCAACGGCGAGCAGGGTCATTCTCAGGCCGACCCACAGCCACAGCGGACGTTTGCTCATGGCGGTCAGCGGAACCGATAGCCAACGGAGCGCACGGTCACCAGCGCGCCGCTGACGCCCAGGGCTGCGAGCTTGCGCCGCAGGTTGAGCACGTGGGTGTCGATGATACGTACCAGCGCATCGCTCTCGGGCATGCACAATTCGAGCAGTTCCTCGCGGCTGAAGGCCTTGCTCGGAGTGCGCAGCAGCGCGGCGAGCAGGAGCAGTTCCGAGCGGGTCAGGTCGAGCACCTGCTCCTCGCCATCGCTGGCCCGCACCCCGGCCACGAAACGCTCGGCATCGACCCAGACGCCCAGGCATTCCAGGCGCTGGCGACTGTCGGCCGATGCGCCGTAGCGGCGCAGCACCGCGTGTACCCGGGCCACCACTTCCTTGGGGTTGCAGGGCTTGACCACGTAGTCGTCGGCGCCGTAGCGCAGGGCGCCGATCTTGTCCGGCTCGTCGCCGATGGCGGTGACCATGATCACCGGGGTGTCGGCGCCGCGGCGGATCTCGGTCAGCAGCTCCGGCCCTGACATTTTTGGCAGCATCATGTCCAGCAGCACGATCGCTGGCGTGCGCTGGCGGAACAGGGCCAGCCCGCGGGCGCCGTCCTCGGCGATGTCCACCTCGAAGCCATCGCGCTTCAGGTAGGCTTCCAGAATGCTTGCACTATCGGCGTCGTCCTCGACGATCAATACGCGCTTGGCGCTCATGGGTTGCCTCGTGGGTCGCGCAGCCCGGACAGCACCTCGGCGGCGGTAGTGACGTGGCCGAAGTGGTGTTTCCACAGGTCGATGCCCAGCTGCCCGGAGCGGTCCAGCGAAGAGCCCATGGTCAGGTCGGTAACCAGCGTTGGCGTCAGGCCCGCATCGAACAGGGCGAAGCCGGCGGCCAGCACGCAGGTTTCGGTTTGCAACCCGCAGACCAGCACCCGCTCGACGCCGAGGCGCTTGATGTAGTCGAGGGTCTCGGTGGCCTGGCCGTAGCCATGCTTGACGAACACCTTGTCCGCCTCGACCAGGGCCACATCTTCAGCAGCCGGGTGCCAGCCGAGCTGGCGCTGGAACGGGGTCACCTGCTCGTCGTGCAGCTCGATCGAGGCGATGGTGGGGATGTGCGCCGACAACACGCGGATGCCATCCACCAGTTTCTCGGAGGGGCTGAAGGTGGATTGCACATCGACGATGAGCAGGACTTGCTGCATGGCGGATTCCCGGGCGCGGTTCGAAGGTGGGCGAGTATACCGCCGCGCGCGGGAATTTTGCGCCAAGGGGCCGACACCGGGCTAAGCCAAGGCTCACGGACGGTGAATGTGTAACGTGGGAGCGGGCCTGTCGGAACGCCGCACCGCCCGGAACACCGGCACCGCCCGTGCCATGCATCGCGTCGCCTGCATTCCGGGCGGTGCGGCGTTCCGACAAGCCCGTTCCCACGCAGCCCTCTCACCGCAAGGGCTCATACAAGCTGCTAGGCCGCCAACCGCCCGCTGGCAATCGCCTCCGATGCCGCCAGCATCGCCCGCAGCAGCACCGCGCAACCGGCCGCGAGGTCCTCGGGGGCGGCGTTCTCGATTTCGTTGTGGCTGATGCCGCCCTCGCAGGGCACGAAGATCATCCCGGCCGGGCCCAGCTCGGCGAGGAAGATCGCGTCGTGCCCGGCGCCGCTGACGATGTCCATGTGCGCCAGGCCCAGGTTGCGCGCAGAGTTGCGCACCGCCTCGACACAGCCCTTGTCGAAGTACAAGGCGGGGAAGTCGGCGGTGGGCACCAGCTCGTAGCTCAGCCCGTGTTTCGCGGTGGTGGCCTCGATCACCTGGCGCACCTCGGCGATCATCGCGTCCAGTTGCTCGCCTTCGAGGTGACGGAAGTCCAGGGTCATGCGCACTTCGCCGGGGATCACATTGCGCGAGCCAGGGTAGGCCTGCAGGCAGCCGACCGTACCGCAGGCATGGGGTTGGTGGGCGAGGGCGGTGCGGTTGACCGCCTCGACCACGGCGGCGGCGCCGACCAGAGCGTCCTTGCGCAGGTGCATGGGGGTTGGGCCGGCGTGGGCCTCGACACCGCGCAGGGTCAGGTCGAACCACTTCTGGCCGAGGGCGCCGAGCACCACGCCGATGGTCTTGCGCTGGTCCTCGAGGATCGGGCCCTGTTCGATGTGCGCCTCGAAGTAGGCGCCCACCGGGTGGCCGGTCACGACGCGGCTGCCGGCGTAGCCGATGGCGTTCAGTGCCTCGCCGACGCTCACGCCCTGGGCGTCGCGCTTGGCCAGGGTCTGTTCGAGGGTGAACTTGCTGGCGAACACCCCCGAGCCCATCATGCACGGGGCGAAGCGCGAGCCTTCCTCGTTGGTCCACACCACCACCTCCAGCGGTGCCTCGGTCTCCACGCCCAGGTCATTGAGGGTGCGGATCACCTCCAGCCCGGCCATCACGCCGAAGCAACCGTCGAACTTGCCACCGGTGGGCTGGGTGTCGATATGGCTGCCGGTCATCACCGGTGGCAGCTTGGGATTGCGGCCTGGGCGGCGGGCGAATATGTTGCCGACCGCGTCGATGCTCACCGTGCAGCCGGCCGCCTCGCACCACTGCACGAACAGGTCGCGGGCCTGGCGGTCGAGGTCGGTCAGCGCCAGGCGGCAGACGCCGCCCTTGGCCGTGGCGCCGAGGCGGGCGAGGTCCATCAGTGACTGCCACAGGCGGGCGCTGCTGACATGCTGTTCGGTGGACTGCAGGACTTCCTTGGCGGGAGTGGTCATGGGTGCCTCCTCAGGTTGTTTTATTCTTCGGCCCTGTTCGCCGGCAAGTCGGCTCTCATGGCGCTGCACATCACTTATCGATTTTGCAGGGGCCTGTGGGAGCGGCTTTAGCCGCGAACACCGGCCAAGCCGGTGCCATCCACCGCGTCGCTTGCTTCGCGGCTGAAGCCGCTCCCACAGGGAACATCACGGCAACGGCTTGGCCAGCCGCGCCGGCCCGCGCACCGCGAGGCCGCCGAGTGCGTAGTAGAGCCCGCCGCCGAGCAGCGAGCCGGTGAACCAGCCATAGTCGTAGAACCAGCTGAAACTGCTGTTGCCGATGGCCATCACGGTCAGCGCCACCGGCACGCCGAAGGCGACGAACCCGGCCCAGTTCCAGGCCGGGTACACGTCGTCGCGGTACAGCCCGGCCAGGTCCAGGTGCTGGCGGCGCACCAGGAAGTAGTCCACCACCATGATCCCGGCGATCGGCCCGAGCAGGCTGGAGTAGCCCAGCAGCCAGTTGGAGTACACGCTCTCAAGGCTCAGGTCGGAGACGATCCAGCCGAGCTTCTTGAGCAACTCGTGGCCCATCAGCGCCAGGCCGATGAAACCGGTCAGCCAGACCGCGCGGCTGCGCCCGATCAGGCGCGGGGCGATGTTCTGGAAGTCGTTGGTGGGCGAGACGATGTTAGCCGCAGTGTTGGTCGACAGCGTGGCGATGATGATCAGCGCCATGGCCAGGGCCACCCAGCCGGGGCTCTGGATATGGCCGATCAGGCTCACCGGGTCGGACACTGTCTTGCCCACCAGCGAGGCGGACGCGGCGGTCATGATCACGCCCAGCGAAGCGAACAGGAACATGGTCAGCGGCAGGCCGAAGATCTGCCCGAGGATCTGGTCCTTCTGGCTTTTCGCGTAACGGCTGAAATCGGGGATGTTCAGCGACAGCGTGGCCCAGAAGCCGACCATGGCGGTAAGCCCGGCGCAGAAGTAGCCGACCACGCTGGCGCCCTCGGGGCGCTTGGGTGGCTGCGCCAGCAGCTCGCTCATCGACATGTGCGGCAGCGCCCAGAACAGCAGGCCGACACCCACCGCCACCAGCAGCGGCGCCGACAGCGTCTCCAGCCACTTGATCGATTCGGCGCCGCGCAGCACCACCCACAGGTTCAGTGACCAGAACAGCATGAAGCCGATCACCTCACCGGTGCCGCCCAGGGCCTTCCACTCGGGGAACAGCGAACCGAGGAAGAGGTGGATGGCCAGCCCGCCGAACATCGTCTGGATACCGAACCAGCCGCAGGCCACCACGGCGCGGATCAGGCACGGTACGTTGGAGCCGAAGACGCCGAACGAGGCGCGCAGCAGCACCGGGAACGGGATGCCGTACTTGGTGCCGGGGAAGGCGTTGAGGGTCAGCGGAATCAGCACGATGAGGTTGGCCAGCAGGATCGCCAGCAGCGCCTCGCCCACGCTCAGGCCGAAGTAGGCGGTGAGCACGCCGCCGAGGGTGTAGGTGGGCACGCAGATGGACATGCCCACCCACAGCGCGGTGATGTGCCACTTGTTCCAGGTGCGCTGGTGCACCTTGGTCGGGGCGATGTCGTGGTTGTAGCGGGGGCTGTCGAGGACGTCGCTGCCGGCGTCGAGCTCGAACAGGCCATGCTGCTCGACCACTTGCGATCTGCTCTGTTGCATGGGGTTCTCCAGGTCTTTTTCTTGTAGTTGTCGCTCATCGGGCTGACGCGATGGCCGGAGTACACACACCACCAGTACTGCACCTGCGGCCCGGCCAGGCGGTTGTGGCCTGCGTTTTCAACAAACGTGCCGGGAAAGCCCGCGCCTTCCCGACGGCCGCCGCCAACCGGAGGTAACTCACTGTCTTGCAAAGGCATTCTTCAGCGCGACGACGAGGGCGGGGTGGGCACCCTGGTACGCCGTCTGTCTGGCCGGTCCATCACCCGCGTGGTTCAAACGGGTGCAACCTGGGAAACCACCGGCGCGGCCTGCGCCATCCAGCCAGGAAACAAACAGCTGATTTTGCATAGGAAATCTTGACCAATTTGGCTTCCTGTCAAGTGCGTCAAAATGGTGAAGGGGTGTCACATTTTGGTGATTTTGATAAATTATTGTTAATAATCAATAAGATACAAAATAAGATATTTGCATATATTTTTTCTTGATCAATATCCGATCAGATACTAGCCTCGATTCTTGTCAGGCCTGACAGGATTGAACGAATCGCCTCCAGCGCCCGGCCCGAAACAATTCCAAGAACCGGCCAGAAGACCGGTCAGCCTGCGAGGAAAACGGCATGTCCCTGTTGATCCGTGGCGCCACCGTGGTTACCCATGAAGAGAGCTACCGTGCAGATGTCCTGTGTGTCGATGGCCTGATCCGCGCCATCGGCAGCCACCTCGAAACCCCCACCGATTGCGAAGTCCTCGACGGTTCTGGCCAGTACCTGATGCCCGGTGGCATCGATCCGCATACCCACATGCAACTGCCGTTCATGGGCACGGTGGCCAGCGAGGACTTCTTCAGCGGCACCGCCGCAGGCTTGGCCGGGGGCACCACCTCGATCATCGACTTCGTCATCCCCAACCCGCAGCAATCGCTGCTCGAGGCGTTTCACACCTGGCGCGGCTGGGCGCAGAAGAGCGCCAGCGACTACGGCTTCCACGTCGCCATCACCTGGTGGAGCGAGCAGGTGGCCGAGGAGATGGGCGAGCTGGTGGCCAAGCATGGGGTGAACAGCTTCAAGCACTTCATGGCCTACAAGAACGCGATCATGGCCGCCGACGACACCCTGGTGGCCAGCTTCGAACGCTGCCTGCAACTGGGCGCGGTGCCGACGGTGCACGCCGAGAACGGCGAGCTGGTCTATCACCTGCAGAAGAAACTGCTGGCCCAGGGCCTGACCGGGCCCGAGGCGCATCCGCTGTCGCGCCCGTCGCAGGTGGAGGGCGAGGCCGCCAGCCGCGCCATTCGCATCGCCGAGACCCTCGGCACGCCGCTGTACCTGGTGCATGTCTCCAGCCGCGAGGCGCTGGACGAGATCACCTATGCCCGGGCCAAGGGCCAGCCGGTGTACGGCGAGGTGCTGCCGGGCCACCTGCTGCTGGACGACAGCGTCTACCGCGACCCGGACTGGGCCACCGCCGCCGGCTACGTGATGAGCCCGCCGTTCCGCCCGCGCGAGCACCAGGACGCACTGTGGGGGGGCCTGCAGTCGGGCAACCTGCACACCACGGCCACCGACCACTGCTGCTTCTGCGCAGAGCAGAAGGCCATGGGCCGCGACGACTTCAGCCGCATTCCCAACGGCACCGCCGGCATCGAGGACCGCATGGCGGTGCTGTGGGATGCCGGGGTGAACAGCGGGCGCCTGTCGATCCACGAGTTCGTCGCGCTGACCTCCACCAATACCGCGAAGATCTTCAACCTGTACCCGCGCAAGGGCGCCATCCGCGTCGGTGCCGACGCCGACCTGGTGCTGTGGGATCCGCAGGGCACGCGCACGATCAGCGCCCAGACCCATCACCAGCGGGTCGACTTCAACATCTTCGAAGGCCGCACCGTGCGCGGCATCCCCAGCCACACCATCAGCCAGGGCAGGGTGCTCTGGGCCGATGGCGACCTGCGTGCCGAGCCGGGCGCGGGGCGCTACGTGGAGCGGCCGGCGTATCCGTCGGTGTACGAGGTGCTGGAGCGCCGGGCTGAGCACCAGCGGCCGACACCGGTTCAGCGCTGAGGCCTTTCGCGGCACAAGGCCGCTCCTACAGCAGAACGCGATCCCCTGTAGGAGCGGCCTTGTGCCGCGAAAGGGGCGCAAAGCTCCCCCTGATAACAACACACTTGCTCCTGTTGACTGCCATCCCCAGAACGGGCCGCTGCCTGACCAGCATCGAGTTCAATAAAAACGAGAGAGGCTACAACCGTGATCGACGCCCTGAACCACTTGCCGCGCCCCCGGGCCGGCGCCGACCAGCTGGCCGAGGCCTTCAGCGACCTCGCGCCCCCGCTCACCGCCCGCCAGGCCGCCGTCGAAAGCGCGCGCTGCCTGTACTGCTACGACGCGCCCTGCGTCAATGCGTGCCCCAGCGAGATCGACATCCCCTCGTTCATCCACCGCATCAGCGACGAGAACCTGCAGGGCGCCGCCGAGCGCATCCTCTCGGCCAACATCCTCGGCGGCAGCTGCGCCCGGGTGTGCCCGACCGAGATCCTCTGCCAGCAGGCCTGCGTGCGCAACAACGCCCAGGAATGCGCGCCGGTGCTGATCGGCCAGCTGCAGCGCTACGCCCTGGACCACGCCGGCTTCACCGAGCATCCGTTCCAGCGCTCGCCGGCCAGCGGCAAGCGCATCGCCGTGGTCGGCGCCGGCCCCGCCGGGCTGTCCTGCGCGCACCGCCTGGCCATGCACGGCCATGACGTGGTGATCTTCGAGGCGCGGGAGAAAGCCGGTGGTCTCAATGAGTACGGCATCGCCCGCTACAAACTGGTGGACGACTACGCCCAGCGCGAGGTGGAGTTCCTGCTGGGCATTGGCGGTATCGAGATCCGCCATGGCCAGCGCCTGGGCGGCAACCTGTCGCTGGGCGAGCTGCATGCCCAGTACGACGCGGTGTTCCTCGGCCTGGGCCTGGCTGCCGTGCGCCAGCTGGGCCTGGCGGACGAGGACGCGCCGGGCCTGCTCGCCGCCACCGAGTACATTCGCGAGCTGCGCCAGGCCGACGACCTCACCCAACTGCCGCTGGCCGACCGCTGCCTGGTGCTCGGTGCCGGCAACACCGCCATCGACATGGCCGTGCAGATGAGTTGCCTGGGCGCCCGTGACGTCAACCTGGTGTACCGCCGCGGCGTGTCCGACATGGGCGCCACCGACCATGAGCAGGAGATTGCCAAGCACAACCAGGTGCGTCTGCACACCTGGGCCCGGCCCGATGCCGTGCTGCTGGATGAGGCAGGGCGTGTACGCGGCATGCGTTTCGCGCGCACCCAGCTGGTCGACGGACGCCTGGGCGATACCGGCGAGACTTTCGAGCTGGCGGCCGACGCCATCTTCAAGGCCATCGGCCAGCGCTTCGACGACACAAGCCTGGCTGATCCGCTGGCGGCGCAATTGGCCCGTGACGGCGAGCGCATCCAGGTGGACGCGCACCTGCAGACCTCCATACCGGGCATCTACGCCGGCGGCGACTGCACCGCGCTGGGCCAGGACCTTACCGTCCAGGCCGTGCAACATGGCAAGCTGGCCGCCGAAGCCATCCATGCCCAACTCATGCTCAACGTGGAGGCTGCGTAAATGGCCGACCTGTCCATCGAATTCGCCGGCATCAAGGCACCCAATCCATTCTGGCTGGCCTCCGCGCCACCCACCGACAAAGCCTACAACGTGGTCCGCGCCTTCGAGGCCGGGTGGGGCGGGGTGGTGTGGAAGACCCTGGGCGAGGACCCGGCGGCGGTCAACGTGTCGTCACGCTACTCGGCGCACTTCGGCGCCAACCGCCAGGTCCAGGGCATCAACAACATCGAGCTGATCACCGACCGCTCGCTGGAGATCAACCTGCGCGAGATCACCCAGGTGAAGAAGGACTGGCCCGACCGCGCGCTGATCGTGTCGCTGATGGTGCCGTGTATCGAAGAGTCCTGGAAGTTCATCCTGCCGTTGGTGGAGGCCACCGGCGCCGACGGCATCGAACTCAATTTCGGCTGCCCCCACGGCATGCCCGAGCGCGGCATGGGCGCCGCCGTCGGCCAGGTGCCGGAGTACGTGGAGATGGTCACCCGCTGGTGCAAGACCCACTGCGCGCTGCCGGTGATCGTCAAGCTCACCCCCAACATCACCGACATCCGCCAGTCGGCGCGCGCCGCGCACCGGGGCGGGGCGGATGCGGTGTCATTGATCAACACCATCAACTCGATCACTAGCGTCGACCTCGACCGCATGGTCGCCCACCCCATCGTCGGCGACCAGAGCACCCATGGCGGCTATTGCGGTTCGGCGGTCAAGCCGATCGCCCTGAACATGGTCGCGGAAATCGCCCGTGACCCGGAGACCCATGGGCTGCCGATCTGCGGCATCGGCGGTATCGGCACCTGGCGCGACGCCGCCGAGTTCATCGCCCTGGGCAGTGGCGCGGTGCAGGTATGCACGGCGGCGATGCTGCACGGCTTTCGCATCGTCGACGACATGAAGGACGGCCTGGCGCGCTGGATGGACCAGCACGGCCACCGCAACCTCGAGGCGTTTCGCGGCCAGGCCGTGGGGCACACCACCGACTGGAAGTACCTGGACATCAACTACCAGTCGGTGGCGCACATCGACCAGGACGCCTGCATCGGCTGCGGGCGCTGCCACATCGCCTGCGAGGACACCTCGCACCAGGCCATCGCCAGCACCCTCAAGGCCGACGGCACCCACGCCTACAGCGTGATCGAGGCCGAGTGCGTCGGCTGCAACCTGTGCCAGATCACCTGCCCGGTGGAGGGCTGCATCGACATGCAGGCGCAGGACACCGGCAAGCCGTACATGAACTGGACGCAGGATCCCCGTAATCCCTATCGCGAGGCGGGTTGAGGTCGGCGCAAGCCCGCTCCCACGAAGTTTTCGTCTACCCGGCCAGACCGCCGCGCAAGGTCTGCTCGATCACCTCGACGAACGCCCGCACCAGCGGGCTGCGCTCGTGCCTGCGGGTCAGCACCAGCAGCGGCGCGCAGGCGCCGGGCTCGGCCAGCGGCAGGTAGGACACGCCACGCCTGACCAAGGTCCGGGTGCACTGCGGCACCACCGCGACACCACGACCCGCGGCAACCAGGGCGATGATCGAGGTGATCTGCCGACCGCTTGGCGCCGGGCGCGGCGTCAGCCCGTGGCGGCGGTACAGGCCGAGGATGATTTCGTTCAAGCCCGAGCCGTAGTCCGGGGGGAAGGTGATCAGCGGCAGTTCGCCGAGCTCGGCCAGGCTGACCTGCAACTGCTGGGCGAGGGGGCTGTCGCTGGGAACGGCCGCGACCAGTGGCTCGTTGTCCACACAGATGGCCTGGACCTGAGGATCGTCACCTGATGGGCGCATGCGGCTCATGCCGATATCCAGGCGGCCTTCGATCAGTTGCGTCCACTGGGTGCTGGAAGCACCTTCCTCCACATTCAGTTGCACATCCGGGTACTTCGAACAGAACGCCTGGATGGTATGGCTGAAGGTGTCCGACAGGGCGATCGAACTGGCGTAGCCGACCGTCAGTTGGCCGGCCGAGCCCGCCGCCAGCTTGCTGGTGATCGCCGTGGTCAGGTCGACCTGTTCGAGCACGCCGCGGGCGTAGGGCAGCAGGTGACGGCCCGCGGTGGTAAGGCTGACGTTGCGCGTGCTGCGGTCGAACAGGCGAAACCCGAGCTCCGTCTCCAGGGCCGATATCTGTCGGGTCAGCGGCGGCTGGGCCATGTGCAGGCGCGCTGCCGCTCGGCCGAAGTGCAATTCCTCGCTGACAACCAGGAAACAGCGCAGACGGCGCAAATCCATCATGTTCATCCTTGAGTATCAATCGGTCGGGAATAGGTATTGGATCCAAAGTTCGTCCTACCTTATAAACCTGTAACAATTTTTTACGAGTGTTTGTATGCGTTTTCCCGCCGATTTCCCCCGAATTGCCCTATTTCTTGGCGGATGTGCCGCATTTCTCAACCTCTATTCCACCCAGGGCCTGCTCACGGAACTGACCCGGGCTTTTCCGGTAACGCTGCGCCAGGCCAGTTGGAGCATTACCGTGACCATCCTCGCCGTGGCCTTGACCGCGCCTTTTGTCGGCTGGCTGACGGCACGCGGCGAACAGCACCGGGTCATCGCCGGGGCGGCGCTGTTGCTGGCGCTGCCTGCATTGTTGGCGGCGTGGGCGGGCAGCTATGGCGAATTCCTGCTGTGGCGTTCGGTGCAGGGGATGTTCATCCCGATGGTGTTCGCCACCAGCGTGGCCTACATCGGCGTGCGCTGGCAGGGCGGTGCTGTGACCGAAATGACCAGCATCTATGTTGCCGGCACGATCTTCGGCGGTTTCTGTGGGCGTTTCCTCACCGGTCTGGTCACCGAGCTTGCCGACTGGCGCGTGGCATTGACGGTCCAGGCGGGGCTCAGCCTGGCGGTTGCGCTGGGTATCGCGCTGCTGTTGCCGCGCAATCCACCCGCAGCCAGGCGCGAGCCGCTGGCGCTTGGCGAACTCGCCAGCAGGCCATTGCTGGGGGCCTATGCCGTGGGGTTCTGCGTCTTGTTTGCCCAGGTCGCGACCTTCACCTATGTCGGCCTGCACCTGAGCGAGGCCCCGTTTGCCCTGGGTACCGCCGCGCTGGGTGCCATCTACGCCGTGTTCCTGCTGGCGCTGGTGGTGGTGCCGCTGGCCGGACGTCTGAGCAAGGCGCGGCCCCATGCCGACCTGGTGCGGGTAGCCGGTAGCCTGGGCATCGCCGGCTCGGCCCTGACCCTGTCCGCGTCGCTGTGGTTGATCGTGCTGGGCCTGGCGCTCAGCTCCACTGGCGTGTTTCTCGCCCAGGCCGCTGCCAATGCCTTCATCACCGCCCAGGCGCCACGGCAGAAATCCGCCGCGGTCGGCCTGTACCTGAGCTGCTACTACCTGGGTGGCAGCTTCGGCGCCTTCGTGCCCGGCGGGCTGTGGGAACGCTGGGGGTGGGGCGGCTGCGTCGCCCTGATCGTGGTGTTCCAGCTGCTGCCGCTGCTGATCGCGCGGGGCAGCTGGCGGGTGGCGCCGGTCCGTGGGCCGGCGGTCCAGCCATTGCAATGAATCGCTTCCTCAACGCGCTACATCATCATCCAACAAGGAAAAGAGTGAGATGACCGTGAGTAACTTGCCGACCGTGCACAGCCAGTTGCTGTATGTGATTGAACCGGTGTTGCAGGAGATGCCTGCCGGTGTGCTGAAACAGGCGCTATGGGATGAGTTCCGCAACCAGGAGGCCGCGCTGGTCGACATCGAGCAGGCGTTCCAGGTGCTGACTTCGCGGCGCCATGGCGCCGCGGCGTTGCGCAAGTTCTTCGCCAGTTGGTCGAAGACCAACAATTCGGCCGCCAGCGTCTCCGGCCTGGCCAATCGCCTGACCCTGCTGGCGCGTTCCGAGCAGGGCAGCGCCGCGGCGCAGCAGATCTACCAGGTGTGTGGCAGTCTGCAGCGGATCACCGACGAGGACCTGGGGGCGCTGGGCAACACCTTGCATGCCGACCTGTTCTACAACATGGCCACGCCCCTCTGCGGCGACGACCAGTGGTTGCTCAAGGAAAACTGCCTGCCGTCGGCGCAGGCGTTCAAGGACTGGACCGATGCCCGCCGCCTGCGTGATCGCGACCTGCTCCAGGGCCTGCTGACCACGCTGGTGCATGAGGTCTACACCCACGGTGAGGTGGAGTACATCCATCCGCTGTACACCCGCTGGTTCGAGCGCGACATGGGTGTCCCGCCCGAGCAGGTGCGCAAGACCGTGGCCTGGGTCACCGTGCATACCGGGGGGACCGAGAGCAATCATTTCGCCCACGCGGTCGAGGCGGTCGAGGCCTTCGTCAAGGCCATGGGCATCGCGGTGGACAGGACCACGGCCCGTGAAGTGTTTGCCCAGTACCTGCAGCGCAAGGCCGAGGTGATGCGCGACTGCGCCGCCTGCCTGATCTGACCGGCTGAATCCTGCGTGAAAGTCGCCTGCCATGTTCCCCGACATGGCAGCGCTTTCGCGCGCCTTGCAAACCGCCTGCGCGGGCAAGGCGAGGAGTATCAATAACGACTGAATCGGTATTGGCATCGGCCACCGACTCCTCAGCAGAATCATTGGTGAGCCTGGCCCTGATGCCTGGTCACTTTCTGACTCATGTAAGCACGCAAGGAACGCCCCATGCAGCTGATCGTCTTCTGTCCCCCCAAGATCATTCTCCAGCACAGCGCGCAAAGCTGGGCCGACGCGCTAGGGCCGGGAGGCATGCTGCTGAGCTGCAACTCCCGCGCCCAGGAAATCACCGCGCACCTTGGCGAACAGGTGGCGTACCGGTTGTTCGACTATTTCAACGACAACGCGCTGGTCGAGGTGGATGTCCATGACATGGCCCGCGAGATGCGTGATCCGCTGTGCGTGGCACTGGCCGAGATCGACGTGCTGCGGGTGGCGCGCATCAATGACCGACTGGGTGTCAGCCAGGGCGCCGAGGGGCGCGCGATGTTCTATCGCGACAAGTTCTTCATGAAGCAGCGGGCCCGCGACCGTGGTTTCGCCGTCGCCGACATGGCGCCGCTGACCCACGCCACCGGGGCGATCCAGTTCAGTGAGCAACACGGCTTCCCGGTGGTGGTCAAACCGCGCGATGGTCGTGGCTCGAACGGCGTGGAAGTGCTCAGGGACCTGCCGCAGCTGCGCCAGTGGCTGGCCGCGCGCGGCGCCACCACTTTCCACAACCTGATGATCGAGCGCTATGTGCGGGGCAGCCACTACATCGTCAACGGCCTGTACATCGACGGCAAGCCGATCCTGGTGTCGCCGGTACGGGTGATGACCTCGGCGCTGGACTTCCTCGGCGGCAAGGCCCACGACCTGCACATGCTCGATGCCGGCAATCCGATGCGCGACAAGCTGGTGCGCTACGCCCGCGCGCTGGTCGAGGACGTGTTGCCTTCCGAGCCGACCCTGCTGTTCCACCTCGAACTGTTCGTCACCGACGCGGGCGAGATCGTCCTGTGCGAAATCGCTTCGCGGCTGGGCGGGGTGTTCTTCAACCAGGAGATCAGCCATGCCTGGGGCCTGGACCCGCGCATGAGCTTCCTGCGCGCGCTGCGCGATCCCGAGTATCGTCCGGCGGCCATGATCGAGCCGCGGCAGATGGTCGGGCACATCAGCATTCCACCGCGGGTCGGCCTGTTGCGCGAGGTGCCGAGCGACTGCCCGCTCGACGGCGTGCTGGAGTACCGCATCTCGGCGAGCCGGATGACCGCCTACCGGTCGATGGAGTTCACCAACTCGGAAATCCTCAACGCCATCGTCGCCGGGCGCAACGAGCGTGAACTGCAATTGCGGCTTGGTGAAGTCGAGCGCTGGTTCCACGAAAGCTGCGACTGGGCGGGCAACGAAGCGGCCGCCGTCTAGCCGCTGATCCGTCCCGTTCCTCCATCACTTTTGCTGACCGTGCCGCCAGTCGGGACGGTCATGCCTGCAGACAGGTGACGATGCCATGAAACCTTTGATCGAGAGCCTCATCCCCATTCCGGTCGCGGCCCTGGGCGCCTGGCTGGGATTTCTCACCGGGCTGCCGCTCGGTGAACTGATCGGCGCCATCTGCGCGGTCACGGCGCTGAGCAAGTGGGGCGTGCGCATGCGCATGCCGTTTCCGTTCGTGGCCACCGTGCAGTTGCTGCTCGGCATCAGCGTCGGCTCCACGGTCACCGCCTCGATGATGCACGAGCTCACCGACGTCAGCATCCTGCTCGGGCTGCTGGTGTGCATGACCACGCAGATCCTGGTGGGCTACAACTGGCTGCGACGCATGGAGAAGTGGGGCCATATCGAAAGCCTGCTCAGTGCCATCCCGGGCGCCATGGCGGCGGTGATGACGGTGTCGGGGGAAGAGGGGCCGGCCTCCGGACGCATCGCCTTCGTGCACATCGTCCGCCTGCTCGCGCTGTTGCTGGTGGTCACCCTGATCGCCGGCGGCCATGGCGACAGCGCGGCGCATGCGGCCGGAACCCTGGGCGACTACCTGCGCATCGTGCCGGTCGCGGTCGTCGCGGTCGTTGCCGGCTACTTGCTGGAACGTCTGGACGTGCCTGCGCCCTACATGCTGACCGGGCTGGTGTGCGCCGCCGCGGTGAACATCGGCATGCCCCAGTTCAACCTGCATGTGCCCGACCCGGTGGCGATGGTGGCGTTGATCCTGCTGGGCGGCTTGATCGGCATCCGCCTGCGCGACATCACCCTGGGGGACGTGCTGCGCTACGTGCGTGCTGGCCTGGTGGTGACCACGCTGACGTTCTGCACCACCTTGCTGGTGGCCGCGCTCGCCGCCCAGATCACCGGCAAGCCCTTCCTGGCGCTGTTCATGTCCTGGGTGCCGGGCGGTGTCGAGGTGATGACCGCGGCAGCCCTGTTGCTCAAGCTCGACCCTGCCTTCGTCATGCTCAACCACGTGGTGCGCATGTCGATCATCCATATCTCGCCGGCGTTCCTGCCCAAGCGGCTGCTCCAGCCCGAGCCGGCTGCCGACGCTCCACGCAACTGAACCTTCGATCACAAGGACTCGATCTCGATGACCGCTGCAATCGCCATTCATGATCCGACCCTGCGCGACGGCAACCATGCCGTTTCCCATTCGTTGAGCCTGGAGGATATCGCCGCCTATTGCCGTGCCGTCGACGGCTGCGGCCTGAGCGTGGTCGAGGTGGGCCACGGCAACGGCCTGGGGGCATCGTCCCTGCAGCTGGGCCTGGCCCGCCATGCCGACACCGAGATGCTCGAGACGGCGCGTGCCAACCTCAGTCGCACGCGCCTGGGCATCCACATGATTCCAGGCTTCGCCAGGCTCGACGATATCGATACCGCCTTGCGGATCGGTGTCGAGGTGTTGCGCATCGCCTCCCATTGCACCGAGGCGAGCGTGACCGAAAGCTATATCGAGCATGCCCGCGGCAACGGCGCCTATGTGCATGGCGTACTGATGATGTGCCACATGGCCAGCCCCGAGCGCTTGCTCGAGGAGGCGATGAAGCAACAGGGCTATGGTGCCAATGCCATCGTGCTGATGGACTCGGCGGGTCACCTCGATCCGGACAGCACCCGCGAGCGTATTGCCTTGCTCAGCAGTGAACTGTCGATTCCGCTGGGCTTCCATGGCCACAACAACCTGGGCCTGGCCATCGCCAACTCGCTGGCCGCGGTCCAGGCCGGGGCGACCATCGTCGACGGCTGCATGCGCGGCTTCGGCGCCGGCGCCGGCAACACCCAGCTGGAGACATTGTGCGCGGTGCTGGAGCGCTACCGCTTCGCCACCGGCGTGGACATCTTCGCCCTGTGCCGCGCCATCGAGCAGCTGGAGAGCATCGCCCCGGTCAGCACGCCCACGGTCGTCAAGACCGCCAACCTGATCAGTGGCCTGTACGGCGTGTGCAGCGGTTTCGAGAAACATGTCGCGCGCGCCGCCAGCGAGTTCGGCGTCGAACCACGGCGAATCTACGAAGCCCTGGCCCAGTGCAATGCGGTGGCCGGCCAGGAAGACCTGATCATCTCGGTGGCCAGCCGCCTTTCCCAACCTTCCGTTGCCTGACCCTGGAGTGCATTCATGTCCCTGAAAACCGCCATTATCGGCAGCGGCAACATTGGCTGCGACATCCTGTGCAAGGTCCTGGCCCACCCGGACCTGGACTGCACGCTGGTTGCCGGACGTTCCCCGCACTCCGCGGGCCTGGCCTTCGCCCGGGAGCGCGGGGTCGCCACCACCGCCGATGGCATCGACGGTCTGTTCGCCCGGATCGGCGAGTTCGACCTGGTGTTCGACGCCACCTCGGCCGCCGACCATGAGCGCCACGCGCCACGTCTGATCGAGGCCGGCAAGGTGATCATCAACCTCACCCCGGCGGCCCTGGGTCAACTGTGCGTGCCTTCGCTCAACGGCCTGGAGCTGACCGGGGCGAGCAACGTCAACATGATCACCTGTGGGGGGCAGGCCTCGATTCCGCTGGCCGCCGCCATCGCCCGGGCCAACCCGGGGGTGCGCTACATCGAGGTGGTGTCGTCGATCAGCGCCGAAAGCGCAGGCCCCGCCACCCGCCGCAACCTGAGCAACTACATCACCACCACCGAACAGGCGTTGCGGCGCTTCACCGGCTGCGCTCAGGTCAAGGCGATCCTCAACATCAACCCGGCCAAGCCCAATGTCTACATGCAGACGGCGGTCTCGGCACTGATCGCCCAGGCCGACCTGGCCGCCACCCGTCGCGAGGTGGAGCGGGCCGTGGCGCTGGTGCGCGAGGCCGTGCCGGGCTACGAGGTGATCGTCGACCTGCATTACAGCGAAGGTCGCCTGTTCACCATGGTGCGGGTCGAGGGGGCGGGGGACTACCTCGATCCGAGTGCCGGCAATCTCGACATCATCACCGCGACGGCCACCCACATGGCCGCGCTCATGGCGCGTGGCCGCATGGCCGTGCGCGCCGCCTGAAACGGACTTCTGGAGAATCCTGCATGCCTACGCTTTCAGCAGACCTGGAATTCGCGCGATTCTGTCCGATCCTCGGGGTGGCGCAGAAGGTCAGGGAGGCGCCGCAGCCGGTCATCGACCTGGGTGTCGGCGTGCCCGGCTTCCTGCCGGCGCCCCATATCGTCGAGGCGGCAGTGCGGGCGGCCCACGAGGACACCGGCGGCTATGGCGCCAGCCGTGGCGATCCGGCATTGCTCAAGGCCTACCTGGGTTACCTGCGGCGCCTTGGCCACGTGCATTTCGACGAACGCAACCTGGTCGCCGGCCTCGGCGCCAAGCACCTGCTGTTCAGCGTGCTGCGGGCGATCATCCGCCCGGGCGACAAGCTGCTGGTGTCGACCCCGTGCTGGCCGACCTACTTCGATATCGCCGATCTGGTCGGGGCGGGCGTCGTCGATGTGCGCTGCACCGCGCAGAGCGGCTACAAGATGTCCCCCCAGGCCCTGGAACAGGCGCTCGACGAACAGGTGCGGGTGGTGCTGCTCAATTCCCCCGGCAACCCAACGGGCGCCGTGTACTCGGTCGAGGAGCTCCAGGGGCTGGCGCAAGTGTTGCGCAAGCATGACGTCTGGATCATTTGCGATGACGTCTACCAGCGCTTCGTCTACGACATGGACCGCTGTCCCGACCTGCTGACGGTGGCGCCGGATCTCGCCGGGCGCATCATCAAGATCGACAGCGTCTCCAAACTCTATGGCATGCCGGGGTGGCGGGTCGGCTTGCTGGCGGCGGACCGGCGGATCGCCGACGCGGTCACCACGCTCAACTCCAACTCGATCTCCAACCTGCCGGCCCCCGCGGCGGCGGCGGCAACGGCGGCACTCGACGGTGACCAGGCGTTCTCCATCGCCGCCCGGCAGCGTCTGGCCGGGCAGCGCCAGGCCTTGCTCGAGGTGCTGCGCGGTACGCCGTTGCTGCGCTTTTGCGAGCCGGCCGGGGCGTTCTACCTGTTCCTCGATATCGGCCAGGCGCTGGGCCGGTCGTTCCGCGGGCAGGTGATCAGTGATGACGAGTCGTTCTGCGACGTACTGCTCAGGGACTTCGGCGTTGCCCTGATTCCCGGCAGTTTCTTCGGCGCGGCGGGGCATGCCCGGCTGTCGTATTCCGGCGAAGCCGGCAAGGTCCTGGCCGGTGCCGAGCGCATCAAGGCCTTCCTGGGCGAGCTCGCCTGAGGCTGGAACGCAATCCGTGGACAGGGAAGCATTACTGGAGAGGGACGCACGTTGATGAAAAACACCTTTGCAATCGTCGGCTGCGGCGCGACGGCCATCGCCTTCCTGCAACGCCATCTGGACCGCGTGGCCGCCGGCAGCGCGCCGGCCGGCGTCATCCACCTGTTCGAGAAGCGGGATGATTTCGGGCGCGGCGCGGCCTACGAGGCCGACCTGGAGAGCAACCTGCTCAACACCAGGACCGGCCTCATTACGCCATACCCGCATCTGCCCGGGCATTTCCTGCAGTGGTTGCAGCAGAGCCCGCAGGCCTGGCGCCGCGCGTACCCCGATTTTCGTCCAGAGGCGGACGGTTTCGCGCCTCGGGCCCTGTTCGGCATCTACCTGCAGCATCAGCTCAAGCAGATCGTGCTGCGCGGCGCGACCCTGGGTTGCCAGCTGGTGCAATTGCACGCGGAGGTCTGCGCCATCGACCTGATCGATGGCGTGGAAACCCTGCGCACACGTTGTGGCCTCAGCCTGCCGACCGGCAAGGTCGTGCTGTGCTGTGGCCCGCTGGGCAAGAAGCCGGAGCCGTCCGGCGACCCGCGGGTGCTGGATACGCCGTATCCGGTTTCCCGCCTGCTGCGCGTGGTGGCGCCCCACGAGCGGGTGGCGGTGGTCGGCGCACGGCTGAGCGCCATCGACACCGTCATAGCCCTGATCGAGCGGGGGCATCGAGGCCCCATCCGCATGCATTCGCGCAGTGGCTACTTTCCCGTGGTGCGGGGTACCCAGGAGCCGGTCACGCTGCGCTACCTGACCCGCGAAGGCCTCCATGCGCTGGTGGCGCAGAACGGCCGCCTGCAGATCAGCGACCTGGTCGGCCTGTTCCGCAAGGAGCTGGCCTTCCAGGACCCGGGCAAGGCCAGCGCGGTGATCCCCATGCCCGCGCCACCGGCCGACATCGCCGGTTTCATCGAGGCTGAACTCGAGCATGCCCGCTCACCGCGGACCTGGCAGGCGATCCTCTATGCCACCAATGGGTTCGTCGAGGACATCTGGCAGGCACTGGACGATGCCGCGCAGGCGCGTTTCCTGCGCGAGTACTTCAGCTTCTTCATGGCCTATCGGGTTTCCATCCCGGCGCAGAATGCGCGCAAGATCCTCAGCTACCTGCGCAGTGGCCAACTGGAGTTCGTCGCCGGGCCATTCACCGCGCCGCAGCAGGGCGGCGACGGGTTGGTCCTGCAGGGCAGCGGCTGGCGCCATGTCTACGACCGGCTGATCCATGCCATCGGCTCTCCGCGCGACGCCGACCTGCTCGACTCGCCGTTGCTCGCCACGCTGCTGGAAAACGGCACGGTCACCCGCCACCCGCAGGGGGGGATCTGCATCGATCCGACGAGCTATCGCGTGCAGGGGCGGGCCGGCAGCAACCGGCAGATTCATGCGGTGGGCGAGCTGACGGTTGGCCAGTTCTTCTTCACCTCCGCGTTGGACATCAATGGTCGCCACGCCGCCAGCTGCGCCGATGGGCTCGACTGGAAGCAGGGCGTGCACACGATCGGGCGTGTGGAGGAGCATGTCTGAGCTATCGTTGCCGGGGCACCTTTGACCGGCAACTTCACAGGATGAACCATGACCTATCGATTCGAACGCATTCTGTTGACCAACGACGATGGCATCGACGCGCCCGGCCTGGCCGTGCTGGAACAGGTGGCGGCCAGGCTGGCCAGGGAGGTGTGGGTGGTGGCGCCGCACCGGGACCAGAGCGGCACTTCCCATTCGCTGAGCCTGCACGCCCCGCTGCGGGTGAGCAGCCATGGCGAGCGGCGCTTCGCCGTCACCGGCACGCCGGGTGACTGCGTGGCGCTGGCGCTGGGGCATCTGCTCAAGGATGCCAGGCCCGACCTGGTGTTATCCGGTATCAACCGTGGGGCGAACCTGGGCACTGAAACCGTATTCTCCGGAACGGTCGGCGCGGCGATGACCGGGCTGCTGCTGGGGGTACGTTCGATCGCCTTGAGCCAGGCCTATGGCGACCGCGACGCAGTGCCCTGGGACATCGGCCTGAACCTGGCGCCCGAGGTGATTCTCGGTGTGCTGGACATGCCATGGCCGGCCGATGCCTGCCTCAACGTCAACTTCCCTGATTGTGCCCTGGAGGCCGTCCGGCCGTTGAAGGTGACGCGCCAGGGTGTCGGGCCGTTGAACAGTGTCTCGGTGCGTACCGAGGTCGACCCGCGACACTTCGAGTACCACTGGTTGCAGCTGAACAATCACCGCACCGAGGATGAGCCCGGCAGCGAAATGGCGGAACTGGCACGAGGTCACGTGACGGTGACGCCGTTGCAGTTCGAGCGTACCCATGGCGCTGTAGAACAAGCCATGTCTGATTGATTGGCCGGGGCTGCAGACGCGCAGTCGCCTAGGCAATCGCGGTTTCATGCAGGCAGCGCCACACCACCCCGCGATCGCCGCATTCGAGCAAAGCCAGCGACCAGCGCGCCTGCGCCATGCCCTGCGAACGGTGGGTTTCCTTGTAGCGCACCGCCACATTCAACCCGGCCTGCCACACCACTTGCACATCGCTGACGGTGATCTGCAGGCCTGGCCTGGTCCCGGCGGCCCCCTTGAACAGCTGCTCGACCTGCTGGCGAGTGACCTGCGTGCCTGTCGTGGCAACCATGCTGAAATCATCGGCGAACACCGCCATCAGCCCACCGAGCACCGACTGGGATTCGGCCACCGGGCGAGTGAAGACCATCTGGATCAGTTCGTGGACGTGATGAATGCTGCGTTCGGCGCGGGCAATCGCGTGTTCAGGCATGGGCGTGGTTCTCCTTGGGTAGTGTGTTCAGTGTGAGCAGTGGCAGCAGTCCCAGCAGCGCGGCCAGGGCGAAAGTCAGGTGATAGGCTGCGGGCGGATTCAGGCCTGCCAGCAACAGGTTGAAGATCATCAGCAGCAAGGCGGCGCCGACACTGAAAGCCATCTGCCGATTGAGGTTCCACAGCACGCTGGCCTGCTGCATCCGCTCGCCGCTGAAGTCGAGCAGCGCGGTGGTCTGGGCGGTGTTGGCACCGATGCCGCCGCCGATGCCCATGAGGCCGTAGGCCGCAACCAGTGCTGCGCTATCGGTCGGCGTGTCGACCATTACCAGCAGGCCGATGCCCAGGCTGTGCAGGAGCATGCCGAGCAGCAGCAGGCGGGCGGCACCGACGCGGTTGTACAGGCGGCCGGCCAGCAGCATGGCGGCGAAGGCTCCGGCGGCGTAGACCAGCATGAACAGGCCGGTGGCCTGGGCGTTCAGGCCCAGCACATCCTGCAGGTAGAAGATGTTCAGCAGGTTGACCCCGGTGAACACCCCGGGGATTGCATGGTAGACCTGCATCGAGACCCGCAGGCGAGGGCTGCCGAGCACTTTCAACTCGACAATCCCTCCGGCCGAGCGTTGGTAGTGGGCGCGGTACAGCAGGGCGCAGGACAAGCCGGCCAGCAGGCAGGCGATGGCCAGTGCGACGCCATGGCCGGCACCGTACAGCGACAGGCCCAGCAGCAGGCAGGCGAGGGCGGCGCTGACCAGCAGCAATCCCTTGAAGTCCGGGCGCGGCGCTGCCGGGGCCGGTGTCTGGTCAATCCAGGCCCAGGCCAGCGCCGCCGTGAGCAGGGCCAGCGGAATGTTGCAGTGGAAGACCCACGGCCAGCGACCATGGTCGACGATCATCCCGCCCAACGTGGGCGACAGCGCCGGCGCCAGCAGCGCCACGGCCATCACCAGGGTGGACACGCGGGCGCGCTCCGGGCCCTGGAACCGCTCGAAGGTCAGCGCCTGGCCCACAGGGATCAGCAAACCACCGGCCATGCCCTGGAGCAGGCGCCAGGTGATCAGCGCGGCGAAACTTGTGGCTTCGCCGCAGCCCCACACGGCCACGCTGAACCCCAGCATGGCGGCACACAGCAGCCGCCGCGCACCCCAGCGGCTTGCCAGCCAGGTGCTCACCGGCACGGCCAGGGTCAGCCCGAGCATGTAGGCATTGCCGACCCAGGCGCTGCTGGCATTGCCAATGGCGAACTCGGCCGCGATCCGCGGCAACGCCACGGTCGGCATGAACAGGTTGATGCAGTCGATGAAGAAGCCCATCAGGAAGATCGTTGCCACGCGATACCGGTACGTCATTGCCACTCCTTTTCGGCGCGCAGCGTAGGTGCCGTGGACTGTCCCTGTCGATGTCGCTACCCTTGAAACTCTGTTTGATGGAAGTGAACAATGCCGCGCACGGCCCTCCACACCCAGCTCAACCGGGTGCAGACGTTTCTGGCGGTGGTCGATTTCGGCTCCTTCACCAAGGCGGCGGATTTTCTCGGCATCAGCAAAGCCATGGCCAGCCAGCACGTCAAGGCACTGGAGCAGGCCCTGGGGGTGACGCTGCTGGCGCGCAGCACCCGGGCCATCGCCCCGACCGAAACCGGCCAGGGTTTCTACGACGATTTCAAGGTGATCGTCAGCGATGTCGAGGGCGCCTTCGACAGTGTGCTGCGTCGACACAACGGCGTATCGGGCAGGCTGCGCATCAGCACCACCGGGGAGTACGGCGAGCGCTTCATCCTGCCGCTGATCCCGTTGTTTGCCGAGCGTTACCCGGCACTGTCGATCAGTTACGAGACCGATTCGTCGCTGAGCGACCTGATTGCCGAAAGGCTCGACCTGGTGGTGCGCCTCGGTGTCCTGACAGACTCGAACCTGCGCAGTCGCAAGCTGGCCGACTACGACATTCTGCTGGTGGCCTCACCGGCGTTTCTTGCCCGCCATGTAATCGCCCAACCCGCGGACCTTGCGGATGTGCCCTGGATCGCCAACAGCAACCTGCGCAGCCCGACCAGCTGGACCTTGCACGGCGCGCGGACGGGCAGCGCGAGCGTGGTGGGCAGGGCGGCCTACCAGTCCAATGCGTCCCACGCCATCCGCGCGATGGCCTGCGCCGCGCTGGGAGTGGCGGTGCTGCCTGCCTGGCTGGTCGAGGAGGATCTGGTCGCCGGCAAGTTGCGGCGGGTGTTGCCGGACTACAGTCTGCCGGCGCAGCCGATCAGCGTGGTCTACCCCAACGGCAACCATGTGCCGCACAAGACCCGGGTGTTCATCGACTTCCTGTGTGAGCACCTGGGGCGCTAAGGCTCCAGGCCGATACCGCGCAGGATGACGCCGGTGACGGTCTGCACCGCTTGCTCGAACGCCAGGTCGGACAGCGGCTCGCCGCCATTGAGCAGGTTGACCTGGTAACCGAAGTCGGCGTAGTGCTGGGTCGCGGCCCAGATCATGTACAGCAGCGCCGACGGCTCCACTGGCAGGATGCGCCGGTCCGCGACCCAACTGCGGATCTTCGCCTCCTTGAGCTGCGCCCAGGGCACCAGGATGTCGTCCAGGCTGGCGCCGAGCAGCGGGGCGCCATGGAGCATCTCCTCGGCCCAGATCTTCGAGCCCAACGGCCTTGAGCGCGAGTGTCCCATCTTGGCGCGGATGTAGCTGGTCAACACCACCCGCGGGTCGTCGAAGTGCTCGAAGCACAGGGCGTCCTGCTTCCATACATCCAGCAGGTCCTGCAGCACGGCGCGGTACAGCTCGTCCTTGGTGCTGAAGTAGTAGTGCAGATTGGAGCGCGGCAGTTGCGCCAGCTCGGCGATATCGCCCATGGAAGTGGCGCCGTAGCCCTTGTCGGCGAACACCTGCTCGGCGGCTTGCAGGATCTTCTCGACATTGCGCCGGCGGATCTCGATCTTGTGGTTGGCCATGGGCTGTCCGTGGTGACCTGAACAGGGCAAGGCTAACAGCTTTGCCGTGCCCGAGGTAAACGGCCGTGCGCGATCCCTGTAGGAGCGGCCTCGTGCCGCGAAAGGGCCGCAGAGCGGCCCCGGCAATTTCGGCTGCGAAGCTGAAATCCTGGGGCCGCTACGCAGCCCTTTCGCGGCACGAGGCCGCTCCTACAGGTGAGCGCGTCAGCCCTGGGTGTTCGGCAGCAGGGTCAATGCCTGGCGGCTTGCGTTGCGCAGGTCGTGCGCGGGTACGCCGTCGCGGGCCTGCACGGAAATGCCGTGGAGGAAGGTGGCATAGAGGTGGCCGAGTGCCTCGACCTGCGTGTCGGCCGGCAGTTGCCCTTGTTCACGGGCCAGACGCAGGCGCTCGACGATCGACTCGGTGCGTTGCCGGCGGTGCCCGGACAACCACTGCTGGACGGCCAGGTTGTCCGGCGCCACGCCGCTGGCGGCGCTGACCACCAGGCAGCCCCTGGGCTCGTCGGCGCGGGTGTAGGTGCTGATGGCGTCCTCGAACATCCGCGCCAGGGCCTGGTGGATGTCCGGCAGGGCCAGGGCGCGGTCGGCGAAGCCGCCCTCGGCTGACTCGTACAAAGCCACGGCCTCCTCGAACAGTTGCTGCTTGCTGCCGAAGGCCGCGTAGATCCGTGCGGAGGCAATGCCCAGCGCGGATACCAGGGCCGACATCGAGGTGCCCTCGTAGCCATGCTCCCAGAACAACCGCATCGCCTTGCGCAGCGCCTGTTGCTTGTCGAATTCCCGAGGTCGCCCTGCCATCGCTCGTCTGCCTGATTACGCAAAACGCGCATTCTAGCCAATTTGCGATTGACGGGAAGCGTCGTTCGATTCTATTGTTTGTCGATCGACAAACAATGAGATCGCATCATGAGAACACTCAAGGGACCCAGCCTGCACCTCGCGCAGTTCAGCAGCGACAAACCGCCGTTCGACAGCCTGGACAGTATTGCCGATTGGGCGGCGGGGCTTGGCTTCAAGGGGCTGCAGGTACCGGCCTGGGATGCCGGGCTGTTCGACCTGGAACTGGCCGCGCAGAGCACGGGCTACTGCGATGAGATCAAGGGGCGACTGGCCGAGCGCGGCTTGCAGGTCAGCGAGCTGACCACCCACATGATCGGCCAGCTGGTCGCCGTGCATCCGGCCTACGATCCGATGTGCGATGCCTTTGCCCCGGCCGCGCTGGCCGGACACCCGGCGCAGCGCACCGCCTGGGCGATCGAACAGATGAAGCTGGCGGCGCGGGCCAGCCGCAACCTGGGGCTGGACGATATGGGCACGTTCTCCGGCGCGCTGGCCTGGCCCTACCTGTTCCCGTTCCCGCAGCGTCCCCAGGGCCTGGTCGAGGCCGCCTTCGAGGAACTGGCGCGGCGCTGGCGGCCGATCCTCGACTGCTGTGACGAGCAGGGCGTCAACCTGTGCTTCGAGATCCACCCGGCCGAGGACCTGCACGACGGCACCAGCTTCGAGCGCTTCCATGCCCTGGTGGGGGAGCACACGCGTTGCCGCATCCTCTTCGACCCCAGCCATTTCGTCCTGCAGCAGCTCGACTACCTGGCCTACCTGGACCTTTACCACCCGTTGATCCGCATGTTTCACGTCAAGGATGCCGAGTTCAATCCGAGCGGCCGGCAGGGTGTGTACGGTGGCTACAGCGACTGGACCGAACGTGCCGGGCGCTTCCGCTCGCTGGGCGATGGCCAGGTGGATTTCAAGGCGATTTTCTCCAAGCTGGCGCAATACGACTTCGCCGGCTGGGCAACCCTGGAGTGGGAATGCTGCCTGAAGAACCAGGAGGACGGCGCCCGTGAAGGCGTCGAGTTCATCAACCGCCATATCATCCAGGTCACCGACCAGGTGTTCGATGACTTCGCCGGCGCGCCGATCGACGCCCGGCAGATCCAGCGCATGCTCGGCATCGACAAGGAGGTACGGGTATGAGCCTGTCCGTCGAGTCCTTGGGCGATGCCTTCGAGCATGTCTATGTGCAGGTACAGGGCCAGCGTCTGCACTGCGTCGTGGCCGGTGCGGGCGAGCCGGTGCTATTGATACCGGGCTGGCCGCAGACCTGGTACGCCTGGCGCCATGTGCTGCCGATCCTGGCCGCGCGCGGCTTTCGCGCCATCGCCATCGATCCGCCGGGCCTGGGGGATTCGGACCGTCCCGAGCAGGGCTACGACACCGGCAACGTCGCCCGCGTGCTGCACGCCGTCATGACCCGACTGGGGCATGAGCGCTACCACCTGGTCGGCCACGACGTGGGGATGTGGGTCGCCTATGCCATGGCCAGCGACCTGCCGCAGGCGGTCCGTTCATTGACGGTGGCCGAGGCGGTGATTCCCGGGCTGGCCGAGGCGCCGCCGATCTTCGTGGCGCCGCAGGAGAACATCTTCCTCTGGCATTTCCTGTTCAACCAGGTGCGCGACCTGCCGGAGTTCCTGATCGCCGGGCGCGAGGAGGGCTACCTCAATTTCATGTTCGATCGCTGGGCGGTGCGCCGCCACGCGGTGGCGGCGGATGTCTATATCCGCGCCTACGCCTCGCCGGGCGGAATGCGGGCGGGCTTCGCCTATTACCGGGCGATCCCCGAGACCATCCGGCAGAACCGCGAGCGGGCCAAGCGTCCGCTGCCGATGCCGGTGCTGGCGATCGGTGCCGAGCACGCCACGGCCGATGCGCCACTGCTGACGATGCAGGGGCACGCCGACTCGGTGCGCGGCGTGATCCTGCCGGGTTGCGGGCATTTCGTGATGGAGGAAGCGCCGGTGTCGTTCAACGAGCACCTGCTGGCGTTCCTGGCGGAGGTCGAGCTCAGCCGCTGATCGCGGTCCTGGCCGTGGCGGCGTCGGTCACCACCTGTGGGTGGCCGGCGCGCGACACAGCCAGTTTGCGCTGCTCGTATTCCTCCAGGCTCAGGCCCTGACGCTGCAATGCTTCGAGTTGCAGCTGGCGGGTTTCCTCGGCGGTATAGGGGCGCAGCTCGGGATGACTGGCACAGCCGCTCAGCACGGCGATGGCCAGTGCAGCGAGGAGGAGGCGGGCGGTGGTGTTCATCGGGGCGGTTCCGTGAGCCTGGGATTCGAGGGTGTCGAATCGATGAGCTCAGGTTATGGGCCACGTTGACGCTTTGGAAATTGCTGCGCTCGATAGTGATTATCGAAGCATACGCATATCCTGCAGGTATGGGCCTGCGCTGTTTGGTTCTTCCTCATCGCCAGCCCTTTCAAGGTGTGAGAATTGGCGTCCGGCTTGGCCTTGCCGGGGCTGCTTTGCAGCCCTTTCGCGGCACAAGGCCGCTCCTACAGACGACCGCGTGCCCCTGTAGGAGCGGCCTTGCCGAGGCGTCGGACCGGCCGGAAAGGGTCGCAAAGCGACCCCGGCAATCTTGAATTCGAGCGGTCATATCCCCCGAAACGCGAAAACTTTGAAAGGGGTGGTCCTCAACGCGGCATGTAGCCCAGTTGCCAGGCCCGCGGAATGAACACCGTCACCAGCGCCAGCAGACAGGCCAGGCCGCAACTGGCCGCCAGCGCCTGCAAGCCGAGCCGCTGCTGCAGCCAGGCGCCGAGCGCGGCGCCCAGCAGCATGCCGCTCCAGGGCACCAGTTGCACCCGCCAGCCATCGCGCCGCTCACCCAGCAGCCAACGTCCCAGGCCACGGCCGAAGCGCGACAGCGCGCCGGTGACGTAAGTCAGGCCGATCGGCAGGCCGTTCACCTGCTCGACCACGGCATTGAGCATGCCCATGGCCAGGGTGGCCGCGATCAGTGCGGGGAAGGTGATCGACGCCGGCCAGACTGCGGCGAATGCCAGCAGGGTGGCGACGATCAGCAGCAAGGGTGCGGCGCGCCGGTTCAGGCGCCGGGCCAGCAGGACACCCAGGGTGTTGCCCAGCACGAAACCGAGGATCGCCAGGGCCAGGCGCAGGATCAGCGCCAGGTCAGCCTGGCTGATGGCAACCGCCAGGCGCGTGGTGTTGCCGCTCATGAACGAGACGAAGTCCCCCAGCGCCAGCAGGCCGATGGCATCGGTCATGCCGGCCAGCACCGACAGCCCGGCCACCAGCCCCAGGCCGACCCGCCCGCGCAGGGCCTGCAAGCGAACGCGGCGGGCACTGTGCTGGGAGGAAGCGGTGGGCAGCATGGGACGGGTCTCCGGGGCAGGGGGCTCTGATCTTATACCCGGGCCATGGCCTTGCGCATGGGGACGCAGGACAGTTCGAGGCCAAAGGGCGATTGGTAGGTCGATAGCGCGTCGCCGACGTAGCCGCAGCGGCGATAGAACGCGGCGGCGTTGAGGGTGGCATCCAGATGGACCGTTTCCAGGCCTTCGGCCCGGGCGATGCCTTCGAGGTGTTCGACCATCCTGCGGGCGATGCCCCGGCCCTGCTCGGCTACGGCATCATGGCTTCGCCCGCCTGCTCGACTGACCGGGTTCAGAACGAACCCGTCTGCACCTCGCCGCTACGCACGTAATGCGCCAGCAGTACCCCATTGGGCGTGCTGCTCGATTCCACCAGCTTGAAGGCTGCGGCCTGTGCATCGTCACCGAACAGGCGCTTGCCGCGTCCCAGCAGCAAGGGATGGATCAACAGGCGCAGCTCGTCCACCAGCCCGGCCGCCAGCAGCTGGCGTACCAGTTCACCGCTGCCCTGGGTCAGCAGCGCCGGGCCGGTCTGTTGCTTGAGCGTGCGTACTGCCCCCGTCACATCGGCGCCCAAGGGGTGGCTGTTTTGCCAGTCGATGGATTCGGGGCGGTGGGTGGCGACATGCTTGGCCACGCCATTGAACAGGTCGGCCAATGGACGATCCGGCGCATCGGGCACGACTTCTGGCCAGAACCCGGCGAAGATGTCATAGGTGCGCCGCCCCAGCAGCAGTTCGAACGGTTGGCTGAACAAGGTCTGCATGGCCTGGCCGAAGGCCTCGTCCGCCAATGGCGGGATCCAGCCGCCATGGGTGAAGCCGCCGCTGGTGTCCTCCTGCGGACCGCCAGGGGCCTGCATGACGCCATCGAGGGTGATGAAGGCGGCGACGATGAGCTTGCGCATGGGATGAGTCTCCTCGGGTGGGTGTGCTGGATAGTCGAACGGGGTTGGCGAGAATCGACAGCAGTGCTGAACGATAGTCAGGGTTCGACGGGTAGGTGCACGGGAGGAGAGAAAGCAGGGGCGGGATATGCGTTCGTCTGTAGGAGATCGCCCAGCCCTTTGGGGCTGCGCTGTCGCGCAGGGAACTGAGTTCGCGGGTAGCCCGCGCGCCCTGTGGGAGCGGGTTCACCCGCGAACACCGGCGCAGCCGGTGCCAGGCACGGTGTTGGATTCTTCGCGGCTAAAGCCGCTCCCACAGGGTCCTGCTAAATCAATGAGTTATGTTCAGTTCCATAGGAGCGGCTACTACAGCCAGTAGGTCACCGCCCACCAGCCCAGGCCACCCATGACCACGGTGTAGGGCAAGGCCATCCACACCATGCGTCCATAGGACAGTCGCACCAGCGGCGCGATCGCCGAGGTCAGCAGGAACAGGAACGCCGCCTGGCCATTGGGCGTGGCCACGCTGGGCAGGTTGGTGCCGGTGTTGATCGCCACCGCCAGGGTCTCGAAGTGCTCGCGGCTCATCGCGCCATTGACGAACGCCTGCTTGACCTCGGTGATGTAGATGGTGGCGACGAACACGTTGTCGCTGATCGCCGACAGCAGGCCGTTGGCCAGGTACAGCATGCCTGGCTGCTGCTCGCTGGGCAGGGCCAGCACCCAGGCGATCAGCGGGCTGAACAGCTGCTGCTGGTGGATCACCGCGACCACGGCGAAGAACACCACCAGCAGCGCGGTAAACGGCATGGCGTCCTGGAACGCGCGGCCCAGGCGGTGTTCGTCGGTGATGCCGGTGAAGGCGGTGATCAGCACGATGACCATCAGGCCGATCAGGCCGACCTCGGCAATGTGCAGGCCCAGGCAGACGATCAGGATCAATGCGGCCAGGCCTTGCACCACCAGGGCGACGCGCTGGGCCGGGGTACGCGCGGCGTCGTCCTCGGCGGCGTAGGCGGCCAGCACCTGGCGCACGCGTTCGGGCATCAGCGTGCCGTAGCCGAACAAGCGCAGCTTCTCCAGCAGCACGCAAGTCACCAGACCCGCCGCCAGCACCGGCATCGACACTGGCGCGACCTTGAGGAAGAAGTCGGCGAAGTGCCAACCCATTTCATGGCCGATCAGCAGGTTTTGCGGCTCGCCCACCAGGGTGCACACGCCGCCCAGCGCCGTGCCCACCGCACCGTGCATCAGCAGGCTGCGCAGGAAGGCGCGGAATTGGTCGAGGTCGTCACGGTGCAGTTGTTCGACCTGGTGATCGCTGTCCAGCGCCGACTCCTCCCGTGGGTTGGTGCCCGAGGCGACCCGGTGGTAGACGGCATAGAAGCCCACCGCAGCGCTGATGATCACCGCGGTCACGGTCAGGGCGTCGAGGAACGCCGAGAGAAACGCCGAGAGCACGCAGAACAGCAGGCTAAGTATCGCCTTGGAGCGCACCCCCAGCAGGATCCGCGAGAATAGATACAGCAGCAGCTCCTTCATGAAGTGAATGCCGGCGACCATGAACATCAGCAGCAGGATCACCGGGAAGTTGTGCTGCAGCTCTTCGTACAGGGCCTCGGGCGTGGTCATGCGCAGCAGCAGCGCCTCGACCAGCAGCAGGCCGCCGGGCATCAGCGGGTAGCACTTGAGCGCCATCCCCAAGGTGAAGATGAACTGGATCACCAGCACCCAGCCGGTGACCACCGGGCCAAGGGTCGCCAGCAGCAACGGGTTGAGGACCAGGAACAGGCAGATGACGGCCTTGTACCAACGCGGCGACTGGCCCAGGAAGCCGTGGGCGAGGGCGCCGGTCAGGGAACGGGACATGAATTTGTATCCTTTTGATTCAGCAGTGGCGCAAGGTGCCGCATCGCGCCTCGGGGTGCAAGTCATCCAGTCCGGCTTTTGGCACATGTGCAGCCTTGCGGGTGCGCTAAGATCCGGCGTTGTGAATCCTTTTCCCACAGGAGTGCCGCTCGTGACCGAATACACCGCGTTCAAGGTCGAACTGACCGACAACATCGCCCACGTGCAGATCAATCGCCCGGACAAGATCAACGCGATGAACGCCGCCTTCTGGGAAGAGCTGGTCGAGATCTTCCAGTGGATCGACGACACCGACGCGGTGCGCGTGGTGGTCATCAGTGGCGCCGGCAAGCACTTCTCCTCCGGCATCGACCTGACGATGCTGGCCACCCTGGCGCAGCAACTGGGCAAGGACGTCGGCCGCAACGCCCGGGTGATGCGCCGCACCATCCTGCGCCTGCAAGGCTCGTTCAACGCCGTGGACAACTGCCGCAAGCCGGTGCTGGCGGCGATCCAGGGCTACTGCATCGGCGGCGCCATCGATATGGTCTCGGCCTGCGACATGCGCTACTGCGCCGCTGACGCGCAGTTCTCGATCAAGGAGATCGACATGGGCATGGCCGCCGATGTCGGCACCCTGCAACGTTTGCCGCGTATCATCGGCGACGGCATCATGCGCGAGCTGGCCTACACCGGCCGCCGGGTCGATGCCCAGGAGGCGCTGCGCATCGGCCTGGTCAACCGCGTCTATGATGACCAGGCGGCGCTGCTCGACGGGGTCTTTGCCATCGCCCGCGAGATTGCCGCAAAATCGCCGATCGCCGTGGCCGGCACCAAGGAGATGATCAGCTACATGCGCGACCATCGCATCGACGATGGCCTGGAGTACATCGCCACCTGGAACGCGGCCATGCTGCAGTCCGAAGACCTGCGCGTGGCCATGGCCGCGCACATGAGCAAACAGCAACCGACGTTCGCCGACTGACTGGACAGTGGCGGGCGCCATCAAGGGACCCGAACCATGTCAGCACGCTGGACAACCGCAGTACTCGACCCGCAGATCACCGGGGGGCTGGCCGTCGCCCGCAGCCCGGAGGGGTTCCTGGTGGACGCCAACGGCGCGCTGTTTCCCCGCGACTGGCTCAAGCGCCAGGACCTTGATGTGCTGTGCGAGCATGGTATCGGCCATTTTGATGGCCAGCCGGTGTTCCTGCTGGAGCTGCGTGGTGCCGGTGAAGTGCCGGGGTGTCACTGGCAGGGGCTGCGCCGGTTCATGCTTGAGGGCGACTTCGACACCTACAAGGTACTCGGGTACGCCGCGCAAATCGGTACCTGGGCTCGCGAGCACCGTTTCTGTGGCAGTTGCGGGCAGGCCATGACGCAGATTCGCTGGGAGCGGGCGATGTATTGCCAGCCGTGCGACTTGCGCAGCTATCCGCGGATTTCTCCGAGCATGATTGTGTTGATTACTCGTGGCGACGAGGTGCTTTTGGCCCGTTCGCCGCGCTTTGTCACCGGGGTCTATAGCACCCTGGCGGGATTCGCGGAGCCTGGGGAGTCGGCCGAGGACTGCCTGGTGCGCGAGGTGCGTGAAGAGGTGGCGGTGGAGGTCAGGAACATCCAGTACGTTGGCAGCCAGTGCTGGCCGTTTCCGCATTCGATGATGCTGGGGTTTCATGCCGAGTACGCTGGGGGGGAGATTGTCATGCAGGCGGATGAGATCGAGGATGCGCGGTGGTTCAATGTGCATGAGTTGCCGCCTTTGCCGGCGGGGCGGTCGATTGCTCGGTATCTGATTGATTTGTATGTTGCTCGGCGGTTGGGGTTGTCTGAGCCGGTTTTGCCTGTCTGAGTTGGTTTTAGTTGGGTTGGTTGGTTGGTTGGTTTTGGAAGTTGTATGCGCATTCATTTGTGATGTCGACGCTTATTCACCTTTCCGCCCTTACGGCGGGTTACTTTGGTCTTGGTGTAGAGACCGGACACATCGCTGACACATGTGCGCAGACATGGTTGACACATTATGGTCCGTAATCAGGTTTATTCA